>NZ_PDJK01000001.1:674343-1011514 GCF_002564045.1 Amycolatopsis sulphurea | reverse complement strand
TCGACCGCTCATCCCGGCACCTTACTTGACACGTGTACACCAAGTGCCTAGCCTCGCCTTATTGGACACGTGTGCAGCAAGGGGGCGGCCGTGCCGGATTACACGTCCACGTTGTACGCCGAGCGCGATGCCGGCGACCAGCGCACCGCCGAGCAGTGGGCCCGCGCCGTCTGGGAGGACGCGTCGCTGCCGACGCGGATGTTTCTGCGCGCCGGCTGGCGCTGCCTCGGCCTGCGGAGCCGCCGGGCGCCGGACCGCGTGCTGGGCTGGACGATCGCCGAGTCCACTCCGGACAGTGTCGTGCTCGAGATCCCGTCGCGGATCATGACCGCCCGCAACGCGATCCGGCTCGGCACCGGCTACGTGCAGTGGACCACCGAGGTCGACTTCCACCGCTCCCCCGCGCGGCTGCTGTGGTCACTCGCCGTACCGGTCCACCGCCGCGTGATCCCCGCGCGGATGCGCCGGGTCGCGCACCCCGCCCGTCCCGGCGACCGGCAACACCGCCTCGTCACCCGCTTCCAGCGGAAACTGATCAATCCGGCGCTGTCCCGGCTGCCCGGGCAGACCCTGCTCGAGACCACCGGCCGTACCTCGGGACTGCCCCGGCGCACCCCGATCTCCGGGCGCCGCACCGGCGACCGGTTCTGGCTGGTGTCGGAATTCGGCCTGCGCTCGCACTACGTCCGCAACATCCAGGCCGACCCGCGTGTCCGCCTCCGGCTGCACGGACGCTGGCACCAGGGCGTCGCGCGTCTCGTTCCCGAGGACGACCTCCGTGCCCGGCTGAAGTCCCTGCCACGGATGGACCGGGCTGTCATCCGGACGGTCGGCACCGATCTGCTCAGCATCCGCATCGACCTGGACTGAGCCCCTCCCGTTTATTCCCTCCACACCACGAATCCCAAACGCTGGGTACAGCTGACGCATCCCGCGATCCAGCGGACACTGCCAGTATCGAACGGTGTCGGACAGCGGAGGGACGCAGTATGACAGCGGTTACCGGACCACGGCTCGCGGTCGCACTGGACGGCGCCGGCTGGCATCCGGCAGCGTGGCGGGAACCCGACGCACGCCCGTCCGACCTGTTCACCGCCGGGTACTGGGCCGATCTCGTGCGACAGGCCGAAGCCGCGCACCTCGATTTCGTCACCTTCGAAGACTTCCTGTCCCTGCGCAGCCCTTCGGCGACCGGCGTGCGCACCGACCTCGTGCAGCCGCGGCTGGACGCAGTCCTGATCGCTTCGCGAGTCGCGCCACTCACCTCGCACATCGGGCTCATTCCGACCGCCGTCGTCACGCACACCGAACCGTTCCACCTGTCGAAGGCGATCGCCACGCTCGACTACGTCAGCACCGGCCGGGCCGGCGTACGCGCGCAGGTTTCCGGAAGCCTCGAAGAATTCCGGCACTTCGGCCGCCGGACGCCTGGGAGTACGGAGGACCTCTTCGACGAGGCCGCCGATTACCTCGAGGTGCTCCGCCGTTTGTGGGACAGCTGGGAAGACGGCGCCGAAATCCGCGACGTCGCCACCGGCCGGTTCGTCGACCGGGACAAGCTGCACTACATCGATTTCGAAGGCCGCTGGTTCTCCGTCAAAGGCCCGTCGATCACCCCGCGCCCGCCGCAAGGACAGCCGCCTGTCGCCGCGCTGGCACACAATCCCGTCGCCTACCGCCTCGCCGCCCGCCAAGCCGACCTCGTCTACGTGACCCCCAGCGACCGCACCCACAGCGAGTCGATCGTCGCCGAGGTCCGCGCCGCAGAATCCGGCCGGCACCTGCAGATCTTCGCCGACCTGGTCGTCTTCCTCGACGAAACCACGCAGGCCGCCGTCGACCGCAAGGCCCGGCTCGACTCCCTCGCCGAGTTCACCTCCGACGCGCACGTCTTCACCGGCACCCCCGCCGCCCTGGCCGACCTGCTGCTCGACTGGCAGACGAGCGGCCTGTCCGGTTTCCGTCTCCGTCCGGGCACTCTGCCCCACGACCTCACCGCGATCACCGACGGACTCGTACCCGAACTACGCCGCCGCGGCGCTTTCCGCACCGGCTACGAAGCCGGCACCCTGCGCGGGCTGCTCGGCCTGCCCCGCCCCGCCGCCCGTTACGCCGCCTGATCCCGGCTGGAGATCCCCATGACCAAGCAGATCCATCTCGCCGCGCACTTCCCCGGCGTCAACAACACGACCGTGTGGAGCGATCCCGAGGCGGGCAGCCACATCGAATTCGGCTCGTTCGTCAAACTGGCCCAGACCGCCGAACGCGCCAAGTTCGATTTCTTCTTCCTCGCCGAAGGCCTGCGCCTGCGGGAACAGGCCGGGCAGATCTACGATCTCGACGTCGTCGGCCGCCCCGACACCTTCACCGTGCTGGCCGCCCTCGCCGCCGTCACCGATCGCCTCGGCCTGGCCGGCACCATCAACTCCACCTTCAACGAACCGTTCGAGGTGGCCCGGCAGTTCGCCTCCCTGGACCACCTCTCCGCCGGCCGCGCCGCCTGGAACGTCGTCACCTCCTGGGACGCCTTCACCGGCGAAAACTTCCGCCGCGGCGGTTTCCTCCCCCAAGACCAGCGCTACTCACGCGCAAAGACTTTCCTCCAGACCACCACCGAACTCTTCGATTCCTGGCACGGCACGGAAGTAGTAGCGAACAAGCGCTCCGGCCAGTTCCTCGATAACGTCACCGCAGGCACTTTCGCCCACCACGACGACCATTTCACCATCGAAGGCCAGTTCCCCGTCCCCCGCAGCCCGCAAGGCCGCCCCGTGATCCTGCAGGCCGGCGACTCCGAGGAAGGCCGCGAATTCGCCGCCTCCACCGCCGACGCGATCTTCACCCGCCACGGCACCCTCGAAGCAGGCCAAGCTTTCTACTCCGATGTCAAGTCCCGCCTGGCCGCCCACGGCCGCACCCCCGACCAGCTGCTCATCCTCCCCGCCGCCACCTTCGCCCTCGCCGACACCGACGCCGAAGCCCACGAAAAGGCGCACGAAATCCGCCGCGCCCAGGTCAGCGAGCAAACCGCCCTGAAATTCCTCGAACAACTCTGGAACACCGACCTCAGCTCCCACGACCCGAACGGCCCCCTCCCCTCTTTCGACCCGGTGGTAGGCCAGGCCCAGATCTCCCAAGGCCGCGCCAGCGTCCGCATGTACCGCGACCCCATAGCAACCGCCCGCGAATGGCGCGCCCTGTCCGAAGCGAAGTCCCTCACCACCCGCGACCTGATCATCGAAGTCACCGGCCGCCAGACCTTCATCGGCTCCCCCCACACCGTCGCGACCGCCCTCAACACCTACGTCCAATCCAACGCCGCCGACGGCTTCATCCTGGTCCCCCACGTCACCCCCGGCGGCCTGGACGACTTCGCCACCCAGGTCGTCCCCCTCCTCCAGGACCAGGGCGTCTTCCGGGAGGACTACGAGGGCCCGACCCTGCGGCATCACCTGGGCTTGGCCCCGTGATCGACTTCTGCCTCGACCAGCCGGTTCACTCTCGACTGGTGAGATGACGGGAACACGTGATCGTTCCATGTCGGGGGGTTGGGGTGGTGGCCACCCCCCTGAAATGGGTCGCCTGGCCGTCGTAGTACTCTCTTCATCAGCAAGTCCGAGTGGCGGAATGGCAGACGCGCTAGCTTGAGGTGCTAGTGCCCTTAACGGGCGTGGGGGTTCAAGTCCCCCCTCGGACACACGCACTATCTACACCCGGGCTGGTCGTCGCGTAGACGGCCAGCTCTTCTGGTTCGTAGCGTAGCTCCAGGCTCAGCGCGCGGTACAGGCGGCTCATGCCTGCCGTGGTCGCGTCGGCCAGTGTGCCGCAGACGTCGCCGAGGGCATCGATCCTCGCGTAGACCTCGGCGCGGCTTACTGTCGAGTCAGCTGGAACGCTCTCGATCTGTGCTTTCGCGGCGGCTCGTTCGGCCTGTGCTTGGTTGATCGGGTCCACGAGTGCTTCCGGCTCTACGCCGGCCGCGATCGCAGCCTGATACCGCTGTAGCCGCGCTTCTGCATCCGCCAGCCGGTTTCGCGCAGCTTCGAGCGGACCACTGCCGGCCTGACCGCCCTCCGACCCGAGTAGCGCGGCCGCCGTCCGGTCGCGGTTGTCCGGGTGGAACAGCTCATGAAGCCATCCGTTGATCGCCTCGACGACCACGCCTTCGCGCAGGTTGACCGTCTTCGGGTGGTCTTCCAGCTTCTGCGAGCCGGGCGCCATCGTTCGCGAGGTGCAGCGGTAGTAGGCGCCCTTCCTGATCGTGGCTCCTTGCATCTTCCGGCCGCATACTCCACATCGGATCAGTCCGCGCAGCAGATATGACCGTGCGGTGTTTCGGGCGCCTCGCTCGGCCTTGCGTGCCGTCTTCAATCCGGCCGCCGACTTCGACCGGCGCAAAAGCTGCGCCTGCGTGAAGGTTTCCACGGAGACGATCGCCGGATGAGCCTGCTCGCGCGACCGCACAATCCGGTCCGGCGCCGCGCGCTTGAACCGCACCACGTGGCCCGCGGCAACGTCTTCCGGGTCAAGCAACGTCTCGTGTTTCGTCCAGCGTCCGAAGATGGCGTAGCCGGTGTATCGCGGGTTGTCGAGGATCGCGCGTACCGAGCTGCCTTGCCAGCCGTCCGCGAGCCGATGGCGGTTCTGGTCTGGCCGGTGTGCTGAGGGGCAAGGAATGCCGTCACGGTTGAGGAGATTGGCGATCGCTCGGTCACCGTTACCGGCCAGGTACTCGGCGAAGATTCGCCGCACCACGTCCGCCGTCGTCTCCTCGATCGCCAGCACCCGCAGCTTGAACCCTTCCGCAGCTTTCCGCGGGTTCGGATGCGGACCACTGTCGACGACGACGTACCCGTACGGCGCCCGACCGCCCTGGTGTCGTCCTTCGTTGATCACCTGCGCGTCCATTGCCGCCCGGACGCGCGCCTGAACGTGTTGCCGCTCGGACTCGCTCATTCCGCCGAGCACGCTCATCAGCATCTTGTGCGACGGGTTCCGCGCGTCGTACCTCCCGCCCAGTTCCGGCACCCACAGATCCACGCCGTACGCCGCGAACTTCGGTGCGATAAGCGAGAACTGGTTGCCGAACCAACACCGCGTGCCTTCGCCGACCACGATCGCGTCCCACCCGCGGCGCGGATTCTTCAACTCGGCGAGCAGCCGCGCACCCTCGGTCCGACGTTCCCACGGGACGGACCGTGACTGCCCGACGTCGAAGAACTCCGCGACGATCTGCCCGCCGAGCGGCTCGACGAACTTTCGCGCGTTCCCGAACTGCCAGCCGCGGGACGTCTCCGGGTCCTGGTTGTCCTCGGTCGAGCATCGGCCGTAGCCCGCCAGGTTCCCGATTCCGTCGTCCGTCACGTCGGCGACCTCAAGGCCCAGGATGTCATCCAGCGTCGCCCACGGGTCGCTGATGATTTCAGCTGCCACGGTTCACCTCCTCCGCCGGCACGTCCAGCACCGGCACCTCAGTAACCTCGATCAGAACGGCCAGCAATGCGCGCGCGACGGCAGGCGTCAGCTCAGGCAATCCCGCAGGTAGGATAACCCTAATCTGCGGCTCTTCGGAACGAGCGGCGCTCACTGTCGGCCGTCCTCGTCTGTCACGCCGCTGTCAGTGGTTACGCGACCAATGGCGCTCCTGATTTCAGCCGTCAAGTACCCGCGTACTTGCCGAACGTCGCCGTCTTCGCCGGTCACACGATCTCGCGTCGGCCGGCATCCCAGGTCGGTCATCTCTTGCGCGAACGTCTTCCGGTCGATCTCCAGGGCGCCCAGCAGCTCAGCCGTGGGCACGAACTCCCTGCCATCTGGGCCCAGGTCGTCGCCCAGGTACTCGAGGAGCGACGCGAGCAGTTCAGGCAGCTCGCCCGGTGACGGAACCGCGTCAACGGGATGACTTGCACCGATTGGCTTGACCGCCGCAGCGTGGTCGAGCACCGGCGTCGCGTCCTGCCCGGCCGCGTGCCCGGTCAACGTCCCGGCCGCCTCGCGCAGCGCTCGGCCCTGTTCGCAGATGGTCCGCCAATCCTCGTTCGGCATGTAGTAGGTGCGGACCGTCATTGCCAGCACGTCGGCGCCGGCCGCCGTGTCGCCGTCCGGCCGCAGAATGCCGACGCCCTTGTGCGAGGGCAGCAGCCTGGACGAGTCAAACCCGCGCGTGTTCATCTGCTCACCGAGCACGATGTTCGAGTCGCGCCAGTCCATCACTCGCAGAGCGAACCGCGACCCGAGCACCGCTCGCAGCCCGGACGGGATCGTCTTCGAGTCCGGCCGCTGCGTGGCGAGCACGAGCACAATGCCGGCCGCCGGTCCCTTCTTCGCCAGCCACGTCAGCAGCTCGCCGACGTATTCACCCGCAGGAAGTTTCTTTCCTTGAACGTCAACGGGTGTGCGGTCTTCCAAGGGAACTTGGACCTCATCGATGAAGATCGCCGTAATCGGCATGTCCAGCGCCTTGTCGCGGGACATCTCCGGCGTGACCTTCGACTCCGGGCACGTCAGGTCGTCCAGGTCGCGCATCCTGTGCCCGGATCTCAGTGAACTTGTCGGCGAGCTTCTCCGACTCCTCGGCGGCCGTCCGGTAGTCCCGGACGGTCACCCACCCGCGCCACCACCGCGCGCCAACCACGACACCTCGCACCACGGCACCGAGGAACCGCAACGGCGACAGCACGAGCCACGTCACGGCATCCTTGAGTGCCTGCCTGGCTTGAGGCTTGCTCTTGAGCCACAACGGCACGCGCGGCGAGTGCAGCCACCACAACACGAAGCGGTTCCTCTTCCGTACGCGCGGGCGCGGCTGCGGCAACGTGTCGTCGACCAGTTCGCCGTCGAGCACGGGATCGGCCTTGACCGGCAGTGAGTCAGTCATGGGTCACCTCCGCGCGCAGCGCCCGCGCCAGGCGGGGTGACAGACCGCGTGAGCACCCGGTTGCCCGCCGCACCCACGCCGGCGTGATCTCGACGTCCGGTGTCCAGATCTCCCGAGCGATGGCTAGGTAGTCGGCGAACAGCACTCGCCGCCCGCCGGTCTCCTGCTGAACAGGACGCCGTTCAGCAGCTACCAACACGGCGTCGGTCAGCTTGTCCCGCAGGTCGGTGATCGCCTCGACGGCGACGAACACGACGAGCGGCGGCACCGAATGCAGCACGATCGAGGCGGCTTCCCCGGCCGCGAACGACGTCCAGGTGTTCATGACGTACGTAGCCGCGAGCGTGAACCACTTCGCTCGCCGCACCCACGCGCCCGTCTTGACCTGGTACCGCGCGGTGACCTGCTCAGCTCGCAGGATCGCCAGCAGGACAAGCGAGACGGTCGGGTCCAGCACCCACGCGGCCAGCCACGGCAGCGACCCCGGCCGCGTGCCGGCCGACGCGAAGCCCTGGACGTTGGTCATCGTGAAGGCCAGCCCGAGCACGATCCCGGACCAGCACATCCAGTCGACCTGCCGCCGCACGCGCTCGATCCGCAGCGCGACGACGTCCGGATCGGTCTGGTAAGCGCGCACCTCCGCGGCCTCGGCCGCGTCCTGTGCGAGCCGTTGCGCCCGGTTCATCGCCGACCACCCCGCTTCGAGGTGTCGACCGTGGTCACGGTCATGGCGCGGGTCAACGCGTAGGACGCGAACAGCGCGGGCAGCCCGAGCACGGCGAACAGCAGCCACGGGCTACCCGGGTGAGCGATCACCACCCACTGGACGGCGACGATCAACCCGGCATTGAACAGCACGCGCCCGGCCAGCGAGACGAGTCGCCCTCCAGACCGGGCAGCTTCCGCTGCGGCCTTCGCCCGGCGAGCACCGGCCCGCCAGACCCAGAACAGGACGATCAGCACGCCGACACCGGCGAGGATCTGCGTGGGCGTCACGGTGAGTCCGTTCATCGGGCACCCCGCTCGAAACGCTCGCCGCGACGCAGCCAGTGCGGGTGCAGCGCGCGCCGGTCGTCGTCGGTCATCGCGCCCCAGACGCCGACCGTGTCGACGCCAGCCGTCCGAAGCTCCAGTTCAAGGCACTCGTCCTGGACCGGGCAGCCGCCGCACAACAGCTTGGCGAACTCGCGGTCATCGCGAGCGTCCGGCGGACCGGCCTCCGACGACGGCGTCATGCAGGCTCCATCGCTGGTCACGACGTCGCGCAGGACATCGGTGGGCACCCACCGCAGGCGATCGAGTCGCCATGCGATGCCGATCAGCCAGAGGTCGTCGGCTTCCATGCCGCACCTCCGTCCTGAAGGGCCCTGGCCAGCTCGGTGGACGACACGCGCAGCCCGGAGCGGCACAAGGTGGCGCGGAGCATGCCGGTCCGGATCGCCCGGCTGACGGTGTTGCGGGAGACGCCGAGAATCCAGGCGGACTCGGGAATGGTGTGAAAGTTCGTTTTGGCGTTCATGAGAGAACCAATCTGATGATTTCAAGACTATGTTGTTGATTTCAGCTCTTAGTCGGACATGTTTGTCCGACGCGCCGCAGGCAATGCGCTATGCGGCGCGGAGAAAGCTCGACGAGCCGCTAATCTCGGCGCTGAGGCGGAGCGCGGAGGAATACGTGACGGAGGACTGGGCGGCAGTCGCCAAGGCGATCAACATGCGCGTGAACGAACTCGGCTGGCGACAACGCGAGCTGGCCGAGCGGTCGCACGTGTCGCAAGCGATCGTGCGCGAGCTCCAGCACCACACCGTGGAGCGCCGTCGGAGCGCGCGGACGCTCGAAGCCCTGTCGACGACGCTGGGCTGGCATCCGCAGCATCTGTTGGCCGTGCTGCAGAATCGCACGCCGCCGCACCCGGACGAGCCCGCCGACGACGGCCATGAACTGTGGTCCCGGCTGGACGCACTCGAACAGCGCCTGGCCGAGATCACCGACCGGCTGGAGGACGTCCAAACGAGCCTTGCGACCGTGGTCGAGCACGTGAAGCCGAAGCGTTAGCGGCGGGTGATTCGGGCTGGTGAACCAGGTGATTTCCATACCTAGAATTCAAGGCCGAAACGGCGTCCGGTCCCATGCACATCCACTGCTGAAGCACCGCACATCCACTGCATATCCACTGCACAAGAGCGTTTCGGAGCCGTGATGAGCCGGGTAGGTGGGTGGACCGGGCGATCAGCGGCCGCGTTGCAGTCGGCATTGCGCTTAAGTCAAGAGCGGTTCGCCGAACACCTCGGAATCAGCGCGCGCACGGTCGCGTCGTGGCACAAGAAACCGGACCTCCGGCCGCAGTCGGAGATGCAACAGGTTCTCGACGCCGCTCATGAACGGGCGTCGGAGGCCGAGCGCATCCGCTTCGCGGAGCTGACCGGCGAGGCCCCTGCCGCCCACACGAGGCCAGACACGACGGAAGCCGACCGACGGCTTGCCGCGGACCCCCACATCGGCGCGGCTCTCGAATGGCTCGACCAGCACGCCTACCGCAGGCCCGGCGCTGCGCGCCGCGCTGTCGCCGAGCAAGCCGCACGCGTCGACGCACAGGAGTCGTACGACCGGGCCACACGCCGTGCGTGGGTCGGTCAACGCGCCGTGGCTGATGCGCTCGCCGGGTACTACGGCCGGACCCACGGCGATCATGGCCTGTATGCCGGTAGCTGTGGTGACCACGCCGTGAACACCAGCATCGTGACCTGCGCCGATTGGCTCGACCTCGCTTGTGAACTACGCCCGCCGCACGACGGGCTCACCGTCGCGAGCGCCCGGCCGGGACCGCCGCTGGTCCTCGACGAGCACGCGACGAATGCCGCGGTTCAGCGGCTGGCCGAGACGGTGGCCATGAACACGCGGCTCATGAACGCCCCGCTCTACCGACTGCTGAGCACGGACATCCATGAACGCCACCTCGGCGGCTCGTTCGGCGTAGACCACTTCGTCCACTACGCCTTGACGATGGA
Organism: Amycolatopsis sulphurea; assembly: GCF_002564045.1. Classification (NCBI taxonomy): domain Bacteria; kingdom Bacillati; phylum Actinomycetota; class Actinomycetes; order Pseudonocardiales; family Pseudonocardiaceae; genus Amycolatopsis; species Amycolatopsis sulphurea. Next base: position 1,001,629 of record NZ_PDJK01000001.1, on the reverse strand, counting down.
CCTGCTCGAAGGGGAACTACTCGACGCGCTCGCCGTCGGCGATACGACGTCCCTGCCCCTACGCGATCGCTACCTGCCCGACCTCGGCTCGGTCCTGAACGTCGGCGGCCGACTCTGCGCAGGTGGAGCCCTGGCGCTAACGGCCATCGCCCGGCCAGCCGACCCCTATCGAGGCGAAGCGGACTACGTGCTGTTGGTCCAGGAACGTTCCGGGCACGTGCTGAACGCGACGCGCCGACTCGCCGTCATCCCGAAGGGTTTCCACCAGCCGCTGACCGACATTCGGCGAGAAGCCCAGATCGGCGCCACCTTGCGCCGTGAGATGGAGGCTTATTCACGGCACCTGAGATTGCCGTTTCCGGCGTGTCAACATCAACGGCGGACCGTTTATTGAGGGAATTGGGTTTCCACACTCAGTACTCACAAAAACGGACCGCCTAACATGTATCATACCACTGGACTTACCATCGAGCAGATCACCGACCTGTGCGGGTTGGTCGACATGGATACCACAGCTGAGCAGCGTAGGTGGCCACCGATTCTGGGCCTGTTCAACTCGGCGGTGATCGCGCTGACATACATGCGATGCAATCGGGTTCAGGCCGAACTGGCGGAAGCGTACGAGGTATCTCAACCGACAATCAGTCGTGCGATCACCGGAATGACGCCGCTGATAGAACGTGTTCTCAGGAAGTTCGTGCCGACGGCGGACGAATTGGACGACCAGACGCAGTACATCGTGGACGGAACCCTGCTGCCGTGCTGGTCATGGGCCGATCGCCCGGAGCTGTACTCCGGCAAGCACAAGACGACCGGCATGAACGTACAGATCGCTTGCACCCTTGACGGACGACTCGCGTGGATCTCCGATCCCATCGAAGGACGCCGGCACGACACGTACTGCCTGAAGGAATCCGGGGCGCTTCTGACTCTGAATCCGGACAACTGGATGGGCGACAAAGGATACGTGGGAAATTATATGCTCACCCCGATCAAGAAGCCGAAGCACCGCAAGCTCTTGGACTGGGAGAAGGAATTCAACACCCAGATCAACAAGATTCGCTACGTCATCGAACAGACCATCGCCAACGTCAAAACCTGGAGGATCCTGCACGCCGACTACCGACGGCCCATTGAGACCTTCGCGGAAACCATATCAACGGTAATCGCTCTGCACTTCTATGCGGCTGCCTGAATAACCCTCCAGGCTTACTTCGCGAGTGAAGACGACCGCGGTAAAGCGGTATCGCGCATCGAAGAGTTCGGGAATGAAAGAAGCGGATATCGCGTTGATGGTGATGCAGCCCAAGCCGAACCCGAGCGCCATCGCAACCCAGATCGAGACCGTGCCGCCGGTGCTCAGCAAAAGGAAAAACGGTCCCGCGAAAATGCCGTTGAACAAGCAGAATGCGGCGTACGATCCCCTGCGGCCGTACCGATCGGCGAGTTTGCCGGCGACAGGGCAGAGGATCACGCCAAGCACGCAACCCAGCAGCAACCCCACGAGAGGCACGTTCTTGGCAACGCCGCGACCGGTGACGTAGCTCAATCCGAACACCTGGATGACATAGATGTTGAAGGTGAGCGGCGCGTTCGCCGCCATCGCCGTGAGCGCCCTTCCAGGCTGACGGCGGAGCACTTCGCCCAGCGGCAGGCGCGCGACCTGGTTGGACGCCTTGACCTTTTCGAAGACCGTCGTCTCCGGCACCTTCATACGCACCACGGTGCCGACGATGACCATGACGATGCTCAGCAGGAACGGGACTCGCCATCCCCAGGAAACAAGTTGGTCCTTGGGCAGATACGCCATCCCCGCGGTTACCGCCGCGGCGAGGCCGATGCCGCCGACGATTCCCATCATCGGCAGCGAAGCGTAATAACCCCGGCGCGATGGCGGGGCGCCCTCCACCACCATCGAGGTGGCGCCCGCATACTCGGCGCCGGCACCGAATCCTTGCGCCAGGCGCAGCACGACCAGCAGGATCGGCGCGGCGATGCCGATCGTTTCGTAGGTGGGCAGGCAGCCGATCAGCGTGGTCGCGACACCCATCATGAGAAATGTCGCGACCAGGACCGGGCGGCGGCCGTATTTGTCCCCGAGGTGTCCCAGGATCAAACCGCCGACGGGGCGGGCGACAAGGCCGACCGCGAAGGTGGCCAGCGAGGCCAAGACTCCGACCGTCGGGGACAACTTCGGAAAAAACAGCTGATTCAGGATAAGTGCCGCGGCACTGGAAAAGACCGCCCAGTCGTACCATTCGATAACACTTCCCACCATGGTGGTGGAGAGCAGTGTTTTCGACATCTTCGGTGCCGGCGCGCCCGACACGGCACTCCGCTCCGACAAGAAAGAACCTTCCATGTCAATTCTCCTTTGAATTGCATCAAGGTGTGGGGTGCTTCTGGGAGGGTCGCCGCGTGGCAAAGCTGGCCACCCTGGTTCGTCCGACCGTGTCCGGGCCGCCGAAACCTCAGATGCCGCACCTAACCGCGGGCGGCCGTCTTCTCGGCACGCAAACTGGCTGTCCGGACTTCGTCGACATCGAGGTCGTCCCCGCGCAAGACCACAGCGTAGGTCTCCAAGGCGTGCTGGACGCTGACCTTGCCCTCGACCGCATCGGCCCGGACCATCTCGGGGTCACGTTCCCATGGCGAACCGTATCCGCCCGCGCCAGCCGTACGGTGAAGGATCCGGTCGCCAGGCCGCCCGGTCAGGTGCACATGCGAACGCTGGCCGAGGCTCACCTCGGTTCCGTCGGCCCTGATGAGTTTCGTGCTCGGAGGCGGCCCAGGGAGGCCTCCCTTCATGCCGGGCGATCCGTCTAGGTTCACCGAACGCACCATCACCTCTGCATCGGCGAGCAACCGCGTCGCCCTGGAGATCTGCATCGCGCCGCGATACTTGCCAGCTCCTTCGCTGTCCTCGACGATGCGGAATTCCTCGATGACGAGAGGGAACTGGTTCTCCAGCAGTTCGATGGAGGCGGTGCCGTACGAGCCCATGTAGACCGGAGCGACACCATCGATACCGTCGCTGTTGGAGCGGGCTCCCCAGCCGCCGAACATGAGGTCGAGGAGCGCGAACTCGGTGCCGTCCTGCGCCTTCCCGCTCAGGTGCACCGCATCCCCGCCGACCCCGGGTACCGCGATCGTTCCCTTCTTCGCCGACCCGACAGTGCGAATGACGAGATCGAGGATCTTGAAGAAGATCGGTGCACGCGCGCTGACCGGAGCGGGAAAGGTCGGGTTGACGACCGACGCCTCCGGGACAGTGACCTTGATCGGCCGGAAGAAGCCCGAGTTCGCCGGGACGCCTTGTGCCACCAGTGCCTTGAGACCGCCGCACATCGCCGCCCGGACCATCGCCGAGGGCGTATTGATGCCGGCGTCCACCTGAGGCGAGGAGCCGGTCAGGTCGAACTCCAGTGAATCGCCAGCGACTCTCAATGTCAGGGCGATCCGCACTGTTCCGCCGTCTTTGCCCTCGATGTCGCCGCCGTAAGGCATTTCGGCGTCGGCGAAGTACTCGCCGTCAGCGAGTTCGGCGACCGCATTGCGCATCGCTCGCTCAGCGTGCTCGATCAACCCGTCGCAGAGCGCTTCGAACTGCGGGACGCCATACTTCTCGGCGAGGCCCGCCAGCCCGCGCGCACCACGTTGCACTCCGGCGATCTTGGCGTCGAGGTCGCTCACCCATTCCGAGGAAGCGCGCACATTGGCCCGGATCGTCTCGATGAGCGCGACGTTCCGTCGCCCGGCGGTGTGCACCTTGACGACAGGAAGGCGAAGACCTTCTTCGTACAGCGACCGCGATTGCTCGCTCATGCCTCCTGGGACACGGCCGCCGGTATCGGAGTGATGGGAGTAGCACACGGCGTACCCGACATGGGCACCAACGGAAAATACTGGCATGACGACCCCGACGTCGGGAAGGTGCGTCATGCCCCCGTACGGGTCGTTCGAGACGAACACGTCCCCAGGGTCGAGATCTACGCTGTACCGTGCCGTGACTTCTGCGCAGAGCGTCTCGAAGCCGGAGAGCTGCAACGGGGCGGCGAAGCCTTCGGCCATGATGCGGCCGCTTTTGTCGCAGAGCGCGGTGGCGAATTCACCTGCCTTCAGCATGGGCGATCGTCCCGCCTTCGAGATCACGATCGCCATCTCTTCGCTCAAGGCTCCGAGTTCGTTGGCGACGATCTCGTTGAGAACCGGGTCGAATTTCGCAGGCGTTCGAGCCTGGCTCGTCGTGCTCATGAGTTTTCCCGTTCAAGGACGATGTTTCCGTGCTTGTCCGTGCGTGCGCTCCAGGAGGGCAGCACGACGACGGTCGTGTCCGGCTCGTTGAGGAGGAGCGGCCCGCTTCTGGCGGCAGTGGTGAGGTCGTTCCTGGTCAGAACGTCGACCTCGACGAAGCCTTGCTCCGGTCTGAAGTACGCGCGCGCACGAGTCCGGCGCCTCTTGCGGTCGGACGTGCTCTCGTACTGCTGCTCAGAATTTCCGACCCGCCGCGGCCGACAGCCGCAGTCGCACGCATTCGCAGGCCGACGACGTCCAGCGGGGCATCGGGGACGTAGTGGAACTTGGCGAGATACGCGTCTGAGAAGGTCTCCGTCAGCATCGTGCCGAGCCGGTCGTCGGGCGGAGGGCAGGCGACGGCGAGGCGCTCCTCGCTGTCGCGGTATTTCAGATCGACGTGCCGGTCGAATTCCGCGTCCGCCGGATCGACTCCCTCAGCCTCGAGGATTTCGCTGAGTCGCTTCTGCAGCTTGACGAACCTCTCCGCGAACGTCTCGGGCTCAAGGGTGTCGACCGGTGCCGCGAGACTCATCACGGCATCGTGCCGATACTCGGCGAGCAGCAGTCCGACAGCGCTGAAGATCCCCGGGAACGGCGGGATGTAGACCGTACGCACACCGAGTTCCTCGGCCAATTGGACCGCGTGGACCGGTCCGGCTCCCCCGTACGCGACCATCGTGAAGCCGCGCGGGTCCTGGCCTTTCTCCACCGACACCGCCCGGAGCGCGCGGATCATCGTCGTGTTGGCGATCTGCACGATGCCATGCGCCGCCTCCGTCACCGACAGGCCCAGGGGGGTCGCGACAGACTCGATCGCCCGCTCCGCGAGCTCGCGGTTCATGGGAACGCTGCCGTCGGCGATCGCGCTAGCGCTCAAATAGCCGAGTACGACGTTCGCGTCGGTCACCGTCGGCTGCGTGCCGCCGTTCCCGTAGCAGGCCGGTCCGGGCTCCGCCCCGGCGCCCTCGGGACCGACACGCAGCGCTCCGGCAGAGTCGATCCAGGCGATGCTTCCGCCGCCCGCGCCGACCTCGACCAGGTCTACGGAAGGCGTCCGCACGACATGACCAGCGCCGCCGAAGAACCGGCTGCCCAGGCTCGCGCCGGCTCCGACCTCGACCTGAGGGCGCTCCATCGGGCGGGCGTCGAGAATGGCCGATGCCTTCGCCGTCGTGCCGCCCATGTCGAACGCGAGCACTCGGCCCAGGTCGCTGTTCGCCGCGATCCGAGCAGCGGCGAGCACTCCCGCCGCGGGTCCGGACTCGATCATCTGGACCGGTTGCGTGCGAGCCACCTGAGAGTCCATCAGCCCGCCTTGCGACTGCATGATCCTCAGTCCCGACCCGCTGGCGCCGATCTGCCCCTCGAGGCGGGTGAGATACCGGTCGACCACCGGCATCAACGACGCGTTGACCGCCGTCGTGCTCATCCGCTCGTACTCGCCGACCTCAGGAAACTCGATCCCGGAGACGCTGAACCGCAGGTCAGGGCGTTCGCGTTCGATGAGCGCGGCGACGCGCCGCTCATGCTCCGGGTTCGCGGGCGAATTGATGAGGCAGACGGCGATCGCTTCGACCTCTGCGAGCGGGCCCTTCAGCAAGCCCCTGATCTCGTCGTCGTCGACCGGGCTCTCGACGGTGCCGTCCGCGAGAACGCGTTCGGCGAGTTCGTGTACCAGACGACGGGGAATCAGCGGGGCCGGTCGCTCCCATCCGACGTCGTGGATGCTCGGGCGCCGCTGGCTCCGCATCTCCAATACGTCGCGAAATCCCTTCGTTGTCAGCATTCCGGTACTGGCGACCTTGTTCTCGAGCAGCGCGTTCGAACACGTCGTCGTGGCGTGCCGGAAAGATCGGCGAGCTTCGCCGTCGATCTCGGCCGCGAGTTCTGAGATGCGCGACCCGATGGTCCCGAGGTGGGACAGCAGCTTGCGCGTGAAGACGCGGCCATCAGGCGCGACAAAGATGACGTCGGTGAAAGTTCCGCCGATGTCGAACGCGACGGTCAGCTCGGGTCGCTGACCCAGGGAAGCAGTTTCCATCGCGATCATGCCCCCTTGCCGATCTCGAGGCCGAGCAGAGGAGCGAACTGCTGCCCGGCAAGAACATCCGTGTCGCCGACCGCTCCGGAATGGACCCGGCGCGGAAGGCTGACCTTGATCGCCGAGGCGGCGGGCACGTAAAAGATCATCACGTCGTCCAGCTCCGTGCCGGGAAACAAGGGAGCGATCCGCTCCGCGACGAAGGCACCGGAATTCCAGGCACGGTCGAGCTCTTCCCGCTCGGAGAACACGATATCGAACGTGACCATGAAGGGACCGGCTGTCTTGCTTCGGACGAACGTGGCAAGGTCGCGCAAGATCATCGCCCGCTCACCTCCTCGACGATGAACCTGAACGGCTCCAGGGGATCGTCGACTTCGACGATGTGGTTGGTATTGAAGGCGTACACCGGGCCGTGGTCCATGATCGGCCGCTGATAGGGGACGCCCAGCGTCACGTAGCCCATCGCGTACTTGGTCGGATGGTGCAGCAGGTTGTACCAAAGGATATTCGCGACGGTGCCGGCCAGCTCGGCATCCGGTGCCGTCACCTCGGCCAGCAGGGCGACCTCGGTCCCCGCCGTCGGCGGAGCGAACTCCCAGCCTCCCATCGTTCCCGACACGCCGTACGGGTGGACCCGGACATGGCACTGGTCGAGTACTGACTCCCCCTGCTCCTGGCGGATGCGGTCGAACGCGACCGCCATCGCGTCTTCGAACCACTCGTCGAAATGCTCGACGATCGCAGGGTCTCGAATAGATTGCACGAAACCCTTGCGGTGACCGATAAATTCGACGCCCTCGATTTTGACCGTGTGCTGCTCGCTGGGAGTCCAGCTGGCACCCGACCCTCGGACCGCACGGTCGGAAACCGCTACGTACTGTGCGTCCGTCGTGTCAAGCATTCCGGACGGCTGCGCAAGATGGAACGGATCGGCGCTTTCGTAAAGCTGCTGCGATGCCACGCTCTCCGGTGTGCAACGAAGCCGCTCGGCCATCGGCTCGATCTCGAAACCCGACTCATCGACGCGCACGTGAACACAGTCAAGCTTGGGTGGCGTCGCGGCGACCGCGCCGCAGTCCGCGGTCTTGCCGGCATGCCAGGAGGAAGCTTCCGGAAAGCCGCGAGAAATCGGGATCGAGGCGAAGATGGCCGCGTCGCTGGCACGCCCGGCGAGGACCACGTCGGCACCAAGGTCGAGAGCGTGCTGAAAGGCCTCGACACCCATCATCGCGACGATGCGCAAGCTGCGCGCGGGCGTGTCGGCATCGTAGGGCAGCCGAGGATGGAGCGCGTGCACTCGTCCTTGGTCGAGCTTGGCTTGCACCCAAGCCGGATCGACCTCGGCATAGACCTTGACCACTTTCAACGACTGGCCGTGCCGGGCCGCGTATTCCTCGACCATCTCCCCGAGCCGGTCGACGCCGTGGTCTCGGCCCGCGCCGCCAGAGCTTCCACCGGATATCGAGGACGTCTTTCCGAACTCTCCATCATCATTCGCATCACAACGTCGCTCGAATTCTACCGACTTCGGTTCGTAACTAGCGTGAATAGCACTCACTGTCCTTGGACCCGCCCAGAACTGCTGTGTATGTGACGCTCATAGCGGCGCGGGGATCCCTGTGAAGTTGATCTGCAGGAGGACCACTTCGCAGCAGAGGTCCCGCGCTCTCATGCGGCCTGCCACGCCACGCTTCCCAAGATCACACAGCGTCACGAACCCGTACTCGGAACGCCTCAGTGGGGGGCAAGGAAGACAACCTGTCGGCGGATTGACGATTATGACCTGCCGCTCCAGACTATTTTCGGTAGTTCGTCCTTGACGAACATCCGATTCGACGCGTGTGGAGTTCTCGAAAACGACAGAAGGGTCACTGACGCATGCATCAGGACGCCTGGCAACTTCGGCTGGCCGACGAGGTTGTCCGCCGGTCGACTGGCGTACCGCTGGACTGGGACATCCGAGCGGAACTGGAGCGGCGTCTCGGCACGGACCTCGCCGAGGTGCGGATCCACACCGGCGCCGCGGCTCACGACTCGGCAGTCGCGCTCAACGCCGTGGCTTACACCGTCGGCCAGGACATCGTCTTTCGCGATGGCGGCTACATCCCCTCGTCTGTAGCCGGAAAACGGCTGCTGGTGCACGAGCTGACCCACGTCCTCCAGCAGCGAAACGGCAGCGCCGCAACCGGCAGGCCAGCCGACTTGGAGCGCCAGGCCGAGATCAATGCCACCGCGTTCGCCGACGGTAACTCGTTGCCACTGAGGGGCGAACGCTCGAGTTGGCACGCACACGGGTGCACCTCGGGTGCTCCGTCGATCGTGCAGTGCTACCGAGAGGTAAAGGGGACCGGAGGTAAAATATGGTGTATTTCCGACTCCGCGAAATATGTTTTTCTCAAGGATTCGGGCGAGGAGGTAACCGGCATTCTCTGGGTACGCAAAGGCTCGAGGAATCCTCGCTACTTCACCACAGTAAAAGTGCAACGCCCCGGAGATTTCCCCAAGGAATTGAAGGGGGACTACCGGAGCTGCCAAAGGCAACAGCTATTTCTTGCCGATTGCCTCAACTCGGCAGAGGAAGTCATGTACAAAAAGCCGCTACTTCCGCACATAGACGACAAAAGCTCCCCGATTAAGCACAAAGGCCATATAGCCAGCAAGATTACATGGGGCACCTACGAAACGCTTCGCTATATCGGCGCCTCCAACAAGGAAAACAAGAAGTTCGCCGAAGAGTACCGGGATGCTCGCAAGAAGAAACCCGGGAAAACCGACTACACGGAAGCACCGAGGCCCGGTCAGGCCTTCCTCATAGTTCGGCTTGCCCTGCCTAAAGGGGGAGAATCCCCATATCATGCCGCTGCCGTCATCGCGATGGACGGACGAGATCGTCTCACTCTGGAGACGTCCGCCGGCACCGTCGATGCAAAGCTGGGAGAAGGAACCGAGGGAATTCTGGACATCTACGAAGTCGACAAGTCAGGAGAAATGCCACCAGAGAACGAGAAGTGTACGTTTCGCGGCAGATACAAGAAAGACTATGGCAAAAAGTCGATCACTGTAACCATAGAACCCATTAAACCTGAGGAGCGGGAACGTCTGCCAGAGAACATAAGAAAACCTCCCGTGACGGAAGATACAATTAAACGGGAAACAAAGAAACTCAGGTCTGAGCTGATCGTGTCAAGTGAGGTGTGACGTGCCCCTGACCGTACGGCAGCTCGAAGAAAAGCTGGGGGCCAAACCTCCCAGTTTCACCATCGACAAGAGTATCTTCGGCACCGGTAAGCGGTACGACGAGTTCTTCGGCAAGGTCGTCGGCGCTGCCGAGGTGCTCATCTCTGACGGGCTCGAGTTCGACAAGAACAAACTGGTACTGACCGGAAAAACCAAGATCAGCAGTGTCATGAAGACTCTGCGACCGGTCACGGTGACCTTCCTCACCGACCGCACCGGCACCCTGGTCACCGGCGCGGTGATCAGGGTGCAGCTCGACGAGGGCACCACGACCATCAGCCACAGTTCGCTCACCCTGCCGCTGGGCGGCTTTCTGAAAGCCGGCTTCGACACGCCACAGGCAGTCCTTCGAGTCGGGCCCACCGGAAACGACTGGGCCTCACTGTACGGCGCCATCGAATTCACCGCCGGCTCCCGGAAACACGCACTCTTCGTGGTTCCGGCGATCGACAACACCTACACCATGTTCGGCTCGTTCGACCAGCTCACCCTGGCCACCCTGAGTGAGCTCCACGGCATCCCCTTGTTCTCCGGGGTGGACAAAAGCCAGCTGACCCTGCCACCGGAGATCCCCGGCGGGAGCGCGAAGATTGGTTTGCTCGAGATCTCGGGGACCTTCGACACCAGCACGAACGCACTGCGCGACCTACACGGCGTCGTCGAACTCGTCGAGAGCCCGGCACCGGGCACCGCGACGGCCGAACTGACCCTCCACCGGATCACGGTCGAGGTCGACGTCAGTTTCACCAAACCCCTGCAGGTGGCTTTCGCACTCACCGTCGAGGCGACCATTTTCGGCGTCAGCCTCGGGGCCGGTATCACCGTTCCGGAACTCGACCTCCAGGGTTATGTTTACCTCGATACCCCACCAAAGCTGGTACTGCCGGATTCGGTGACCAAGGCACTGCCGAAGGACGTCCAGCCGGGCAAGTTCGCGCCAACGGGGGTGGACTTCACGGCCAACCTCAAAGACCGGTCCTACTGGGTCAGTATCGGTCTCGGCAGCGCCCTCAGCTGGAAGATCACCGACGACGTGTCACTTGGCGACCTGGTGCTGACCGTATCCAGCACCGGAAAGCAGGGCGCACAACTCGCCATCAGCCTGAGCGGGGTGGTGGAGATCGCCGGACAGACCCTGTCGCTGGAGGGCTGGTATCGATCGGGCGGCGGCTGGGAGTTCACCGGCAGGCTCGACCTCCGGTTGCCGGTGGCCGGGACAGGCCAGTTCCGGTACCTGACGTTCACCGGCCGCGCCGCCACCAGCCCGCCGCCTGGTGTGCACCTCACCGCCACCTGGTCCGGCCGCCCCGCCGTCGGGCTGGCCGATCTGGCCGCCGCGCTGGACATCGATCTCACCGAACTGCCTGAGGGCGTGGCAGACATTATGCCCGCGGTGAGCCACGTCGGGCTCGGCTGTAACACCGCACAGAAGACCTGGGTGCTGTCACTGCAATCCGAGGTAGCCGACCTGGTACTCGCCACCACCACCGCATAGAAAGCCGGGGAGCCTGCGCATGATCGAGGACCGAGCCAGAGACGATCGAGACCGGTGAACGGGAAAAGCCCGCAGCCGATCAGCCCGCCGGCGACGGAAAAACCGCACAAGGCCGACTATCACCCCAATATGGCGTTCGATCCGAAACCCACGAACAGCGGAGCGAAGCCACTGCGAGTGCTGCTGCTGCGCGTGAAGGTCAAGGCGAACCTGTCCTCGCTGCCCGTGGTCGGCCCGAAGATCCCGCCGGACCTCGACGTTCGCTTGGACAGCCTGCAGGTAGTGCTCGGCCCCCGGCTCGACGCCGGGCAGGCACAGCGGATCGACGCACTGATTGGCGAAGTCGGCAAGGACCTGCCGACCCTGCCGGAACAGGGGCTGCCCGGTGGCGTACTGGTCGGCGCACGGATCGGTATCGGCAAGAACGCGGCGAAACCGCTGCTGGTGCCGCTGAGCAAGCCAGCCACCACCGAGATCGCCACCACCGGCCCAGAGGCACCGAATCAGGCGGCACCCATTGTCTGGCTGGATGTCAAACGCACCCTGGGACCGGTTCGCGTCGATCGGGTCGGTGTGTCCTATTCGGATGGACGGCTCTGGCTGCTGGTCGGGGCAGCGCTGAGCGCGTCCGGAGTGGAGCTCGCGGTCGACGGCCTCGGCCTGGGCTTCCGGTTGCGCCGTGACGTGGACATCGAGGGCAGGCTGGATGGGCTCAGCGTGGGCTACGACCGCCCGCCGCTGACCATCGCCGGTGCGCTGCTGAACGAGCGGCAGGCGCCGACCTCGCGCTATTCGGTGGTGGTGCGGGGCGCGGCCGTCGTGCGCACCCCGGCACTGAGCGTCGCCGCGATGGGCGGTTACGCCCAGCCCAAGAGCGGTCAGCCGTCGCTGTTCCTGTTCGGTGAGCTGGCCATGAAACCGGGCCAGGGCATCGGCCCGCCGCCGTTCCGGGTCACCGGTCTCGCGCTGGGCTTCGGCTACAACAGCGGCGTCGACCTGCCCGAACTCAAGCAGCTCGACGAGTTCCCGCTCATGCCCGGTCGCGCCCGCGCCGGTGAGAAACCGGACTTGACCGTGTTGAAGGAACTGGGGAAATGGGTACACGAGGTACCCGGCCAGGTGTGGGTCGCCGCGGGGCTCACCGTGGACTCGTTCCGGTTCATCTCCGCCCAGGCGGTCGCGCTGGTCCAGGTCGGCGAATACTTCAGCATCATGCTGCTGGGCAGGGCGACCGCGCAGTTCCCGCGAACCGGCCGGGCCTATGCCAGGGTGGGACTGGATCTGCGCGCGCTGTACCGGTCGTCGGAGGACCTACTCCAGCTCGACGCCAGCCTGTCGCCCGGCTCGTTCCTGATCAGCGACGATTGCCGACTCACCGGCGGTGCCGCCTTCTACCTGTGGTTCGGTCGCAGCAAGCATCCCGGCGACTTCGTGTTCACCATCGGCGGCTATCACCCCGGCTTCGCCCGGCCGATGCACTACCCAGACGTCGAACGGCTCGGCTTCAGCTGGTCGGTGTCCGATCAGGTCAGCGTGCGCGGTGAAGCGTATTGCGCGCTCACCCCGAAGGCGTTCATGGTCGGCGGACGGCTCGCGGTCAATTTCCACGGTGGACCGGTGAAAGCGTGGTTCACCGCCTGGCTGGACGCGTTGATCGAATGGTCGCCGCTGTATTTCCGCGTGTCCATCGGGATCACCGCCGGGGTTTCGCTGGACGTCTGGCTCGGCACCCTGCGCGCCGAGGTCAGCGTCTCCCTCGATCTGTGGGGACCGCCGACCGGAGGGATCGCCAGGATCAAGGCGCTCGGCATCACGGTCAAGGTGAAGTTCGGGTCCGGTTCGGACAGCAAACCTGCGCTGACCTGGTCCCAGTTCCGCGAGCAGCTGCTGCCTGCCGAGGTCGTCGCGGCACAGCCGATCGCCGGGCTGCTCGCTCAGCCGCACCCGGCCGCCGAGCCGGTCAAGGGCGCGCCGTGGGTGGTTTCCTCGGATGGCTTCACCTTCACCACCAGGTCCGCCATGCCGGCGTCCGAACTGCTTCTCGGCACGCATCCGTTCCAGGGTGGGACGACCGTCGACGTGCGACCGACCGGGCAACGCAGTCTGACCAGCAAATACAGCCTGCAAGTGTGGCGAGTGGACGGTGGAACGCCGGTCGAGATCCCCCTGCACGACCCCACACTCGGCTGGCAGATCGGCAAGCTCGTCGAGAGCATCCCTCAAGCGCTCTGGGGCACCGGGGACGCGAGCACCTCGGCGCTGGACAAGAAACAGGCGGCGGTGCTGCCGGACCGGCTAGTCGGGTTCCAGGTGACCGTGCCGAAGCCGGAACTGGCCAAGAACCCCATCGCCTCCAGCCGGGCCGCGCTTGATCTCGACTCCTCGGAGGCGGCCGCACTGCCCCTGCCGCCGTCGGTGCGGCCGGTACTGCCCCAGCCCACGGTATGGCGGACGGGCGCACCCAGCCGAATCACCCTGATCAAGGAGAACATCGCCGGCAAGGCAACCGCCCGCACCGCGTTGCACACGGTGCTGGCCAAGCTCACCCCACTGGCCGACGGGCCGCTGACCAAGTACGCCGCCATGGTGGGCAACACCATGGCGGCCGAACCCCTGCTGACCGGGAAGTGAACGGCGATGACCAGTGAACCGGTGTTGTTCCACGACAACTATCTGCCGGTCGCCAGCGCGGGGAAGTACCGGATCGGAGCCACCCAGACGGTGACCGGCAGCGGCGTTGCGGAGACGTTCACCCTGCCAACGCAGCAGGAGTTCGTGGTACGCGCGCCGCGCTTCGCGCTGGACCCCAGCTTCGTGCACGCGGTGCGGCCCGCGCCGGACAGCTCCGGCGACTTCCGCCGGCTGCTCCCGCACATCACGCTGGACCGAGCCATCCTGCCTTGGGACCGGAAGCTGGGCGCCACGGAGGACAAGAGGGTCCCGTGGCTCGCCCTGCTGGTCTTCGCCGAGGGTGAGCTGCACGGTGGCAGCAGCCCGATCAGCACTCGCACCGTGAAGGAACTGCTGTCGGGAACCGAACCCGACGTCCTCCTGCCGCCGATCTCGCTGTCCGATGTGCCCGACGAACTGAAGGAAAGCGGCTGCCACACCATCGACGTGGACGGCACGCTGTTCGCCGAGCTGGTGCCCCGCAAGGCGGAGCTTCCCTATCTCGGTCACGTGCGCGTGCGCGGTGCCGAGGGCACCGGAAGATTCGGCCTGGTGATCAGCAACCGGTTCCCGCTGGACCGAACCGGGCAGGGTGTGCGTTATCAGACGCATCTGGTTTCCCTGGAGGGGTTGGCCTCCTATGCGGACGGAGCACCGCTGCCTCAGGGCAAGAAGTACCTGCGGCTGATCTCGCTGTGGTCCTGGTCGTTCACCTCGCGGGCCAAGGCCGGTGGTGATTTCTCCAGCCTGGCCCGTGCCCTGACCATCGCGGACCCGCCGTCGGAACCGACAAAAACCAATGAACATCTGGCATTACGGATGCCGCTACTGACCAGCTCGAGCACCGCGGCCGAGCAGGCCGCCCGCGATCGGATCGCGGCGGGCTATCTGCCGGTCAATCTGCGCACCGTCTCCGGGGAGAGCAGCTTCGCCTGGTACCGGGGGCCGTTCGTGCCCTATCCGCCGTCCGGGTTGCCTGCCAAAACGGGAAAGTACCGCGCCTCAGCCGAGGAAGCGCTGGTGTACCTGGAGGACTACGGCGTGTTCGACGTCAGCTATGCGGCGGCGTGGACACTGGGCCGCACGCTGGCGCTGGCGAAAGCGGACCTGACCGCGGGCGTACGGCAGCTGAGCCAGACCAGGTCGAGGGCAGCCCGGCTGCTGATGGACCTGCCCGAGGTGCCACCGGCAACCCCGGAGCTGGCCGCGATGCTGAGCCCGGACGCCATCCGGGACCAGTTCGACGAGCTGGGCCACCCGGGCCTCGTGCGGACACTCACCGAGGTGTTCACCCCCGGCAGCCTGCCGCGGGGAGAGGAGCCGGTGCCGATGCCCACTACCGCCGCGCCGCCGCAGTTGCCGGACCTGGTGACACACCTGGACGCTCCCGAGGTGCGCACCGCGCTGCGGGCCGCCCTGCTCGGGCTGGACGCCGCCGAGCCAGCACCCGCCGCCAGCGCACAGTACAGCGCTGGATCCGAGGCCAGCGAGGCCGCCGAAACCGAAGCCGAGACCGCCGAAGATAGGGCTGCCGCCTCGGTCCTGCCGTCGATCGACCCGTGGCAGGTGCTCGCCGCAGTGCCGTTCGAGCACCTGGTGCCGCACGAGAGCATGCTACCCGCCGGCCGGATCCGGTTCTGGTACATCGATCCCGACTGGGTGGACGTCGCGGTGGACGGGGTACTCAGCACCGGGATCAGCACCAGCCTCGACACCAGGCTGACCGAGCACCTGCGCGGCGATCTCGTCGACCGCGTCGGGGATCATCCGCGAGCCGGGATATTCGTCCGGTCACCGCTGATCAGCGGCTGGCCGGCCCTGATCGTTGAAGCCTGGCAAGGGGACAATCCCGTTGCGGTGCGGCGCAGGACAACTCCAGCACCCGACATCCTGCTCTGCCTGTTCGACGGCGTACCGGACAAGGTGGTGCTGCGCGAACCGGCGCAGGAGCTGAGCGTCGGCATCGACAGTGAACTCGATCCGTCCGGTAAGGGTGGGCGGATCGACCTGCGAGCGCTCAAGGCGGCCCGGGGTGTCCTGATCGGACAGTCGCTGGGCCAGTCCTTCCCACCCGAGAGTGACCCGGCCGGGATCACCCGGTTCCTGCGTACCACCACGAGCCCGGCCAAACCGGCGGTGCTCAACCTCGCCGCGGGCACCAAGGAAACGGCGTTGGTACCCGCGATGGCCGAGGCGCTGCGCGGGCTCGGGCAGCTCACCGGAGAGCTGAGCCCGGCCTCGTTCGGCCTCCAGCTGGTCAACGGCTCACAACAGTGGACCTTCCGCCGCGGACAGGAGAACCGATGACGAGCAGCGGACCGGTGATCGTGCCGGTGCGGGTGGAAGCCATGCAGGTCAATCTCGGCTCGGCCACGAACGATTCCTTTCTGCGCTGGGACATGAGCTTCGACAGCATGCTTACGGAGAGGCAAAGCCCGGAGCCCCGGCCCGGCGAGGGGCTTCATTCCATCACCAAGGAGAACTTCCCCAAGACCGGCGGCGTGTATCTGCACTGGCAGCTGCCCGAAGCTCTCTGCCACGGCGTACAGCGGTCTGCCGACGCGGGCAAAGGGCTGCCGGAGCGCGTCGAGTTCCCGACGGTGCCCAACCGCTGGCTGGTGGTGCGCTACCACCGGCCGGTCGGGGACAGCGCGACCCCGTCGATGTCGAGCTGGCTGGTGGAAAGCGACTACCTCGACGAGTACGAAGGTACTTCGCCCTACCTCGACCCGGACAGTGGTGAGGCGACGCTGGTCGGGCAGCTCCACGAACTGACAGCGACCAAGGGCGTACCCCCGCTGCAGGGCCGTAAACCGCACCTGACCGCGATCGGCCCGCAGGTACCGGGATTCGCCGCGTACCAGCCGTACAACCAGAACGTCTTCTCCCTGCACGATCAGCTCAAACAGCGTGAAGGCACGGGCAAGCCCGTGGACATCGCCGAGGCGATGGTCAGCTATGTGGTGATCGGCTGGCATTCCGCACAGGACATCCTGGCGGTCACCGGCACGGATCTGCCTGCCGCGCTGGCCGAACTCGAGTGGCAGCTCGACGATCCGGTGGGGCTGGAGCGCAGGGCACTCTACGTCGGCTCGGTACTCGGACTGCACTGGAAACGCACCGGAGACCGGCCGCAGTCCAGGATTCCAGGGATCCACGACCCGATCGACGTCTCCGTCGGGGCGAATTCCGCGGACGCGGTGACAGCGATGGTATTGGGCAAGACCGGAAAGCCCGAGCTGACCAGCCTGCTCGAGGCGTTCATGTACGGCCTGCTCGACAGTGTCGCCGAGCTGCGCGGGCACCTCGTGAAGAGTGCCGGTGGCAGTGCGGCCCTGCGGATGGCCACGCACCGGAATTGGTTCAGCCAGGCGGGCGGCGGCTATACCTGGGAGGTCAGCGACAAGACCGCGCCGCCGGACAAGCCGTGGCCCCCGCTGACCCCGAAGGAACAAGCGGCCGAGGACGCCTGGCTCAACACGCTCAACGCCGCTCAGCAGCGAGTGGACGTGGCGACCCGGGAGCTGTTACGGGACCAGCAAAGGCTGCACGATCTGTGGTGGCTGCGCGGGGTCGGCGGGTCGAGCCGTCCGGCGGACTTCGACACCTGGTGCGACGTCCAGCTCGACCCGGCGCGTGAAGGGCTGGCCAAGTCGGTCAACCAGCAGCTGGACCGGCTGCGGGGCTCGGGCGGCCTGCGGCCTAAGGTGCCGTGGGGCGACACCGAGGCCGAGCTGCGCACCAGCATCGACAATTTCCAGGCCAAGGCGTACGAACGCGGCGATCTGGTGCGGCATCGGGTAATCACCCGGGCCGCGCGGCAACCGTTCCAGCGGCCCGTCGACCCGGTGGTCATGCTCTGCGGGGTCAGAGGAGAGGAACCGGTGTCCTTCCCGGATAGACTGCCCTGCCGCCGGGTCCCCCAGCTTATCTCGAAGGTCGTCACGGGATCCGAGGTCATCGTTCCGGCAAGCCCCGTGGTGGCACCGAAGCTGGAGGGGTTGCCCGATCCCGCGACCCTGACCGCGGTGCTGCGGGAGTTCTCCGTGCTGGAGCAAGTCACCGTCCGCCCCGGCGGGTTGCTGGAGGACGTGATCGCCAAGGCCGCTGGCGTCACGGTCACCGGGCAAGTGCCGGCTTTCCTCACCCGCTGGCAGCAGCCATGGTCCCCCACCTACCTGGTGTGGCACATCAAAGCCCAGCCAGCGCCGTACTACTCGCCGGGGCAGTACCACTGGAAGTACGATCCGGACCGGGATCGCTACAGCTGGCAGGGTGTCAAGCCGACCGAGCCCGACCTTGACATCAAGGGCCGTTCGTATCTGGCCAATGTGCCCACTTTCAACCTGCGGGCCAGGATCGACCAGTACGTCAAGGCACACCCTCACGCACCGATCGACGAGCTGGCGAAGTTGCGCGACATGGTGGCGGGTTGGGATCTGCTTTCGTTGTCCATGGACGGCGTGAACGAGTGGTTCACCCGGCACCTGCCCGCGGGCAACCTCGTCCCCGGCGATCAGCTCGGCCAGGTACTGGCCGGGCAGGCCTACGCCTCGGTACCGGATCTCGAAACCCCGGACTCACGACGGTTCCAGCCGGCCCGCGCCGGTCAGTTCTACTTCTACGGCCTGGCCGTCGCCGATCGGTTCGGCCGCGCGGCCGAGGTGGTCAACAGCACCAACTACCTGCGTAAAGCGGTGTGGCGGGCGGAGCGGATGACCCCGGACAAGTCGATGGGTGACGCCAGGTACCTGGAGTTGCCGCCCCGGCTGGACCGGGGTGCCCGGCTGCGGTTCGAATTCGTGGGCACCGCCGACGCCAGCCCGCTGTCCGGTGATGCCCCCGCGGCGGCCGGGACTCCAGTCGCCGGCTGGCTGATGGTCAACCACTTCAGCCAGTCGCTGCTGGTCTACGCACCTGACGGCAGCGGCCTCGGTGAACTGCGCGTGGTACTGCACGGCACGGACCGGGTCATCGAATGGAGCCGTCTTCCCGATTCACCATACGATTCGCTGGAAAACCCGGCCTTCCAGCGGGCTTTGCCCCACCTGCAACGGTTTCTCAGCAGCCTGCGAAACCGGGGAGCACGCTGCTTCGAGGCGTTCCGGAAGTCCGTGGACGGCGCGCTGCAGCGGATCAACCCACCGCCCGGCGCCGAAGAACGGAACCTGGCCCTGCTGGTCGGGCGTCCGGTGGCGTTGCTGCGAGCCCGGGTGCGGCTGGAGCAGGACGGAATCCCGGCGGCCGAGCCCACGTGGGCCGAGGTCAGGAAGCCGGCGCCGCCGTTACCCTCACAGCGCTGGAATGTCCGGCTTGGGGCGCACGCACTGTCCACCGACGGCCTGATCGGCTACTTCGGCCGCACCGATGGCCTGCTCGACAAACCGGCCCCGGAGGACATCGACTACCAGGCTATGTTCGCGGTCAACCCGCTGCGCCCGGTTGAGGACCCGGACCGGTATCTCAAGCCGATCACGGCCGCCGATCTGGCCTTGCCCTCGACGGTCGGCGAAGAGGACCTGGCAGGCACCGCCTACCTGAGTCTCCTGGTCGATCCGAGGGCGGAGGTGTACGCGGTCAGCGACATCCTGCCTGCGGTCACCCTGCGGCTGCCGCCGCGATTGCTCACCGACGCACTGCACCGGCTGCGCCCGGCCTTCCGGATGGACCCGCTGCTCGCGGCGGCCCGCACCATCCCGTCGACCGTCCCCGGCACTCCGCCGACCACCGCGATCGCCGTGCCACAACCCACCGCGTGGCGCGGCACCTGGCGTTGGTCCGAACCCACTGAAGCGACCAAATGGCAAACCTGGGACATCACCCCGGCCGACCCCTCCGCGACGCTGCCGGGGCCGGTGCCGCACGCCCGCAGCGGTTATCTGCTATTCGATGCGGCCAGTGACAACAACGGTAAGGAAGCGACGAGTTCATGACCACCTCTGCCGAGCCGGAGACCACGTTCACCTGTTCCGTGCGGACCTCCCCCGCTCTGGTCCAGGTCAGCGCGGCGGACAATGTGTCCACCGCGGAACTGGTCATCGAGCTGGCTAGCCGACGGGCCGATCCGGTCAGCTGCGACCAGATCGTCTTCGAACTCCCGGTCGGTGCCGGCAGCGACGCGCTCACCGCACACCCCGACCGGATCGAGGTCGCCGAGATCACGCCGGGCTGGGAGGTCGTCCGCGAGCGCGGCGTGTTCGAACTGCGGCCGAGTGCCGCCAGCCCGGCCCGGCTGGAGCCCCCGGACACGGTGCTGCTGCGGCTGGCCAACGTCGAGGTCAACCACAACACCGGCGCGGCGATGCTCAGCGTGCGCGAGAAGCCAGAGCCCGGCGCTGCGGCACTGGCCACCGGCGCTTTCCAGGTCGCCAAGATGCCCGCCGGCGTCATGATCACGAGCTTCCAAGCGGATAAGAACCTGATCGGCAAGAATGAGACGGTCGAACTGACCTGGAGCTGCACCGCCGGCCCCGATTACTGGCTCTACTACGGAAAGGACAGCCAGGTCGCGGAGCGCGTGAACGATTTCATCAAGGATGGGAAGGGCAAGTGGACCTCCCCGAAGCTGACGCAGACCACCGCATTCATGCTGCTGGGTATTACGAAAAAGGGTACCGGGGAAGAGGTCAGGTACGGCCTGACCACCACCGTCATCGTCGACAAACCGGACCTCGAGGTCGGTGATCTCAGGGCCAACGGAGTCGTTTCCCTGCTGGGAAACCAGCGTGTCGACGGGTATGTCGGCGGGCAGAGCTACCGGGCCGAGACCGACGGGATGCTGATGGCCTGGGTGCGGTCCAAGGGCTCGCAGACCGCCGAACTCAGAGTGTCGGTGAAACTGGCAGGCGGGGAAAAGAAAACCGTCTCGGTGGCCAGGTCCCTGAACTCGTCCGACCAGGCCAACCTGCTGGTTCCGGTGCCAGGAAAGGCAACGGTCTTCGTCAACGCCAGCGGGTTCGACGGGGTGGACACCGAGGCGACCTGGTGTCCGCTCGGTGCCGGCAAGCTCGGCCCAATCGACTAGGCGGCCGGGATGTCCATGCCGGGCAAGACTCCGATTCCCTTCCGCGGCGACGGCCTGTTGACTTGTGTGGGATACACCGATCCGGACCCGGTGCAGATCAGTGACGCTCAGGAGACGCTGGCCGATATCACCGTCACCATCCGCAATGACGATGACCGTAATGCCATCTGCAAAGAGATCACCATCACCCTGCCGGTGGGGCCGAAGCCGACCGATCTGACCGAGGAAGACACGTTCAGCCGACTGGTTTCCAGCGACATCAACTGGAGACTGACCAAGGTACAAGGTGAGCGTGGTGTCTATCTGGCCAAGCCGAAGAAACCCACGGTTCCCCCGGGCGACGAGGGTGCGTTCACGCTGACCATCGGCGGGATCAAAGTGAACAAGATGATCGGCACCGCCAAAATCGTCGTCACCGAACAGTCCGGCAAGCCCATCACCTCAAGGGAGGCTACCGCCGTGCTGGCCAAGCTGCCCAAGAGCTTCGCCTTCGGTGACTTCCGGCCGGACCGGATTCTGGTCAAGCGTGGCTACGCGCTGACCTTGAGCTGGGAGGCCACCGACCGGCCGGGAGCCTCCTATGTGCTGTCCTACGGCGGAATTGAGGAGCCGATCGCCGACAAGGTCCGGCAGTGGACGCTGTATCCCCGGCAGGACACGGCCTTCCAGCTCAGGCTGGACTACCGGGAATCCGGTGCTCCCGCGGTCACCCGGACGCTGAGCACCTTCGTCACGGTCGCCGAACCCGATCTCATCACCGGAAAGCTGACCGTGCTCGGCACGGCCCGGCTGCTGTCCAGCCGGCAGTCGATCGCGGCGGGCTCGGGCAAGCTCACTCTCGACCCGGAGCACAGCACGGTCATCGCGGAGAACAACAAGTTCATCGCGGGCACCGACGGCCTGCTGACGGTGTCCGTCCGCAGCCATGTCGACATGACCCCGGCGACCGCGCGAGTCCGCCTCAGCAAGGGCTCCTGGACCTACACGGCCGCTGTGAACACCCGGGACAAGCAGGATGGGGAATGTGCCGCACCACTCGTCCTCGCTGTCCCGGCCGGCGCGCTGCTGGACATCACCCACTCCGGGAAGAGCGGATTTAGCCCCCGAACGAACTGGCTCGGCTTCGGCACGGGTCTGCTCTCTGCCCGACCAGCCCAGACGAGGCGAGGAGAACGCTGAATGAGTACTACCCGTTCCGTGCCGGCCCGTGGCCTCACGGCCGCGTTTAGCCTGCCCGCCCGCGGCGATAAACCGGCCCGCGCGTTCCTGATCAGGACCACCCAGGTGGTGACCTGTACCTGGTCGGATCGCAAGGCCGTCACCGCCGCCACCGATATCCGGATCCCCTGGGGAAATCTCCCGAGCCACTTCCTGAGCAAGGGAATCGACGCCGCCTGCTCCGCCGGGATCGGCGCTTCGAGCGAACCGGACAAACGGCTGGTCTATCTGTTCTGCGGTAACCAGGTGGCGAAGTTCGACCCGGATGCCAACGAACTCAAAGGATCCGGGCTGATCGGTAATGTCTTTTCCAGCCTGGCGAAAAAGGCTCCCGATTTCGCCAACGGGGTAGACGCTTGTTTCGTCGCACTGAACCACACGGCGTACTTCTTCCGGGGCGGCCAGTGCGCCACGGTCGACCTCGACGATATGTCGGCGACCAAACCCGTCTCAATCGCCAGCGCCATCCACGACGCACCGGCGGAGATAGCCGGTGGAATCGACGCGGCCATCGACAATCCTG
This sequence comes from Amycolatopsis sulphurea, assembly GCF_002564045.1. NCBI lineage: Bacteria > Bacillati > Actinomycetota > Actinomycetes > Pseudonocardiales > Pseudonocardiaceae > Amycolatopsis > Amycolatopsis sulphurea. The sequence goes on along the minus strand of NZ_PDJK01000001.1, from coordinate 979,122 downwards.
ACACCGGCCTGGGTTATCTGTTTCTCAGGGACAAGCTGGTCGGCTGGGATTCGAATAAAAACAAGGCCGACTCCGCCATGCGGTTCATCGCCAGGGACTGGCAGGGCCTCCCTTATCTGTTCGGCGGGCAGACCACCCGGCCGATCCTATACCTCGCGCAGGCCAGGGCTCTCGAAGGAACCTGGCCACCCTCATGCTCGGTCCAGGTGATGGACACCGAAACCAAGAAGAAGATCGCCGAGGTCAAAGAAACCGTCGAGCAGTGTACCCATGTCTCTGCCGCGCCGAACGGGAAACGTGTGTACGCGACCGGACGTAAAACCGGGACCATCAATGTGATCGAAACCGCCACTAATACGGCCAAGAAAACCCTGGAGACCGGCTACCAGGGTCTGGGAAAGACAACGGTCAGCGCCGATAGCGCCCGGCTCTACGTCCCGGTGCGCGATCAGCTGATGGTCTTCGACACCGAGAAGCTGACCGAACTCCCGGCGCTGCCCATCGTCGGTGCGGTGACCGCGCTACCGGACGGTAACCTGCTGGTGACCAGCAAAGATACCAAGATCGTGACCCCGGCCGGGTCGACCGTCGGTACCATCCCGAATGTGCCCGCCACCGGCGCGGTCAGCGTGGACGCGAAGGGAGAGTGGGCCTACGTCGGCGGCAAATCCTCGGTGACCCGGATCGACCTGAAGGCCAGGACCACCAGCACCTCACCGGACCTGGGTGCCGACGTCTACGACATTGCGCTGAGCCCGGATGGAAAACGGCTGTATGTCAGCCACCACGGCCACAATCACGTCAGTATCGTGGACCGGGCGCAGAACAAGAAGGTCGGCGAGTTCAACGAAATCGGGAACCCGCTGCGGTGGGCCGTATGGGTGTGTGTCGGCGCGGACTCCACCTCGGTCTGGGTCGGAGTCTCCAGCGGGACGCTTTCGGAGTACCACGCCGAGAGCAGGAAGCTACAGCACCGGCTCGAGAACATGGGCGAGACCCAGCAGATGGTGATCGCCAAGGTACCGTGAGCCTGGCAGACCTTGTGAGTGCTGGTGCCGGTAAGAACCGGCACCGTAACTGTTCAGGTGGTGGTGAAGGTGTTGGTGTCCAGGGGTTTCCTGTGATGGCGGCGAGGATCGCTTCGAAGGCGGTGGGCCCGTGTTTGCGTGCGGTCGAGACCGTAGCCGCGGATCCGGGCCCCGGCCTGCCCGCTAAAGATCTTTCGGTAATAGGGTGAGTCGTTGTGGGTGTTTCTCTTTGCCGGGTAGGACAATCTTGCGGTGGTGAAGCGTTCGCGGTCGTCGGGCGTCCGGGGAAAGTCCCGTGGTGGCAAGAAAGTTCCTGCTCGTCGGGATTTCGAGGCATTGCGGGAACGCCGTATGCGCGCGGTGGAGTTGTTCAAGCGGGGCAAGCGGCAGGTGGATGTGGCCGCCGAGTTGGAGGTGTCGGCGCAGACTGCGTCGCGCTGGTATCGGGCGTGGCAGGACGGTGGCCGCGACGCCCTGGTCGGCGCCGGGCGGGCGGGGCGGTTGCCACGGTTGTCCGGTAAGCAGATCGACGAGGTGGAGGCGGTGTTGACCGAGGGTCCGAAGGCGAACGGGTATCCCACCGACATGTGGACGCTGGCCCGAGTGTCCGAGGTGATCGAGAAAGTCACCGGGGTGCGGTATTCGACCACGCAGACGTGGACGATCCTGCGAGAACGGCTGGGCTGGAGCAGGCAACGCCCCGCACGCCGTGCTGTCGAACGCAACGACGAGGCCATCGAAGCCTGGGTGAAAACCGAGTGGCCCAGGATAAAAAGGGGCCCGACGCCGAGGAGCCTGGATCTGTTTCCAAGACGAAAGCGGATTCTCCCTGCTGCCCGTAGTGCGGGCCACCTGGGCACCCCGCGGCCAAACTCCGGTGCTGCGACACCGGTTCTCCTGGCTGCGCCGGCGTCGGCGGCCGCCCGGTGGAACGTCTCCTCGTACTCAGCCGGCGGAACGTCCCCGCAGTAACAGTGTTACCGTTCATAGAGGTGATCTCAACGACGTTCAGTTGAGTCGGCCGTGTTCAAATTGGGTGAGTACGAGTGCGGCCTTGAAGCTGCCGGAATCTCACCGGGCGCACCCCATCTCACCAGCCCGAACCGGCCCCATAACCAGGCCAGACAAGCGAGTGGCCGGTGCTGTCGGGTCCCGCGGTGACCAGCGGGGACCGATCATGAACGGTTGTTCACCCCCCATACGCCCCCAAATTTTGTTCCACTCAGGGGACACCCCCGGCCTACTCCTCGGCGTCGTCATCGTGCCAGTCGAGCGCCGGCTCGATCCGATGGTGCGCTGCGTCCTCCAGCCCTGCGATGACCTTCGGGTAGATCTGGTGCATGACGGCCACGGAGTGCCCCGCCCATTCGGCGCACTGCGTGGAAGGCACGCCGGCCAAGTCGATACGCACGCGTGGCGAAGGTCGCAGGGCCGCTTCACGAGCGGCGAGGCGTACTCCTCCCCGGTCAACGCCGCGCGGCGCGCGTTGTCCCACACCCGCGCGACGGTCGACTCCGCGACGTCCCCGCCAGCGAGACTCCGGAACAGCCGACCGTCCGCCGCGGTGCCGATCGTGTTCAGGTGCTCGTGCAGAATCGCGATCAGCGGCGGCGAAGATGGCACCGGCCGCACCCCGAAGAACCCGGACAGGGACCCCCTGATCGTCGGCCTCACGAGCGGGCCTGTGAGTACGCGACACGCCGTCGACCACGCGGCAAGTGACATGGGTCGTCGCCGGGCCTCGGTGGTACTCGACAAGCGGATAGCCGCTCGGCGCGGAGCGACCGCGACGAACGCGCGGACATGCCGATGACAGCGCGTCCACAGATCGCTGCTGAGATGTCCTGCCCCGCATGATGGTGACCGGGGAAGCACCGGGGTCGTCGATTCCTCGCACGCCACGCTGAGGGTGGCACGTGATCATGCGTGTGCTGGTCGGTGCGGGCGCAGTGCACTCAGGGCAACGCACCGGTCAACCGCAGGCCGGTTCTCATCAAACCCGCCACTTCGGCCTCGGCGATGCGATCGGCGACCTGGACAAGGAAGCCACCGACCCCGTCAAGAAACCCACCGGCCTCCGCTCCACCACACCCGTTATGATCCCTCCCTCTCGTGCAATATGATCAAATTGTGCTACGCGGCATTGCGCCTTGACCCACACCCGGCTCGGCGCTACTCAAAACCAAGCGGAAACGTGAATAAGGCAGGCATGACACCCCCGGTTGGCTCCACCCCTACAGGGATGACCAGTGATGGTTAATCTTGACAGAATCACCTTAACGGGGGAGGGTGTTACCACCAAGGTGTGACGCCTCACCTTGGCGGACACCACAAGGGGTCACACTCCGCCTTCTTTGACAACAAATCTTCGACCGTTGGCAATTAGCCAATTGGCGCGCATGGTCCAGTTTGACAACTGAACCATACTGGGTCTTCAAAGTTGATCGGGGAGTCTGTCTCGTCGGGCCTTGTCGGGTGGTTGCGCAGCGTGAGCGCAGGCGTTGGTTGGCTGGGTTGCGGAAACCGAACGCGTTACGGGCTTCCAGCTTGATCAACCGGTTGTTGCCTTCGCTGGCGGCGTTGGTGATGCCGGTGAGGATGTAGGCCTCGATGCCGTCCCACCAGTCGTCGATGGTCTGGGCGAGGCTGATCAGTTCGGGCTGGCGGGAGTCCAGGCAGTGGGTCATGAACTGGTATCGGGCGTTGGAGATCGCGTGGCGGTCCGGGCCGGTGTGGGCGTGTTTAGCGGTCAGTCGTAGCAGGGTTCGGAGTTTTTCCTTGGCGTGCCAGCCTGTCAGGATCCAGCGTCCGTAGGTGCCTATCTCGGTAAGCGTGCGGGTCAGGGTGTCTCGTTGTTCTGCGGTGAGGTCTTCGGCGTTGCGGCGTAATAGGCCGCGTACCGCCCACTCCGGGTCGCCGCGCCGGCCACGCCGCCGTCGTTGCGCCCAGGTGCAGCGACGCCGCAGCTCGGCCAGCCTGCGGTTGGCCAACTGGACGACGTGGAAACAGTCCACCACCACCTGGGCGTGCGGCAGTGCGCGGCGTACGGCGGCCCGAAAGACCGCACACATATCGATGGCCACGTACCGGATAGATGCCTGCCAGTCGCTGTCGTGAGCGGTGATCCAGTCCACGACGACGGTCGTGGCCCGCCCCTCAACCTGTCCGAACAACCCTTGCCTGCCAGTGACATCCACGAAGCCGACATGCCAGCGATCCGTTGCCAGACGCCACTTTCCGGTCTGTTCATCCTGCTCCCACACGGGCTTGCCACGACGGACCTCGTCCACCCCGAGCACGTCGGTGGGCGCTGGTGTGCCGGGCAGCACCTGGCGGGCGTAGGCGGTGAACTCCCGGTGCACGGTCGGCCAGGACAGCCCAAGATCGCGGCCGGCCTGGGTGAGGGTGCGCCCGCCATCGACCACCGCGACGCCCGCCGCCCGCCGCAACCGGCCTGTGGTGCGCATTCCGGCAGCGAGCTGCGGGATCTGCTCGGTGAATGAGCCTCGGTGACAGCTGGTCGCGCCGCAGACCCACCGGCGTTTGCGCCACTGGAGGCGAACCGGTCCACCACCGTGCTCCAGATCGCGCGGGCGGGTCGTGACCAGCCCCTTGACCCGAGTGGCCCTTGTCCCACAGCCAGGACAGACACGGGCAGCCTGATCAGCGGTGACCACCTGCACCACCCGGATGCCGTCGCTGTCCCGGTAGACACGTGCTACCGCCACCCCGTCGAGATCGAACAACACTGTCGCGTCTGTATCGTTGAGCATGCCCGCGTGTTCTTGAGGATCAGATTGCCTTGACAACAGTCATGATCCACAAGGACCGCGGGTCTTCTCCACCCAGGGCAGACCACCACCACAACGATCACACACGGCGACAGTCCATCAAGCAGGCCGACACCTCTCCCCGATCAAGCTCAAAGACCCGCCATACTTTGCGCGGTCTCAATGTCAACCTTCGCCTATGTGGTATTTGTCAAACACATTGTGTGTCGAACAGGTTGCAAAATTGTCAATTCTGACGCCGAGAGGGTTACACGCGGGTTACGTCGGGCGATCATCGAGAATATGGATCTCACCGAGTCACCGGTCGCCCGCTCCGACTCGGCGACCGACGCTGAACGCGCATTTGCCGAGGTGATGGCCGATATCACTGGTCGAGAGCGCGTGGCGGTCGACAGCAACTTCTTTGACGATCTCGGGGCCGACTCACTGCTGATGGCCCAGTTCTGCGCACGGGTACGCAAGCAGGCGGACCTTCCCTCGGTGTCGATAAAGGACATCTACAGGAATCCGACCATCGTCAGTCTCGTCTCGGCATTGGCCGAGAACCAGGACGTCCCTGCCGAAGCGCCTCCACCGGCTCCGACGGGGCCACCGCGGAGCGCCGGTACGCTGGAATACGTCGGCTGCGGGGTCCTGCAAGTCCTGGCCTTCCTGGCCTATTCTTTACTCGTAGCCGAGGTGCTCAGTGCGGGCACCGGCTGGGTCTCGGCAGGTAGCGGTCTGCTTGACTACTACTTGCGCTCGGCCGGCTTCGGCGCCGTGGTGCTGGTCATGCTGTGCACGCTTCCGATCGCGCTCAAATGGATACTCATCGGACGCTGGCGACCGCAGCAGATCCGCCTGTGGAGCCTGGCCTACGTCCGCTTCTGGGTGGTCAAGACATTGGTCCAGCGGAACCTGCTGGCCTTGTTGTTCGTCGGCTCCCCGCTCTACTCGCTGTACCTGCGGGCACTCGGCGCGAAGATCGGGCGAGGAGTGACGATCTTCTCGCACTTCGTCCCGGTGTGCACCGACCTGCTCACCATCGGCGACGGCACAGTGATCTGCAAGGACACCTACTTCACCACCTACCGCGCGCAGGCCGGGGTGATCCAGACCGGCGCGGTCACCGTCGGCGCCGACGCCTACATCGGCGAGATGTCCGTACTGGACATCGACACCCGGCTCGGCGACGGCGCCCAGCTCGGACACACCTCGTCCCTGCACGCCGGACAGGCCGTCCCGGACCGTCAGAGCTGGCACGGCTCACCGGCGGTGCCCGCCGAAGTGAACTACCGGCGGGTCGGACCGAGGGCCTGCGGCAGGTTCCGGCGGGCCATGTTCGCCGTGCGCCAGACACTGACCATGGTCCTGCTGCTGGGCCCACTGGTGTTCGGTCTGCTCGGCCTGTTGTTGACCGCGGCGCCGCAGCTCAGCCCGGTGCTGGGGCTGGGAACGGCCGCGCTGGACTTCAGCGACCCGGCGTTCTACGGCAAGGCCCTCATCGTCTCCTGGGTACTGTACTTCGGCCTGCGGCTGATCGGTTTCCTGCTCATGATCAGCCTTCCGCGTCTGCTCAACCTGGCCATCACCCCAGGCGAGGTCTATCGCCTCTACGGCTTCCGATACTCGGCACACCGCCTGATCAGAGTGCTCACCAATATGCGGTTCTTCAAGACCATCTTCGGTGACAGCTCGGCCATCGTGCATTACCTGAGCGCACTGGGCTGCCAGGTGTCCACGGCTGAGCAGACCGGCTCCAACTTCGGGTTGCAGGAAAAGTTCGAGAACCCCTTCCTGGTCTCGACCGGGGCCGGCACGATGATCGCTGACGGTTTGTCGATCATCAACGCCGAGTACACCAGCACCTCTTTTCGCCTGTCGCGGACGGCCATTGGGGCACGGAACTTCCTCGGCAACAACGTCGCCTACCCCGCCGGCGCCAGGACCGGAGAGAACTGCCTGCTGGCCACCAGGGTCCTGGTGCCCCTGGATGGTCCGGTGCGGGAAGGGGTGGGACTGCTCGGCTCGCCCAGCTTCGAGATCCCGCGCTCGGTGGAGCGCGACAGCCAGTTCGACCACCCGAGGACCCCGGCGGAGTTCCGGCGCAGGCTGGCCGCCAAGACCCGGCACAACGCGGCGTCCATGCTGCTCTACGCACTGCACCAATGGCTGTTCTTCTTCGGGCTGGTGCTGTTGACCTGGGTTTCGGCGGTCTACTACAACGCGGTCGGCGGACCGCTGCTCGCGGTCGGCTCGGTGGTCACGATCGTCTACGGAATCGTCTACTTCATAGCCGTGGAGCGGATAACGGTCCTGCTCAGGCCGCAGAACCCGCTGTCGTGCTCGATCTATGACCGGCGGTTCTGGCGGCACGAACGGTTTTGGAAAGCGGCCGCGACGACCGTGCACACGCAAGTACTCAGTGGCACTCCGCTCAAGGGCGTGGCGTGGCGACTTCTGGGAGCCAGGGTCGGCAAACGGTTGTTCGACGACGGCTGTGCCATGCATGAAAAAACGCTGGTGAGTATCGGTGATGATGTCACGCTCAACGCCGGCGCCAACATCCAGTGCCATTCGCAGGAGGACGGTGGCTTCAAGATGGACCGCATCACCATCGGTCACGGCTGCACCGTCGGTGTCGGCGCCTGGGTGCACTACGGCGTGACGATGGGCCCGGGTTCGGTCCTCGCCCCGGATTCCTTCCTCATGAAGGGTGAGGAGGTCCCCGACAACGCGCGATGGGGCGGGAACCCGGCGCGCCAGATTCGGGCCGATCACGACCAGTAGGGCCAGAAGCCCTGGTGGGACAACGACAAGTACGGGAAGGACGACCCCATGACAATCGGCCAGGGGGACGACCGCGAGCACTGGCGTCAAGTACTCACCGCTGGCGGCCGTACCATCATCCCCCGATGGACACTCACCCCTGTCGCCGGCGTCACCGAACGCCAGGCACCGATTCCCGTCGGGGTCATGGCCACAATCCGGCTGCTGGCAGAGCAACTTCGCGTGCCGCTGAGTTCGGTACTGCTGGCAGCGCACGCCAAGGTACTAGCCGCGCTGTCGAGTGAACACGAGGTGCGTACCGGCTACGTCACCGAGACCGGTGGCCTGCCACTGCCCTGCCGGCTCAGTACCGAATCCGCGTCCTGGCGCGAACTGATCGAGCACACCGGGCGGATCGAATCACAAATCCTGGCCTACCAGGATTTCGCCATCGACGATCTGCGTACCGAACTCGGCATCACCGAGCCGCTGTTCGACACGGTGTTCGACCCCACCGGCGCCGTAGGGCCGCTTGCCGGGGGCACGGTGCTGCGGGTGGGCGTTTCGGGCGAGCAACAGATGCTGCGGCTGCGCTACCGAACCGATGTGCTGGACTCGGACAGTGCCGACCGTGTCATCGGATACCACCTGAGCGCACTCACGCTGATCCACGCCGACATCGACGCGCGGCACAGCGGACAGAGTCTGCTCTCCGCCGGGGAATTACAGCTGCAGCTCGAAGGGCTGGCCGGGCCACGTGTGGAGTTACCGGATCTGCGCTGCCACGAACTGTTCCAACGCCGCGTCGCCGAACGCCCGGACGCCATCGCCGCCGTATGTGGCGAGCGACGATGGTCTTACCGGGAACTCAACGCCCGCGCCAACCTCCTGGCCAGGGCGCTGGTGGCGCGCGGGCTGCGTCGCGAAGGCGTCGTCGCGGTGGTGACCGAACGTGACCTGGACTGGCTGGCCGCCGTACTCGCCGTGTTCAAGGCCGGCGGCGTCTACCTGCCCATCGAACCGCACTTCCCTGCCGATCGCATCGAGGCCACCCTGCGCAGGGCCGGGTGTGAGCTGGTACTGACCGAACTGGGCAGTACGACCACCCTGCGCCGGGCCGTCGAATCGCTTCCCGAGGTCCGCACACTGTTCGTGGACGCCGCCTATGAGGAGGACCACGCCGACGGCGATCTCACCATCGCCGTCGACGCCGATCAGCTTGCCTACATCTACTTCACCTCGGGCTCCACGGGCGAGCCCAAGGGGGCGATGTGCGAACACGCCGGGATGATCAACCATCTCCACGCCAAGATCAACAGCCTCGGTGTCACCGGGGACGCGGTGGTAGCGCAGGTCGCTCCACAGTGCTTTGACATCTCGCTGTGGCAATTGGTTTCCGCCTTGCTGGTCGGCGGCACCACGCTGCTGATCGAGCAGGACGTGGTCCTGGATGTGGAGCGGTTCGTCGATCAGCTCATGCGGGACCGGGTCACCGTGTTACAGGTGGTGCCCTCCTACCTTGAGGTCGTACTGTCCTTTATGGAAAGCAACGCGGTCGCGTTGCCGGACCTGCGGTGCGTGTCGGTCACCGGTGAGGCGCTCAAGGCCGACCTGGCCCAACGCTGGTTCGCCACGATGCCGGGTATCACGCTGGTCAACGCCTACGGGCTCACCGAGACCTCGGACGACACCAACCACGAAGTGATGGACCACGCGCCGCAGCGGGAACGAGTGCCGCTGGGGCCACCGGTGCAGAACGTTCGCGTGTATATCGTCGACGAGCATCTCGCCCCGGTCCCGCTCGGCGCCCCCGGCGAGATCGTGTTCTCCGGGGTGTGCGTCGGCCGCGGCTACGTCAACGACCCCGAGCGCACCAGGCTGGCGTTCACGACCGACCCACACCGGCCGGGTGCCCGCCTCTACCGCAGCGGCGACCGCGGCCGCTGGCTGCCAGAGGGCAAGCTGGAGTTCCTCGGCCGGCGCGACTCCCAGGTCAAGATCCGCGGCTTCCGCATCGAAATCGGCGAGATCGAGAACATCCTGCTGCGGGTGCCCGGAGTGCGCGACGGCGCGGTGGTCGTAACCCAACGTGGCGGGCAGGGCGCGCGACTGGTCGCGTTCTACTCCGGCCGGCAGCCTCTTGACGTAGACCTGTTACGGGACGGCCTCGGCGCCGCGCTGCCCGAGTACATGATGCCCTCGGCCTTCCACTGGCGCGAACAGTTGCCGGTGACTGCCAACGGCAAGGTAGACAAGAAGAATCTCACCGCGCTGGCCACCGAACTCGACGCCATGGACGAGGACTACCCCGAACCCAGCACCCACACCGAGCGGTGGCTGGCTGATGCATGGGCCAGGGTGCTGGGCATCCAGCTCGGCCGGATCGGTCGCAGGGACCACTTTTTCGACCGGGGCGGTACCTCGCTGTCGGCGGTGAAGCTGGCGATCACCCTGCACCGCGCGGTCTCGCTCAAGGACGTCACCAAGCACCCGATCCTCGCCGATCTGGCCGCGCTGATCGACGGCAGGTCAGAACCACTGGCTTCGTCCTGAACCGCGGCAACCGAAGGGAATCACGATGTCGTCCTTGTCCAAGGCAACCCCGCACGAGATGGACCTGTGCCCCGGCCTGCCGGCATTGCTGCGGGTCGACGCCGCTGGCGATGCGGCCGGCTGGGCGAGTACACACCGGGACACGGTACGCGGGCTGGTCGCCGAACACGGCGCGGTACTGGTGCGCGGCCTCGGGCTCGCCGATCAGGCCACGGTCGCCGCGGTGTTCGGGAAGTTGACCGCCGATCTGATGACCGAGCGGGAAGCCTTCGCACCCCGCACGGCCTACCCCGACAGCGTGTACTCCTCGACGGCATGGCCACCGAACCAGCCGATGTGCATGCACCACGAACTGAGCTACACCCTGGAGTTCCCCAGGCTGATGCTGCTCGCGTGCCTCAGCCCGCCGACCGCCGGCGGGGCCACGGGAGTCTGCGACTCGCCCACCGTACTGGCCGCGCTGCCGGACGGCCTACGCGCACGGTTCGAGCGCGAGGGCTGGCTGCTCACCCGCAGCTTCAACGACGAGATCGGGGCATCGGTCACCGAGGTGTTCGGCACCGAGAACCGCACCGCGATCGAGGACTACTGCCATGCCAACGGGATCGAATTCGCATGGCAGCCGGGCGGCGATCTGCGCACCAGGCAACGCCGCAGCGCGATCGTCGGGCACCCGGTCACAGGCCAACGCTGCTGGTTCAACCAAATCGCCTTCCTCAACGAATGGACGCTGGCCCCCGAAGTGCACGAGTACCTGGTTGACATCTACGGCGCCGACGGGCTGCCGTTCAACACCAGGTTCGGCAACGGCGACCCGATCGGTGAGGACGTCGTGCAACTGCTCAACCAGGTGTACGAGGCCAACACCGTGCGCGAGCCGTGGCAGGCAGGAGACCTCATGCTTGTGGACAACATCCGTACCGCGCATAGCAGGGACGCTTTCGAAGGACCGCGGGAGGTACTCGTCGGGCTGGCCGACGCGGTACGTCTTTCCGACTGTTCCCCCACTGTCGAGGTGAAAACCAGATGACCGCAATCCCTTCCGCCGCCAACTCCGCGTCCGCCGAGCCGATCACCGTTCCACCATTCGCGGTGATCTCCGGTGCCCAAGTGCACCAGGCCTTGTCCGGACGCGAGAGCCAGATCGTCGAGTTGGTCGAGGACGCCTACCGAGTCCACGGCACCGGCGACTCCGTCAACCCACCCTCCTACTTCCTGCGCTTTCCCGGCCGCCCAGCCGACCGGATCATCGCCCTGCCCGCCTGCCTCGGCGGGCAAACCAACGTCGCCGGCCTGAAATGGATCTCCAGCTACCCGGGCAACGTGGCCGCCGGCATCCCCAGGGCATCGGCGGTGCTGATCCTCAACGACCCCGCGACCGGCTACCCCTTCGCGTGCCTGGAGAGTTCCATCATCAGCGCGACCAGGACGGCCGCATCCGCCGCGTTGGCCGCCGACTGGCTCAGCCGCGACCGGCAACGCCCCCGGCGCGTCGGATTCGTCGGCGTCGGCCTGATCGCCCGCTACATCCACACCTTCCTCGCCGGCACCGGCTGGACCTTCGACGAGATCGGCGTGCACGACCTGCGCCCGGACAGTGCCGCCGGCTTTCGCGGTTATCTTGAGCAGTCCGGGGTCACCGGCCAGATCAGCGTGCACGAGACCGCCGAAAACCTGATCCGCAGCAGCGACCTGGTCGTCTTCGCGACCATCGCCGGCCAGCCGCACGTACACGACCCATCATGGTTCGCACACAACCCCTTGGTACTGCACATCTCCCTGCGTGACCTGGCACCGGAGATCCTGGTGGCCTCAACCAACATCGTCGACGACATCGACCACTGCCTCAAGGCCGGCACGTCACCGCACCTGGTCGAACAGCGCACCGGCAACCGGGACTTCCTGCTCGGCACCCTGGACGACGTGATCTCCGCCCGGGTCACCCCACCAGCGGACCGGCCACTGATCTTCTCCCCCTTCGGGCTCGGCGTACTGGACCTGGCCGTGGGCACATTCGTCTACGATCAGGTGTCCCACGACGGTGGATTGCATATCATCGAGGACTTCTTCCACGACTTGCGCCGGTATGGCTGAGCGGCCGACCACCCATTGGCCCTGTGGCAGACGAGGAGATCACTGTGCCAGTCATCACCGTTCCCGAGTCGTTCAACGAGGACGATCTGTATGTCGACCTCCGATGGAGCCTCGGGTATTCCCTGTTTCTCAAATGCGAGGGCTTCAACTTCGCCGGCTCCATCAAGCTCAAGGCCGCGACCGAGATGGTGGACTCGGCCGAGCGTGACGGCCTGCTGCGGCCAGACTCGATCCTCGTCGAGTCCTCGTCGGGCAACCTCGGTGTCGCGCTGAGCATGATCGCGGCCAGTCGGGGGTACCGGTTCCTGTGTGTCACCGACTCGCGCTGCAACTTGGCGACGCGGCGGGCTATCGAGGCACTGGGCAACGAGGTACACATCATCACCGAACCCGACGCGGACGATGGTTTCCTCGGCGCGCGCATCGACCACGTGCGCGCGTTGTGTGCCTCTGACGATCGGTATGTGTGGCTCAACCAGTACAGCAACGCGAACAACTGGCGAGCACACTTTCACCGGACGGGGCCGGAGATCGCCGCCGCGTTCCCGAACCTGGACGTGTTGTTCATCGGTGCAGGCACCACGGGGACCCTGATGGGCTGTGCGCGGTACTTCCGGCAGTGGCGCCGGCCGGTGCGCGTCATCGCGATCGACAGTGCCGGCTCGGTTACCTTCGGCGGCCCCACCGGCCGCCGAATGCTGCCCGGCTTGGGTACCAGCGTACGCCCGCAGTTGCTCGACGAATCCTATGTGGACGAGGTTATTCTCGTGGAGGAGCCCGACGCGGTCCGTGCCTGTCATCGGTTGGCCCGCAACGGGTTTTTGTTCGGTGGCTCGACGGGGACGGTGGTCAGCGGGGCCACCGGCTGGCTGTCCACGCACGACGCGCACCACTTGACCGCCGTGGCCATCGCCCCCGACCTCGGTGAGCGCTACCTCGATACGATTTACCAGACCAATTGGCTACAAGGCATTTATGGTGAGAATGTGCTCACTGAACCGTCACGGGTTGGGGGCCACTTCCTTTCGTGAGAATGATGGTCACTGCGTCGAAGCGTTACCCGCCCGAGGTCCGTGAGAAGGCTGTCCGCCTGGCCCTGGATCGGCTGGACGAGTACGGATCTGCCTACGCTGTCGCGCAGGCCATCGGCCCAATGGTCCTTAGCCTGGATCCACCGATCGGGTTTCGTTGTGGATCTTTGATGTGTTGTTGATCTTGTTGTGTGGTTGGGGTGTGCGGAATCGGCTGGCTTGTCCAGCGTGTCCATGTGGTCTCCGGTCGGGCCTGGTGAGGCGGTGGTTGGTGGTGCTCAGGCGGCGGGTGGTGGGCGGGTTGCCGCGTCGTGCAGGCCGGCAAAGGCGTCGGCCCAGGGCCAGTAGCCGGGTAGGTGCAGGATTTCGCGGCCTTGAGGCCGGGCGAGGCGGGCGGGGACACAGACGAGGTGGCGGCGCAGGGTCGCACCTCGGGCTGTGGTGTGAAAGATGCTGGCGGTCGATCCGGTGGCGCGCAGCAGGTTGTGGCTGATCGCGGCGCAGACGGCCCAGGCGGCGTTGGCGTCGAAATGCCCGGAGGGCAAGTGTGCGAGGGGGCCGTCGATGAGGTCGGCGAAGGTGGTTTCGACGACGGCGTGGCGGCGGTGGGTGAGATCGGCTTCCACGGTGGACAGCGCGGTGTCGGTGAGAAACGCGTGGTAGCGCCAGACCGGGAACAGCACGTCGGTGTGGTTCTGGTCTTTCACTCGGCGTACCACCAGCCGCGCGGTGACCTCGTGGCTGGTCCCGGCGAACGCGGTGTAGACGGTTTCGGCGACCTCGGCATCGGAGATCAGCTTCCCGGTGTCGGGATCCTCGACCGCGCCGGGGTAGCGCACCGGGATCCACGCATCGTCGGGGATGGTCGCGATCGCGGCCTGGATCGCGCTGTTGCCGGTCACGGTGATGGAGAACCGGGCCGCGGCACGGCGAGCGGCGGACACGACGGTGCCGGCGTAGTAGGCCGAATCGGCCCGCACCAGGATCATTCCTCGTGCTCCGGACGCTTTCGCAGTGTTCAGGGCTTCGGCGAGCAGGCCGGCCGCGCCCCGCGCGGAGCCGGCGTTGCCGCCACGCAGCCGCATCGCGGCGATCAGCGGCGCCGCGAGCGGGGTGGAGATCGTCGCCACCAGCGGCGACAATCCGCGTAACAGCAGCGAGTAGCCACCGACCTTCGCCGGCCCGAACCGCGCGCCCCGTTTCTTCTTGCCGTACACACGCCGCAGCAGTGAATCAATGTCCACATAGGTCATCTGCTCCGCGCCTGCGAGCACCGGCGTCGTCATGGCGAGCGTGGCCAGCATCGCACGCAGGACCGCGGTCAACTGCAGGACGTGCCCGTGGGTGAACGACCGCAGAAACGATCCCAGCGTCGAGGGCGCGTACACCCCGCTGAACAGCCGTTTCATCCCGCCGTGGCGGATCACATCCAGATCATCGATACAGTCCGCGCCCGCCACCATCCCGGCCACGATCGCGGCGATCTTCCCGGCCGGATTCGCTCCGGTCGACGGGATCGGCGCGTTCGTGATCTCCACCTTCTCCGCGACCAGTTGCGACATCCCTGCCCGCTCGGCCAGCGCCATCACCGGCACCAACCCCGCGCACGACACGAGATTCTCCTCATCGAACCGGACGGACACCCGCGACCACCTATGCCACAATCTCACTGAAAATACCTTCCGCCACATGCGACTTGAGAACCTCAGAGACTCTCACTATCGCAGGCCAGAAGGCACTTTCACCTATTACACGCCGCCCCAGACGACAATCCATCGGCGGATCCAGGCTTAGTGGCCGGTTCGGAAGTCCTTCGGGGGTGGTCATGCCGCGTGTGGGGGCTCGATCGTGGACTCACCAAGACCCGGCTGATCCGCGCCGCCGGGCTGCGCTGGCCTGTCGAGGAAGGATTCGAGTTCGGCAAGGACTGCTTCGGCCTGGACCAGTCTCAGGTCAGGCTCTACACCGCGATCGCCCGGCACACCGTGCTCGTCTGCGCCGCTCTGGCGGTCTGCGCTGTCACCGCCGCACTGCTACGCGACCGCACCGACAGCCAAGCCCCCGAACCACGACACCCGGACCAGCTCCCACCCGCTGATCCCGGCCTGATCCCGCCCACCATCCCCGAAACCAAGCACCTGATCGCCGACCCGACCACCTGGACACGCAATCCACTGGATGAACTGGCGCCGCAAGCATCAAACACGATCACGCTGGTTCCATAAACGCACCAGACCCGCCCGCGACATCAAGAACACCCAGGTCAGCTAGCGAATGGCTGCTGCCGTACTAGGTAACTATTCACGTGGTCGGTGGGTCACGCGCGTAGCGGTGGCGGGCGATCGCCACCAGGGCCAGTAAGCAATTCAGCGAATCCACCAACTTTCATGGTCCAGCCTCCTTGCGGGGAAGATTTCTTGTGCCGTATGCGGATGTCTTTTATGGCGATTTCAATTCGCGCTTATTGCGAGTACGTCGGTATTGGTTTGATCTTAAAGAGTTGGGGCGCGAGTCCGTCGATGAGTTTGTCGAAATAGGCTTCGCCGACGTTGACCGGTCGCATACCTGCCCGGCTGAGAGCGGCCCAGGTGCGGTCACTGTGAATGGTGGGGGCTGTGTAATTAGGGTCGATGCCAGCCAGACGTCGTCCCACCGGCCCTAGACGCGCTAGAGGCGCGAGGGCAGTGTGGGTGGCGTGAGTGTTCAGAAGGTTTTCCCACTGTGCGGCGGGGACAGTGCGCAGGTGGAAACCGGCACGTTCCAGGGCGGCGGTGGCGTGGTCGAGGTGTTGTGGTTCGGGGTGGATGAGGTGGAAGGCGCGGCCCGCGGGAGGGTGGGTGGTGGCCAGGACAGCTTGCTGGCGGGCTACCTGGTCCACGGTCTCCATGGGTGTCGCCCACAGTCCGTCGGGTTTGGCGCGGAGTGCCACGGTGGCCAAGAGCAAGGGAGCCAGGAGGTCGCCGGAGATGGCCAGACCGGTGTCGGAACGGCCGGTGATCAGTCCCGGCCGGTACACGACGGGTGTGACGCCGCGTTCGTCGGCTCGCCGCAGTTCGCGTTCAGCGGCGACCTTGCTGCGAGGGTAGCCCAGCGGTCCTGCCGTGGTCATGGTCGGTGTGGTGGTTTCATCGACGGTCGTCATTCCGGCACGGCGCGCATCGATGAAGACCCCGAGGGTGGACACGAAGTGGAATGCGACAACGTGTCCGCGGCGTGCGGCGGCTGTCTCTGCCAACTTCAGGAGTTCCCGGGTTCCACCGACGTTGGCCGCTGCGAGTTCGCGGTAGCCGGCCGTGAGGTGCACCGCGGCGGCGCAGTGGTGGATCGCCGCAGTGTGGTCGGCCAGCTCATCCCAGTCTCGCCTGGTGAGCCCGAGAGAGGGGTGCTCGATGTCGACGCAGACGGGCACCAAGCGCTCGGGGTATTGCAGAGGGCCGAGCGCTGCGACCCGTTCCTGCAGGCGGCGCCGGGCCGCGCCGAGCCCTTCGGCGCGGATCAGACAGTACACGGTGGTGTCGGTGTGCTGCAGTAGCGCGGCTGCCAGGTGCGCTCCCAGGAATCCGGTCACTCCCGTCAAGACGACACCGCTCATGAGGTCTGCTCCTCACCCGACAGGATGTCCAGGAGATGTTGGGCCAGCGCGCGGACGGTGTTGCGCGCGGTGATGTCCTTGGGTGTCAGGCGGATGCCAAGTTCGGTTTCGATGCGGGTGCGCAGCTCGAGCGTGCCGAGTGAATCCAGGCCGTGCTGGTTGAACGGGCGGTCGGGATCCACGTTGCTGCGCACGATCATTCCCGCCTGTTCACCGAGGAACCGCCGGAGTCTGCCGGGCCGCTGCTCGGCGGGCAGCAACCGCAGCTCGCTGCGCAGACTCGGCGTGTCTCCTTGGCCCTCATCGTCCGCCGCAACGCATGCCTGGGCGAATGGGCTGCGTTCGGCCAGGCTGGTCAGCCAGGGTGAGTTGGTCGTGGGCAGGTAGCCGGTCCAGATCCGGGTGTGGCGCAACAGTTGGTCGAAGGCGAACACACCTTCCTCGGGCCGGATCATGTCTGTGCGGCCGTCGTGCTCCAGGGCGGCGCCGCGTCCGATGTCGGCCCAGGGGCCCCATGCGATCGTGGTGGCGGGGAGTCCTTGGGCGCGGCGCCAGTGGGTGAAGGCATCGACCCAACTGTTGGCGGCGGCGTAGGCGCCCTGGCCGGGGGACCCCAGCAGTGCAGCTGAGGAGGAGAAGGCGCAGAACCAGTCCAGCGGCTGGTCAAGGGTCGCGTGATGGAGGTGCCAGGCACCGTCGGCTTTCGCCGCCCAGTCCCGGTCGAGGAGGGCGTCGGTGATGTTGGGCAGGGTGGCGTCTTCGACAGTGGCGGCGGCGTGGAGCACGCCGCGCAGCCGCAGGCCGGTGCCAGTGGCGGTCTCCACGAGCTTGGTCGCAGTGGCGGGGTCGGCAATGTCGCCGCATTCCACCTGGACGTCGACTCCGTTGTCGTGCTGGATGCGGGCGATGGTCTTGCGGATGTGCTTGTCGGGTCGGGAGCGAGAAGTCAGTACGATCCGTCCGCAACCGCCCTGGGCGAGGTGGTCAGCGAGGGCTAGGCCCAAGCCGCCGAGCCCGCCAGTGATGAGGTAAGCGCCGTCGCGGCGGAAGACCGGGGACTGATGCGGTGGCACCACGGCGGTACTGCTGCCGGTGGCGGGAATCGTGAGCACCTGCTTTCCGGTGTGGCCAGCCGAGCTCATCGTTCGGATCACCGTGGCTGCTTCACTGAGCGGGTACGTGGCGACCGCGGGGGCGGGCAGGGCGCCGTCGGCGATCCTGCAATACACCGTCTGTAGCAGGGTGTGTATTCGGTCCGGATCGGTTTGGCCCATAAGAGCCAGATCGACATAGAAGAAGGCGAGGTTGCGGCGGAAGGGGAACAAGTCCAGCCGGTTGCCGGTGTAGACGTCCTTTTTCCCGAGCTCGACGAACCGTCCGCCGAAAGACAGCAGCCCTATGCCCGCGTGTTGGGCGGGGCCGGGCAGCGAGTTGAGGACAATGTCGACTCCGTATCCGTCGGTGTCCTGACGGATGAGATCGGCGAACTCAGTGGTCCGCGAGTCATACACGTGCTCTACGCCCATCCCACGCAGGAGGTCACGGCGCCGAGGACTACCGGCGGTGGCATAGATCTGCGCACCGGCGTGGCGGGCGACGGCGAGCGCGGCTTGGCCCACGCCCCCTGTGGCGGAATGAATCAGAACTCGATCCCCAGAGGCGATCCGGACGAGGTCGTGGAGGCTGTGCCAGGCAGTGGCGTAGGCGACCGGCACTGCGGCCGCCGCCTCCATGGTGAGCCCGCCCGGCACCGGGATAGCCATCTTGGCATCGCAGATCAGGAAGGTCCCCCAAGTTCCGCCGGATGGTGCGTACCCGCCGACCCTCTCGCCGACCCGGCGGTCGGTCACACCGTCGCCAACGGCGGTGACCACACCGGCGAACTCGAGGCCAAGGTCGGGCAGTGACGGTTCGAATGAGGAGTAGCGGCCGAGGGCGTTCAATACATCGGCGAAGTTGATGCCAGCAGCGCCGACCGCGATCTCGATCTCGCCGGGACCGGGCTCTCGGCGGCCGGTTGCAACGGGTTCCAGGGTCTCCACGTCGCCAGGATTGCGGATCTGCAGGGACATCCCGTCGCGGTCGTGGCGCACGGTGGTCAGCCGGCGTTCGTCGGGGCGCAGTGGGGCGGAGCGCAGGCGGGCGGCGTACCAGCACGAGCCCCGCCAGGCGGTCTCATCCTCATCGGATCCAGCCAGAAGCTCCTGCGCCACGCCGTCGGCGCGGACGGTGTCGTCGACATCGATCTGGGTGGGATGCAGGTGGGGATGCTCGGCACCGATCACGCGCAGCAGGCCGCGGAGGCCGGCCTGTTCGAGGTTCAGGGAGTCCTCGGCCAGGACATGCTGCGCGGTGCGGGTGACGACATACAGGCGAGGCGGGTCCGCGAGCTCCACCAGTTCCCCCGCGATCCACACCAGGCGTCGGACCTGTTCCCGGGCGCGGGCCGGGCATTCGGTGTCCGTGGCTTCGGGCGGGGGAATGATCACCACGACTCCGTCGTAGCCGCCGGAGCGCAAGCGATCCCCGAGCTGCGCAGCAAAAACCGCGTGATCCTCGGCCTGCGGCCACTCCAGGACGGTGCATCGTGCCCCGTGATGCTCCAGGGCCTGAGGCAGGCCACTCGCCAGAGAATCACGGGTTCCGGCTGGATCGAGGACAATCCAGGACGTCCCCGAGGGAGTTCCGGGGTTACGCAACCTCGGCGGTTGGTGCTTCTCCCATTCAACGGTGAGCAGCCGCTGGGCCAGTAGCTGCTCGTGTTTCTCGCTTTCCGCGCCCCGGGTTCCCAAGCGAAGCCCGCGCACGACCAGCAGCACCGCCCCGTATTCATCGACCACATCGAAGTCGGCTTCGATCGTCGTGCCATCCCAGGTCGCCACCCGGGCGTAACAGTAGCGTGCGTGACGGGCCGGCCCCCACAAGCGCACCCGGTCGACAGCCAGGGGCACCATCAGGCCGGGATCGGCGTCGCCACTGCGAAGCAGTGAGTAGGCCGTGACCGCTTGGATACAGGAGTCGAGTAGGACCGGATGCACTCCGTAGGAGCTGAGCTGATGGCGGATCTGAGCGGGGACCTTGACCTCCGCCAGCAACGTGGAGTTCTCATCAGCGGGTAAGGACACGGCGGAAAGCCCTGCCATTGCCGGACCAAACCGGATACGGCGTTCCGCGTCGAAGCGCTTGCGCAACTCGTCCCCGTCGGTGCGATTGGGGTGCGCGGCGAGCAGGTCAGGCACGTCCAGCGGCGGCGGTTCCGGCTCCTCATCCGTGGTCGCCTGCAGCGTAGCGCTGGCGCGCCGCGTGTGTTCGCCGTCCTCAGTGGTCTGCACGGTGAACCGCGCCGTTCCTGGTGCGTCCGCCACAGCGGTCGTGGTCACAGGAGTCTGTTCGCCCAGCAGCAGCATCTCCTCGAAACGAACCTCGCGGGCTGCTGAGGCACTCCCGAACACTTCCTGTGCCGCTGTGAGGGCCATCTCGCAGAAGGCTGCCCCGGGCAGGGCCGGCACGCCGTTGACCACATGGTCGGCCAACCACGGCAGCGTCGCGGTACCCACATCGCCGCACCAGGCATGCTGTTCGGGTTCCTCGGGCAGCCGGACGTGCGCCCCCAATAGGGGGTGGACCGCGACAGTGTGGGCCGAGCGCGTGTCGTTGGCCCGCCGCACGAGCAGTCGTTTGTGGGTCCACGTCGCCAAAGGTGCATCCACGAGCCGGCCCTGTGGATATAGCGCGGAAAAGTCCACAGCGGCTCCCGCTGTGTACAGGTCGGACAGGAAGTGGCGCAGTCCCTCCGGCAGCGCCTGCTCGCGGCGCATCGCCGCAACGGTCGCCACGGGCGCGTCAGTAATGGAGGCGGTTTGTTCGATGGCCCGCAGCAGCAGCGGGTGCGGGGCGAGTTCGGCGAAGACCCGGTACCCGTCCTCCAAGGCGGCCTGGACTGCCGCACCGAACCGCACCGGTTGGCGGAGGTTGTCAACCCAGTACGTGTTGTCGCAGGCAGGCTGCGTGCGGGCATCGTCCAGCGTCGCGGTGTAGAACGGAACTGTGGGCACGCCCGGTGTCAGGTCGGCCAGTTCCCCGGCCAGTTCCTCCAGGATCGAATCGACCTGGGGCGAGTGGGATGCCACGTCCACCGCGACCTCTCGCGCCGTCACCCCACGCTCGTCCCACGCGCGCACCAGGTCGCGCACGGCGCGGGCTTCCCCACCGATGACCGTGGACCGCGGGGACGCGAGCACGGAAACCACCACCTCGGCTCCGTTGGTGTGCGCCAATTCCTCCTGGACCTGTTGAGCGGGTAGCTCAACCGAGGCCATCGCACCCTTTCCGGCCAGCCGGGCGCACAACCGCGACCGGCGGCAGATCACCTTCACCCCATCCTCCAGGGACAAGGCACCCGCGACGACGATGGCGGCGATCTCACCGAGGGAATGCCCGATCACCGCCCCGGGCTCCACCCCAGAGGCCCGCATCGTGGCCGCCATGGCGACCTGCATCGCGAACAGCGTCGGCTGGACCCGGTCGATGCCGGTCACCATCTCGGGCACGGTCATAGCCTCGGTTACCGAGAACCCCGCCTCCGCGACGATCAACGGGTCGAGCTCCGCGATCCGCGAGGCGAAGACCGGTTCGGTGTTCAGCAGGTCCGCGCCCATCGCGGCCCACTGTGAGCCCTGCCCGGAAAACACCCACACGGGTCCCCGTCCGCTCCGATCCGCTGCGAGAGCGGTGCGGGTTTCGTCCTCGGCGACCGTGCGCAGGGCCTGCTCCAGCTCCCGCGAGGAGGAAGCCACAACAGCGGCGCGCACGGGCCGGTGCTCGCGACGCCTGGTCAGTGTGTAGGCCAGGTCGTACGGCGCCACGGTGTCCGCGTGCCGCGCCACCCAATCTGCCGTGCGTGCAGCGCTATGGCGTAGTTCTTCGGTGGAGGTGGCCGAAACCGGGAACAACAACGGTCCTGGAGTGACGCCGCGTTCCTCCGCGCTGTGGTCTCTGGTGCTGGCAGGGGCCTGTTCCAGGACAGCGTGCACATTGGTCCCCGACATGCCGAACGCGGACACCACGCCGCGCCGGATTCCTTCACCGCTCTGTGGCCAGCTGGCGCCCTCGGCCGGCACGAACAAGCCTGTCCGCACCTGCTGCAGGTCCTCGGGAAGTTCGGTGAAATGCAGGCTGGGTGGAATGAAGCCGTGCCACAGCGCGAGGACGGCCTTGACCAGGCCGACTGTGCCGGCCGCCGACTCGGTGTGCCCGAGGTTGGTCTTCACCGATCCCACTGCGCATGGACCGCCGTTGGTGGCATAGACGCGGGCCAGACTATGGAATTCGATCGGGTCTCCGACCGGGGTGCCCGTGCCGTGGGCCTCCACCATCCCGACGGAGTCCGGTGCCACGTCTCCTGCCGCCAGCGCGGCGCGGTAGACCGCGACCTGCGGTTCCACCGCAGGCATCGTGATCGTCTCCGACCGCCCGTCCTGGTTGGTCGCCGTACCGCGCACCACAGCCAGGATCCTGTCCCCATCCCGTTGCGCGTCGTCCAGCCGCTTCAGCGCCACCACGGCACAGCCCTCGGAGCGTACGAACCCGTCGGCGGCACTGTCGAACGCCCGGCAGCGGCCCGTGGGCGAAAGCATGCCCTGCGCCGATGCCGACGCGCTCACCTCGGGACGGAGCATGACCATACAACCACCGGCCAGAACCAGGTCGCTCTCGCCCTCGTGCAGGCTGCGGCACCCCAGATGAACACTGGTCAGGCCCGACGAGCACGCCGTGTCGACCGTCTGCGCCGGCCCGTGCAGCCCGAGCGCGTAGGCGATGCGCCCGGAGGCCATGCTGAATGCGGTTCCGCTAAGCCCGTACGGCCCATCTAGCGTCCCGGCACCGTAGGCGACCACGGTGTAATCGTCGTGCGCCACCCCCATGAACACCCCGCACAGCGACCCCGCCAACGACAGTGGGGGGATGCCCGCATGCTCCACCGCCTCCCAGGCGGTTTCCAGCAAGAGTCGGTGCTGGGGGTCCATCGCCGCCGCTTCCGGCTCTCCAATCCCGAAGAACGAGGCATCGAAACCGCTGATATCAGCCAGGAAGCCACCCCATCGCGACACCGACCGCCCCGGCACGCCACGCTCCGGGTCATAGTGTTCATACGCGTCCCAGCGCTCGGGAGGGATCTCGGTGATCAGATCATCTCCGCGCACCAGCGAGTGCCAGAAAGACTCCGGGGAGTCGATCCCACCCGGAAGCCGACAGCCGATCCCGATCACCGCGACTGGCACCTGCGTTGTCATGCCTGCTCTGGCCATGGCCCGTTCCCCTCTTCATTCCGCGATTGCAGTGCTGCGCAGCCATCTGGGCGACCGGTAGCGCAACACCCTCAACATCTTCGGTGGCAGCGGTGAACGCGAAACGCTCATGACACCCCCGGCAATCCACTGTCAGACCCTCGTGGGTCACCATCGCCGCACGCAGGCTCATCGAGAACTGGTGACATTGCCTCCACCCCCAACCCACTCCCCTGCCCAAGACCGAGTTTGCGCACCAGCCCACTAACAGCGCAAGAGACCGTGCCGTGCAGCGGAACTGAAATTCCGGCGACAAACCGCCGCGCCCATACCGCGACCACAGGGATACTTCCTCAAGCCCGTGGTCGATTTCGATGCCAAGAGCACGGAATTCGCGCTGGCGCATCTGTTCGACAGCACGAAATCGGTGTACTTGGCCGCTGCAGCTACCTGAGCGCAGCGATCAGGCGGCCGTGTACATCGCACTGGAGAATGACAAGAAGTACTTCCCGAACTTCGTGGTCCCGAACAACGATGGACGGCACTGGGCCGTGGAGGGCAAGTCCGATCGTGACACAGACCGCTTGGACGTCCTGTACCACTGCCCGGACGATCCCCAAAGGACTGATCCAAAACCTGCCCACGGCATACGACAGAGGCCCAAATCATAGATGTCGTGGTGAAGGTGCAACGTCCCTTTGCCGGAGGCTAGGTTCCCGCAAGCGGGCATCTTGGCATGAGTCGTCGGGGGTTCATGCGTTTTGCCCAGTCTCGGGAATGTGCGGCAACACGTTCATGCTCAGGGCTGATCCGGTATGGGAATGGAAGATCGAAGAGGCGGTTCATCTCCCGGCGTGGCGAAGCTGTGTTTTGCGAGATGGCCATGGTGTATCACATCTGTTCTACGAGGATGTGGAGGCGTGCTGGCGGCAGCATGTTCACGACCGCGACGCGCGGGGGTGCAGAAGGTGGCGAAGGCGGCGAGTATATGGACTTCGATCTGGGCGCGGCTGGGTCGGGGAGACGCTCTCGGGTTTGCCTGGGGCGGGCCCGTGATTACGGCCATCCGCGCCTCCCTGGGGCCGCGCCGGGCGGGGGCTCCCTGTGGCACCACCGGCGCCCGGCATGGGTGGCATAGCTGGTACCCCACAAGCTATGCCGGGCCATGCCGGGCTGGCAACGGTTGTCGCCTGGACAGCCCAACTGACCAGGGTGGACCGCCCCGGCTTTCGTGGAGACTTGATCGTTTTGTCTCACGCTGCCTGAGGTTGCTCGGGCAGGGTCCCGGCAAAGTCGGTCGAGGACCCGTGATCAGCAGAGTGCCGTGGCTGCCGCGTCATCATCGGCGGTGCCTGCCATCGTCGTCGATTTCGCCCGGCAGCGGGCGAAGCGGAGATGTTCGAGATGCGCGACCACCTCGTGGTGTGCGCCGGACCTGTCTCGGGTCTGCGCAGGGCCCTCACACCGACTTTGCCGACACCCTGGGCTGCTCGGGTGTGTCGCGCCAGTAGTCCTGTTCGAACTCCAACGGCGGGCGATGCCCGCACCACGAGCGCAACCTCTCGTTATTGAGGTGATCAAGCAGCCTGAATAACGTTCAGGGCATCCGGTCGCACGCCCATCTGGTATTCAGGGATGGGAATTGAAGGCACCCCGCCAAAACTATTTGTCGAACCCGATGGGTTGCGGATTGTGGCGAGCGAGAGTCATGCGGTTTTGGATTGCCGAGTAAGGCCACGGGTAATATTTGGAGGTCTGCGGCTGTGCGCGCCCCCTCGTGAGCTGACGACGGCGACCACCGCTGCGGAAGCACGGTTGCCAGTTGTGCACACGCTGCGCCGATTCCGGGCACTGGGCCTGACCCGTTTTGACGGACATCCGAGATCAGGGGGCTGACGCCCTCGGGAAGGATGTTCCATCATGGAGACCATGGGCAGAAAGAAGCCTCGGCCTCGTCGTTCGTTCACGCCTGAGTTCAAGGCCGAGATCGTCGGGCTGTGCCAGCGAGGCGACCGGTCGATCGGGCAGGTCGCGAAGGATTTCGACTTGACCGAGACCGGTGTGCGGGAGTGGATCGCGCAGGCCGTGCGTGACGCGGGGACCCGCGCCGACGGCGGGCTGAGCAGCGACGAGCGGGCAGAGCTGGCCCGGTTGCGGCGGGAGAACCGCCGCCTGTCCGAGGACGTGGAGATCCTCAAACGGGCCACGGCATTCTTCGCGAAGGAGACCCGGTGAACGTGTACCCGTTCATCGAGGCGGACAACGCCGGCAGCGACGGCAACGTCAAACGCGCATGCGAACTGGGCCCGCCATCCACGGTCACGTAACCGTAGGGCGCCCGGCTACCTTGGTGACGGCCTTCGTCGACCACCTGCGTATCCATCGCCGACCGCACCCGCGCTTGCACATGCCGACGCTCCGACTCCGACATGCCCACCCAGCTCCGGCGCCCACAGATCCACCCCGTAAGCCTCAAAACGCGGAGCGATCAATGAGAATTGATCACCAAACCAGCACCGAGTACCTTCACCCACCACCACGGCATTCCAGTCCCGGCGCGGATTGGCCAGCTCCGCAAGCAACCGAGAAGCCTCCGGCCGCCGGTCCCACGGCACCGACCGTGAAAAACCCACATCAAAGAACTCCGCCACGACCTCCCCACCCAGCGGTTCCACCGACTTCCGGGCGTTACCGAGCAGCCCCACGCACTCGGCGACCTGCGTTGGGAAGCTGCCAGCGGACGCGAACTCGGCATCGTCCACCAGGACGAAGGCATGAAGCAGCCGCAGTCGAACAGCTGACGGCCAGCCGCGAAGCCCCTCCGGGACGGAGGGGACGACAGGCGGGAAGGCGCCACGCTCCGCTGTCTGGGCTGGGCAGCGCTGGGAGCAGGCAACCTCGCCGAAGCCCTCGCGTATGCCCGGCAGGCCCGGGAGATTCTCGATCAGGCACGCGCCCCACACGGCCTGGCCTGCGCCGAAGTCCTGCTCGGCGACATCCACCTCACCCTCGGCGACCCCGCGACCGGACGCACACACCTGGACCGCGGTGTCGCCTACCTCGACACCTCGGGCGACCCTCGGCGGCGCGGAAAGTCCCTACTCAGCCTCGGCCACCACCTGACCGCAGCCGGCGACCTGCCAGCCACCCCCACAGCATGGGAAAACGCATGGGCGGACCTGACCCGAATCGGCGCACACGAGGCAGCAACGGTCCGTGCGTCGCTGAACGAGTGAGCAGTGCACCTCGCGCACGAGCCCGAGCGACCGGTGGGGCCGGCCTTGCCTCGAACTGGGCGGCGCCGAAACGCTTGCCGAGGAGCCGCCCAGACTGCTGCACGAACAGATGCCCGGGACAAACCGCCGGCTCTACGTTCGGGACCCGGCTGATTGCCCTTCTCAATCAACACCGAGCCGACACCACCGCCGGAGACCGGCCACCCATCACCCGGCTGACCATCCTCCCTGGACACCACACGTGACGGAGGGATGCGCGGGTGAGTCGCCGGCCAGGGCCACGTCGGTGTTCACGGCAGGAAATAGGGGCGGTTGTGCGCGGCGACCGGCGCGGACTGGTAGGTCCACACCCCAGCCGCCGGTGTCTGTCCGATCAGGGTGCCGAGGTCGCCGCAGACCGGCGCGCCGGGGTCGGTGACGCGCAGCTCGACGCGGTCGGCGGTGCCGGCGTCGAGCAAGTGCAGCTGGTAGGGGTGGTAGACGTTCATCGGCCCGGCGAGCAGGCGTCCCTCGGCCGTGGTGCCGTAGCCGGTGATCGGCGTGGTGTTCACCGGTTCCGCGGTCAGTCCGTCGAGCCGGGCGGTGAAGCCGAACAGTTCGGTCTCCTCGCCCAGGCAGCTGACCTGCCAGGTCTGCGACCGCGGCCCGTTGAGTGAGGGCATGGCCACCGCGAACCGGGCGGGGTATTTCGGCTCGGCGTACAGTTTCCTCCCGGCGTCGATGGCGACCGGGTTGTCGCACAGCACGTGGATGCGGCCGATACCGAGGAGCTTGGTCTGGTCGACACCCCGCGCGTAGTCCATATAGGACAATGGGCCGAGCCGGCGCTCCTCGCCGCGGGGCAGGCCGACGATGTTGATCTCGATCTCCTGGGTGATACCGGAACCGTTGGCGTACTGGGCGAAGTACAGCTGAAAGTTCACCGAGACACAGGCCCGCCCGTCGAACTCCGCCGCCATCAGCCGCGGATGAGCGCGCGCGAGAACCTCCCGGACCGGACCGGGTTCCACCAGGTAGTCGATGCCGACGTGGTGCAGTGCCCCGTAGTGGAAGGGAAGCAGGAACGGTTCGGCGATGGGCGGCCAGGACAGCGGCTCGGTCGTCAACGGAGGGCCTCCTTGGCCACGGTGACACAGGTGCGGGTGGCGAGCAGTTCACGATCGAGATGTTCGGCACTGCGCAGTGCGAGCGCGGCCATGGTCAGCGACGGGTTCGAGGTGCCCAGTGAGGGCATGCTGCCGCAGCCCACCGCGTACAGGTTGGGGTGATCCCAGCACTGCTGCCATTGGTTGACCACGGAATCATGCGGTGAGCCGCCCATGATGTGGGTGCCCCCACCGTGCCCCGCTCCCCAGTAGCAGAAGGACTGCCCCTCGAACTCCAGGTAGCCCGGCATGCTCGCGACCGGCCGGTACTCGGTGTGGTCCTCCGCGTCCAGCAGGGCGAAGAGTTGATCGGAGACCTGTTTCGCCGCGACCATGCCGCGTTTGACGTGGTCGGAGAGCCGGTAGTGCAGCGCGGGGCGGGGATTGCCCAGGCGATCGCGGTGATCGGGGGCGAGGGTCACCCGGTTGGCGGGGTCGGCCTCCTGCTCGATCTCGAACTGCAGCATGAACCGGCGGCCGATCCGGTCGGCCAGCACCTGGCGAAGCCGCTTGCCGAACACGTTCTGGCGCAGCAGGTCCGCGACATCCCGGTCGGGCGGGCCCAGCGCCCAGTTCCAGCCCCAGTTGCCGATCTCGACCCGAAACGGCGCGCGGCGACGGCGCGCCGGGCCGAACCGGAAACCCTCGATACCCGAGGTCGACCCCGGGCCCCGATACGGGCCGATCGGCTCGCGCGTCAGGCCCCAGGTCAGCAGCGCCGGGTGGTCCATCAGGTTACGCCCGACCTGATCGCTGCGGGTGGCCAGACCGGAGACGAGCAGCAGTTTGGCGTTCTCGATCGCGTGCGCGGCCAGCACCACCATGTCCGCCTCGACGGTGTGGCTGGTGTGCTCGCCACCGGTGTCGTCCCGGTAGAGCTGATAACAGATCTCGCTGATGCGGCCGGTGCTGGTGGCGCGCAACCGGTTGACCACGGCACGGGTGCGCAAGGTGACCGTCGCCGGCCAGCGGGCCTGGGTTTTCATCGGCGTGTACTTGGCCTGCTCGGGGCAGATCGGCACGCAGCTGGCATACCCGGCACAGCGGTGCCCGTCCGGCCGGTACCCGCGCCCGTGATCGTAGGCCGGGTTGGGCGGACCGTTGCGCGCCTGCGGCGTGCCCACCACACTCAGCTCGGTCGGCTGACCCTGGTAGGGATCCCGTGCGTGGTTTCCGTCCACGGCTTCCGCGAGGACCGCGTCGAGATAGCTGCGCGGGAGGCCGTGCATCGGAAACACGTAGTCCTCGGGGAAAGGCAGGCCGACTGCCCTGCGCTGCTCCTCGACATCGGCCGCGACTCCGATTTCCCCCTCCGCCAAGCGGTAATACGGTTCCAGGTCGGCATAGCCGATCGGCCAGTTCCGGCCGTGCCCGAACTCCCCGGCGCGGAAATCCTCGGGGTGCATCCGCAGGGCCAGACCGGTCCACGCGTTGCCGCTGCCACCGTTGACCCGCAGATACGGGCTCGCGTAGGGCAGGGCACCCCGCTGGAGCAGATAGCCGTGCGCTTGAAACCCATCGCGACCGCCGGTCAGGTCCAGCACATCCGGTGAGGGCGCCGCGGCGGTGGTGCGATATGGGGCGGTCGGTGTCTTGACCACGGCGGTGTGGAAGGCACGTACCGCATCCTGGTGATCCTGCCAGGCGTCACGCGTACCCGCACCGGCTTCCAGCACCAGCACCCGCCATCCCCGCTCGCCCAGTGCCTTCGCGACCAGCGAGCCGGCGAAACCAGCGCCGACCACGACCACGTCGTAGCGCTGCGGTCCCTTCACGTGGGCATCGCCCGCCTCGGCGGGCGGGCCCAGCTACCGAAACCGGGCGCGACGGTACCGGGAGGAGCTCCGTGAAACGTCTTCCACACCAAGCCCTGCGCATAGGACCGGGGCGACGCGACATACGCCTCCGCGGACTGCGGCAACCCCGGCCAGACACCCACGTACCACAGGTGCGTCACCGCCCGCGCGAGATCCAGCAGATGCGGGTCGTCCACGGCCGGTGGATCACCGTCGGCCTCCAGCACGGTCACGACCAGCCGGCGATAGCGTCTTTCGGCGACTTCCGCCACGACGAGATCGTGGTACCCCTCGGCCATGCCGGTCGCCTGCAGCTCACCGGGATCAAAACCGGTCAGCCGGGACGAGACCCGGACGAACTCGTCCACCACCGAGACATCTTGCACAGCGACAGCTTTGGGGAACAGGCAGGTTCGCGGCAAACCGGTCGACGAGCGCACACCGGCCGCCTCCCGAACCGGCAGTGATCAACCGACGGCGTCAACCGCCGTCCGAATGGACGGCCTTGCCGCATCCGGGCGTCCGTGAGCCGCGGGCGTGGCACCCCTGCCCGGCACGCCCGCCGCCGATGCCTGCCATCGTGACCCGACACTGCGCCGACTCCGTGAAACGGCGTGGTACACCACACATTCGTCAACGTCCCGCTCTTCCCGCAGAACGCGGGTCAGGCCGTGGGCCGAGGCGGGCGACGCATCCGAGACCCGGACGGGCGCCCGCCGGTCGGGGAACTCATGCGCAGGAGATCAGCGCGGCTTGGATCCGGTCCGAGGTCCGGGCCACCGAGCGGATGCGACCCGAATGCCGGGATCAGCGGGTCCGCCAGCGCCCACAGCTCATCCGGCACCAACCGCAGCGACAACCGATCAACCACAGCCAAGATCATCGCTCATCAGTGGTCGATCACCACGTAAGACACGTGAGGGATACGTGCTCGCGGAGGACCCGGTAAGGAAGGTGGGTCTCGCTCGCGAAGGCCGATGCCTCGACGTGTTCCGGCTCGATGCGTTGCCCCAGCCCGGTGAACAGCGAGATGCCCGCACCGAGCAAGACCGGCGCGACGTCGAGGGGGAACTCGCAGACGAGTCCAGGCAGAAGGGACTGTCGAGAGCTGCTTCCTCCGAGCGGACTGACCCACGTTCGAGGCCGCGAAGTACTACGCGGAGCCAGATTAGCCTCTGGATCAGGTCGTGGCCTGGTCGCGGACCGCTCCGCCGTCCGGGCGAAGCACCACGCGACGCAGGTGAGGAAATCCGGAAATCCCGGCACCGGCCGCCCCCCAAGGCTACTCCGTTCGAGCGTCTTGACCGAGCGATGATCACCGCCTGGCATTTCCTGCCGCAAGCAAGCAAGAGAGATCAACTTCATACTTAAATATGATTTTACTTATCCTTTAGTTACATTTTGTTACATTGCCGGCGAGCCACCCGCCCACGCCGAAGCCGGTGACTCGCGCATCCACGAAGACACTCGCCGCCTACGACGGGATCCTCGCTCATGCCGGACGACCAGCAGGTAGTGCCTACCACCGAAGCCCAGAAAGGTATTTGGCTGGCGGAGAGCGTCCGTCGCGACGACCGTTCCGCCTACCTGTGGGGCGAATACACCGACATCGACGGAGAGCTCGACACGGCGCATCTGCAAGCGGCGCTTCGCCGGGCCTGTGCGGAAACGGAAGCCGTCAATGTGTCGTTCTTCTCCACCCCGGCCGGCGAACTGCGACAACGATTCCGGCGAGCGGAGTGGGTCTTTCCCTTGGTGGACCTGACCGGTGAGCCGGATCCGGCTGCCGCGGCGGAAAGCCGGATGCGCGCCGCGCTCGACCGGTCGCTGGATCTCGGTTCGGATCGGCTGCTCGGCGGCGAAATCCTTCGCCTCGCGGCACGACGGCATTGGCTTTTTCTCTGGACACACCACATCAGCCTCGACGGCGCCGGGATGACGCTGCTCTCCCGGCGGATCGCCGACGTCTACAACTGCCTGCTGACCAGCACCCCGATCCCCGCGAACGGCTGGGGTGGCCTCCGGGACCTCGTCGACGCAGAGGCCGAGTACCGGCGGTCCGACGCTTTCGAGCGGGACGCGGCCGCCTGGCGGACGCGGATGGACGGCCGTCCCGGCTTCCTCAGCCTGGCGCCCGTTCCGGCCGCCGCGGCCGGCCACTCGGCCCGGTTGACGACCATGGTGCCCGCCGAGGAGTTCGCCGCACTGCGTGCGGCCGCGGAAGCAACCGGTCATCGGTGGTCCCGGACGGTCGCCGCCGCGACCGCCGTGTGCCTGCAGACCCTGACCGGGTCCCGCGATGTCGTGCTCAGCCTGCCCGTCACGGCCCGGTGCACCGAACTGAGCAGGTCGGTCCCCTCGATGTCGGCGAACGTCCTGCCGTTGCGGATCGAGATCCCCCGTTCGGCGACCATCGCCGGACTGACCTCCACGGTGGCCGACCGGATCGCCGCAGTCCAGCGGCATCAGCGCTACCGCGGCGAACGACTGCGCCGCGAACTCGGCTATCCCGAGGACGGCCGGAAATTCTTCGGGCCGGTGCTCAACATTCAGCGGTTCTCCTATGGACTCCGGTTCGGGCCGGGCACGGCCACCGTGCACAACGTGGCGGCGCCACCCTCGGAAGATCTTTCGATCGTCGCCTACGACCGTGGGGACGGCGGACTCCGGCTCGACTTCGACGGGAACCCGGCCAACCACGACACCGCCCTGCTGGCTCAGGTACGCGACCGGTTCGTGCACGTCCTGCGTCAGTTCACCGAGAGCCCGCCGGACGCGCTGGTGGCCCGCCTGCCCGTCGCCACCCCACGGCAGCGCGAAACCGTGGCCACGTTCGGCACCGGCGCTCCGACGCGGGACGGGCCGGACACCGCGATCGGCCTCTTCTCCGAGCACGTGCGACGGACTCCGGAAACGTTCGCCGTGAGCTCGGCGCAGACCGGCGAGCGACTGACCTACCGCGAACTGGACGCCCGGGCCGGCCGGCTGGCGGCCCGGCTCGGTGCCCACGGTGCGGTCACGGGCACCACTGTGGGTCTGCTCCTCGAACGCTCCGTCGATCTGGTGGTGGCCGTGCTGGCCACGGTGAAGACGGGGGCAGCCTACGTCCCCCTGCACCGCGAAGACAGCCCGGACCGGTTGGCCGCGGTCGCCCGAGACGCGGATTTCGGCCTGCTGGTCACCGACGCGGCCACCGGCTCGGACGCGTTCGCCGCAACGTTCCGCGACCGGGGCGGGACGACCGTGGATCTCGGCCGTCCCGAGGAGACCGCTGCGCCGGCGGCGGTGACCGCCCGGCCGGATCAGCTCGCCTGTGTCATGTTCACCTCGGGTTCCACCGGTGAACCCAAAGGCGCGGCGATCACCCACGGCAACCTGGCCAGTCTGGCGAAAGACAGGTGGTGGACCGAAGGAGCCACCGCGCGGGTCCTCCTGCACTCCCCGCACGCCTTCGACGCCCTGACCTCGAACTCTGGGTGCCGCTGCTCACCGGGGGCGAAGTCGTCCTCGCTCCGCCGGGGCGGACGGACCCGGCCCTGCTCGAACGGACGATCGCCGACCACGGCATCACCGGCCTGTGGCTGACCGCTGGCCTGTTCGCCGCGCTCACGGAACAGAACCCGCGCTGCCTGGCCGGGGTGCGCCAGGTGTGGACCGGCGGCGACGTGGTGCCGCCGTCGGCGGTGCGGGCGGCCTTGAGCGGGCCGGACGCGCCCACGGTCGTCAACGGATACGGCCCGACGGAGACCACGGTCTTCGCCACCCGGCTGCCCTTGACCGCGATCGGGCCCGGCCACGGCTCCGTGCCGATCGGCCGCCCGCTCGACGGCAAGCGGATACTGCTGCTGGACGACGCGCTGCGGCCGGTGCCCCCGGGCACAGCCGGGGAGATCTATCTGGCCGGTGCCGGTGTCGGCCAGGGCTATCTGCGCCGCCCCGGGCTCACCGCCGAGCGGTTCGTGGCCGACCCGTCCGGACCACCCGGCTCGCGCATGTACCGCACCGGTGACCTGGCGCGCTGGAATACCGACGGCACGCTCGACTTCGCGGGCCGGAGTGACACCCAGGTCAAGCTCCGCGGGTTCCGGATCGAAACGAGTGAGGTCGACGCGGTCCTGACCGCCGAACCCGGTGTGCGGCAGAGCCTCACCGTGCTCCGCGAAGACCGGCCGGGTGACCGCAGGCTCGTCTCCTACGTGGTGCCCGCCCAGGACGCCGACCGCTTGGCAGCTCGTCTCGCCGACCGGCTGCCGGCGTTCATGGTGCCCGCCGCGATCATCGCGCTGGACGAACTTCCCTTGACCCGCAACGGAAAGGTGGACCGTGCCGCGCTGCCCGCGCCGGGCGGCCACGCCGATCCCCCTCCCGGACCGAAACCGGCCACCGCCGCCGAAGAGACCGTCGCGGCCCTCTTCCGCGATGTCCTCGGCCTGGCCGAGGTCCCGGTCGACCGGAGTTTCTTCCGGCTGGGCGGCGACAGCATCAAGGCCATTCAGCTGGCAGGCCGGGCCCGCCGGGCCGGGCTGGACCTGAGTACTCCGGAGATCTTCCGCACCCCCACGGTGTCGGAACTGGCCCGGACCTTGCAGATCCAGCCCGCGCGGCGGCCCACTCCCGAAGACCCCCGCGCCGAAGATCCGCTCGTCCCGCTCACCCCGATCATGCACTGGCTGCGGGGCCAGGGAGGTGCGCTCGCCGGTTTCTCCCAGTCCCTGCGCGTCCGCGTGCCGGCCGGGGTCACCGAGGAGATGCTCCGCACGATCGTCCAGGCGCTGGTCGACAGGCATCCGATGCTCCGGCTCTCGGTGTCCATAGTGGACGGGATCTGGTCCGCCGAGATCCGCCCGGACACCGAAGCCGGATTCACCCGTGTCGACGCCGGGGACCCGGACGCCGGTGACCACGAACAGCGGGCGCGTGCGGTCCTCGATCCCACTCGCGGCCGGGTGGTGGAGGCGGTGTGGTTCGACGCGGGATCGGACCGCCCCGGAGCTTTGACGCTGGCAGTGCATCACCTCGTGGTGGACGGTGTTTCGTGGCGGATCCTGCTCGACGACCTCCGGGAGATCGGCTCGGCGGCGCGGGAGGGACGGCCACCGCTGCCCGCGCCGGCCGGGACGTCGTTCGCGCACTGGGCCCGGCTGCTCGCCGAACGCGCTCAGCACCCGTCGGTCACCGGCCATTACCGGAGGTGGAAGACGGCCGCACCCACCCACGACATCGCGATGTCGAAGCGGGCGCTGGACCCGAGCACCGACACGGAGGCGACGCGCCGCGTACAGGTGCTGACCCTGCCGCCGGCGGTCAGCGGGTTACTGGCAGGCCGCACTGCCGAAGCCTTCGGCTGCTCGCTGAACGATCTGCTGCTGACCGCGTTCGCCCTGGCCGTCGTGGATCGGCGGACCGAGGCGGGCACCGCGGTGCTGGTCGATCTGGAAGGACACGGCCGGGAGGAGTTCGCCGAGGGACTGGATCTGACCCGGACGGTCGGCTGGTTCACCACCCTCTTCCCCACCGTGCTGGACCCGGGGGTCCGGTGGCGGGAAGCCCGCGACGAGCCCGCTCTCCTCGACGAAGCCGTCGAGCGGGTGCGCGGGACCATGGGCGCCATACCGGACAACGGGCTCGGGTACGGGCTGCTGCGCCATCTCAACCCCCAGACGGCTCCCTCGCTCGCCACCGGCCGGGTCCCGCAGCTGGCGTTCAACTTCCTGGGCCGCTTCGAGACCGCCGAAGAGCGCGACTGGGCCGCTGTGCCCGGCGACACCGTACTGGGTTCGTCGATGCCCGAAGAGCTGGCGATGGCCCACTGCATCGAACTCAACACCCTGCTCGTCGAGCAGGCAGAGGGCCCGCTCCTGCAGGCCAACTGGTCCTGGGCGGGCGAAGTCCTGGACACCGAAGACGTGCTGAGTCTGGGCCACCGCTGGTTCGAGGTGCTCACCGCGCTCACCGAACGCGCGGCCGACCTCGCCACCGCGTCGGTCCTTCCCTTGCCTCCCTTGGCGCAAGGCCTGCTTTTCCACTCGCTCTACGACCACGACGGCACCGACCCCTATCTGGTCCAGTTCGTCTTCACGCTGCGAGGCGAACTCGACACCGCCGCGATGCGAGGCGCGCTGCACGCCCTGCTGCGGCGTCATCCTCAGCTCTCCGCGGGTATCCAGCACAGTTCCTCGGGGCGGCCGGTCCAGGTGGTACCGCCGGAGTTCACCGTGCCCTGGACCGAACACGAGGTGTCATCCGAGCGCGACGTCGACCGGTTCCTCGACACCGACCGCCGGGAACGGTTCGAACTCGGGAAGCCACCACTGGTCCGTGCCGCGGTACTGCGCCGCGGCACGGATCGGCACGTGTTCGTGCTCACCACTCACCATCTCCTGCTCGACGGCTGGTCCATGCCCATCCTGATCCGCGAGCTGTTCGCGCTGTACGCGGGTGCGGCCCTGCCGGAAGCACCGTCCTATCGCGACTTCCTGAAGTGGCTGGGAGCCCGGGATCCGGAAGCCGACCAGGCGGCCTGGCGCGATCTTCTGTCCGATGTGGACGGGCCGACCCTGGTGGCAGGCCGGGACCGGCCCGGTTCGGGCGCCGTCCGCGGACGCGCGTTCTTCGAACTCGGCGCGCAGTCCAGCGCCCGGATCCGGGACGCCGCCGCCGAAGGGGACCTCACGGTCAGTGTCCTGGTCCGGCTGGCTTGGGCGACGGTGCTCGGTTCTCTCACCGGACGGGATGACGTGCTCTTCGGCGCCACCGTGTCCGGACGCCCGCCGGAACTGGCGGGTGCGGAGAACATGGTCGGGCTGCTGATCAACACGGTGCCGGTGCGGGTCCGGCTCGATCCCGCGCGGACGATCACCGAAACCCTGCACGCGCTGCGTGAACAACACTTGACGACGCTGGAGCACCAGCACGCGGATCTGACGGGATTGCAGGAACTCGCCGGCCACCGCGAACTGTTCGACACCGCGATCGTGTTCGAGAACTACCCTCTGGACGCGGACGCGCTGCGGTGTCCCGCTCCCGGCCTGGAGATCACCGGCCTCCGCGGTCTCGACGGCAGTCACTACCCGCTCGCCTTGCTCGTCCTGCCCGGTGAACGGTTCGGGTTGCGGCTCGACCACGACGAAGATCTGTTCGATCACGCCGCTGCCCACCGTCTGCTCGCCCGGTTCGCGACGATACTCGACCGCATCGCGTCCGAACCACGAGCGCGTCTCGCCGAACTGGACCTGCTGCTCCACGACGAGCGCCCGGGCACCGCGGCGGAGCCCGCCGTCACCGAAACGACCCTGCCCGGTCTGTTCGCGGCACAGGTCGCCCGGCGACCGGAGGCGACAGCGGTCGTCGACGGCGAACGCC
Organism: Amycolatopsis sulphurea; assembly: GCF_002564045.1. Classification (NCBI taxonomy): domain Bacteria; kingdom Bacillati; phylum Actinomycetota; class Actinomycetes; order Pseudonocardiales; family Pseudonocardiaceae; genus Amycolatopsis; species Amycolatopsis sulphurea. The sequence continues at coordinate 942,459 of NZ_PDJK01000001.1, read as the reverse complement.
GGCTGAGCTACCGGGAGCTGGACGAACACAGCACCCGGCTGGCGGCGCTGTTGCGAGCCCGGGGCGCGGGGCCGGAGCGGCTGGTCGCGTTGGCCCTCCCCCGTTCCGCCGACGCGGTCATCGGCGTGCTGGCCGTGCTGAAGTCGGGTGCGGGATACGTCCCGTTGGATCTCGAGCATCCGGCGCAGCGCCTGAACGAGATCCTCGAAGACACCGGGCCCGTGCTCGTCGTGACCACCGAGGACGCGGCCGTGCCCGGCGGCCGGCCGAAACTGCTGCTGGACGACGTCGCCGGCTCGGTTCCCGAGGATGGCGTGGCCGAGATCTCCGTGTCCGCCGCGAACACCGCTTACGTCATCCACACCTCGGGATCGACCGGACGGCCGAAGGGAGTGACGGTCTCCCACCGGACGGTGGTGAACCTGTTGTCCTCCACCGACGAGCTGATCGGTGCCGGCCCGGAGGACGTGCACAGCCTGTTCCACTCACTCGCCTTCGACGTCTCGGTCTGGGAGATGTGGGCCGCGCTCGGCCGGGGAGGACGGCTGGTCGTGGTGCCCTCGACGGTGACCCGGTCACCCCGCGAACTGCTCGGTCTGCTGGCGGCGGAAGGGGTCACCGTCCTCAGTCAGACGCCGTCCGCCTTCTACCAGCTGATGGCCGCCGAGGCCGAGCGGCCGGCCGAATTGGCCTTGCGCATGGTGATCTTCGCCGGGGAAGCGCTGGACCCCACCCGGATCCGGTCGTGGCAAGGACCCGGCAGGCCCCGGCTGGTGAACCTGTACGGGATCACCGAAACCACGGTGCATTCCACGTTCCAGGAAATCTCGGATCCCGGCACGACCCGGTCCGTCGTCGGCACCGCCTTGCCCGGTGAGCAGATCAGGTTGCTCGACCACGCCCTTCGCCCGGTCCCGCCCGGGTGCCCCGGGGAGATTTACGTGGCCGGGCACGGGGTGACCCGCGGCTATCTCGGGCGGCCGGGACTGACCGCTCAGCGTTTCGTGGCCGACCTCTTCGGCGGTCCCGGCGCCCGGATGTACCGCTCGGGGGATCTGGCCCGGACGCTGCCGGACGGCACGCTCGAATACCTCGGCCGCACCGATCACCAGGTCAAGGTGAGGGGCTTCCGGATCGAACCGGGCGAGGTCGAACGAAGGCTGGAGAAGCATCCCGCCGTCCACCGCGCCGTCGTCCTGCCGCACGAGCAAGACCGTCTCGTCGCGTACGCCGTCCTCCGCGGCCCGGTCGGCTCCGGCGAGCTTCGCGCACACGCGGCGGCCGCGCTTCCGGCGCATATGGTGCCCGCCTTCGTCGTGCCGGTACCGGAGATCCCCCTGACCGCCAACGGAAAGCTCGATCGCCGTGCGCTCCCGGATCCGGCGCCCGCGCCCTCGGTGAGCCGTCCCGCCGACACCGAGGAGGAACGGATCCTCTGTGCGGCGTTCGCCGAAACGCTGGGCGTCGCCGAGGCCGGGGCCGACGACAGTTTCTTCGACCTCGGCGGGCATTCGCTGCTCGCCACCCGGCTGATCAACCTCATTCGCTCCCGGACCGGGATCGAACTCGGCATCCGCGCGCTGTTCGACGCTCCGACACCGGCCGCCCTGGCCGCGCGGCTCTCCGGGCCCGGGAGCCGGAGACGTCCGGCTCTGCGCCCGGGTGCGAGGCCGGACCGGGTACCTCTTTCCGCGGCCCAGCGACGGCTGTGGTTCTTCACCGAGTTCGCCGGGCCGAACGCCGTCTACAACATGCCCTTTTCCGCCCGGCTCACCGGGGAACTGTCGGTCAAGGCGCTCCGGGAAGCGGTGTCCGACCTGCTGACCAGGCACGAGAGCCTGCGCACCCGGGTCGCCGACGTCGACGGCGAACCGTGTCAGGACCTGCGTCCCGCCGCGGAGGCCGACTTCGCCGTCGTCGCCACGACCAGGGCGGATCTGCCCGACCGGCTCGCCGAGGCCGGGGCGCACCGGTTCGATCTCGGCGCGGAACTACCCGTCCACGTGCGGCTGTTCGTCCTCGGCCCGGACGAGCATGTCCTGCTGTTCCTGGTCCATCACATCGCCGCGGACGGCTGGTCCTTCGCCCCGCTCGTAGCGGATCTGTCGGCCGCCTATCGCGCCCGGCTCGCCGGAGGCGCTCCACAATGGACGGACGAGCCGATCCAGTACGCGGATTTCACCCTGTGGCAGAACGAACTCGACCTCGCCTCCGATGAGGAGTTCTGGCGCGAGACCCTGCGAGGTCTTCCCCAGGCTCCCTCCTCGCTGCCCACCGACCACCCGCGCCCGGCGGTCTCGGCGCACCGGGGCGAAACGATCAGCGTCGACTTCGACGCGGGCCTGCACACCGCGCTGACCGGCCTGGCCAAGGCGCACGGCGTCAGCCTGTTCATGCTGCTGCACGCGGCGCTGGCCACGCTGACCTCCCGGCTCGGCGCGGGCGGCGACCTCGCGATCGGGACGCCCGTCGCCGGTCGCCACGACCACGCGCTGGACCGCGCGATCGGCTGCTTCGTCAACACCGTGGTACTCAGGAGCACGATCGATCCGGCCACGCCGTTCACCGAGTTCCTGAGTACCGTCCGCGACACCGACCTCGCCGCCTTCGCCCATCAGGATCTGCAGTTCGACCGCCTGGTCGAACTGCTCAACCCGGTCCGGACGCCCGGAAGCCATCCGCTGTTCCAGATCATGCTGGCCTTCCAGGACACCCCGGCCATCCGGTTCGACCTGCCCGGGATCGACGCCGAACACCTCCCGGTGCGCGGCGGAGGCTCTCGTCTCGACCTGCTGTGGAGCCTCTGGCAACGCGACGGCGGCGGGATCACCGGCGTCCTGGAGTACGACGCCGAACTGTTCCGCCCCGCCACGGCGCGGGCCCTGACCACGCGGTTCGAGCAGCTGCTGCGAGCCATCACCCGGGCACCGGACACCGCGATCGCCGACCTCGACATCCTGCTCCCGGGCGAGCGCCGGCGCGTGCTCGAAACGTGGAACGACACGGCGGCCACGCCACCCTCGGCCACCGTCGCCGAGCAGTTCGCCGCGCACGTAGCCGCCACTCCGGAAGCGCCGGCGATCCTTTCCGGCGGCGGCACGACCAGCTACCGGCAACTGGACGACCTCGTCCGCGGGATCGCCGCGGACCTGGCTTCCCAGGGCATCGGGCCGGGCGACCTCGTCGCACTGCAGCTGGCCCGGGGACCGGCGCTGCCGGCCGCCATGCTCGCGGTGCACTCTCTGGGCGCGGCGTATCTGCCCTGCGATCGGGACCTTCCCGAACAACGGCTCGCCACCCTCCTCACCGACTCGCGACCCGCTCTGCTGCTGCGCGACGAGGAAGGGACGATCGAGTTCGTCCGGCCCGGGGGCCGTCCGTCGCTCCTCCCGGCGGACAGCGCGTACACGATCTACACCTCCGGCTCCACCGGTAAGCCGAAGGGCGTCCTGATCGGGCATCCGGCGCTGGCCAACCTGCTCGGCGCGCTGGGCGAGCAGCTCGCCGTCACCCCGTCGGACCGTATGCTGGCCTGCTCCCCCACCGGGTTCGACATGTCCGTACCGGAGTTCTTCCTACCGCTGGTCTCCGGCGCGGCGATGGTCTTGGTGGATCGGGACGTCTCCCGCGATCCCGTACTACTACTGGAAACGGTCCAGCGGCTCGGCGTAACCGTCCTGCAGACGACGCCGTCCCTTTGGCAGGCCCTCGCCGACCTGCAACCACGGCTGCCGGGTGTCCGGGCGGTGATCGGCGGTGAGGCGGTACCGGACTCCTTGGCCGAGTCAGTACGCGGCCTCGGCTGTTCCCTGCTCGCGTGCTACGGCCCGACCGAGACCACCGTGTGGTCGGCGACTTTACCGGTCGGTGACCGGACGGAAGCCACCGTGCCGCTGGGCAGGCCGTTGGCCAACACGCGATGCGTCGTACTCGACGCCCATCTCCACCCGGTTCCGCCCGGCGTGCTCGGGCACCTGTACATCGCGGGAGACGGCGTCGCGACGGGCTATCTGAACCAGTCCGCGCAGACGGCGCAGCGATTCGTCGCCGATCCGTTCGGCGGGCCCGGCGCCCGGATGTACCACACCGGCGATCTGGCTTCCTGGAGTTCACAAGGGATCCTGCACTTCCACGGCCGCTCGGACCGGCAGCTCAAACTCCGCGGCCACCGGATCGAGCCCGGCGAGATCGAGGCGGCGCTCACGGGCCACCCCGGGGTCACCGCGGCCGCGGTGACCGTCCACGAACACGGGCCCGGCGACCATCGGCTGGTGGGCTACCTGATCGGCGACGCCGAGATCGACGCCGTGCACGAGTACGTCCGCCGGAGGCTGCCCTCGTACATGAGGCCGTCGAAATTGCTGACCGTCGACGAATTCCCGTTGAGCCACAACGGGAAACTCCAGCTTGATCACCTCCCGGCACCCCGCTGGGACATCGCCGCCGAGCCAGAACCGCCGCGGAACCCTCGCGAGCAGGTCCTTTGTTCACTGTTCGCCGAGGTGCTCGGCCTGCCCCGGGTGGGTGCCTCCGACAACTTCTTCGAGCTGGGCGGCCATTCGGTGCTGGCGATCCGGCTCGCCGCGCGGATCGGCGCCGTACTGGGGGTGGATCCCCAGATCCGCGACGTCTTCCTGGCCGGCACACCCGCGAGACTGGCCGCGGCGCTCGACGGCACCGGCCGGACCGGGCAGCTCGTGCCCTTCCGGGCGGGCGGCGACGGGACTCCGGTGTTCTGCGTGCCGCCGCTGAGCGGGATCAGCTGGCTCTACGCCGGGCTGCTCCATCACCTCGATCGCGCCCATCCGCTCTACGGCTTCCAAGACGACGTCCCCGGCGAAGAACTGCGTCTCCCCCGCAGTGTCGACGAAATGGCGGACCGGTACGCCGACCTGCTGTCCTCGGCTCATCCCACCGGGCCCGTGCACCTCGTCGGCTGGTCCTTCGGCGGCGTCGTGGCCCACGCGATGGCGCGGCTCCTGCGCGAACGAGGCCGTGAAGTCGGGCTCCTGCTTCTCGATCCCCAGGCCGGTCCGGCCCAAGACCTGCTCGGAGAACCCGACGACGAGCGGATCCACCGCGTTCTGCTCACCGCCGTCGGCCACGACGACAGCGTGTTCGCCCCAGGCGAGCTCACCGCGAAGGCGCTGTTCACGATCCTGCGTGCGGAGAACAGCTTCTTCGCCCGGTACACCGAAGACGACATCCGCAGGATCGTGCGGGTCTCCCGCAACAACGCCGCACTGCTGCGTGGCCATCGGCCCGCCCACTACGCGGGCGACGCCACGCTCGTCACCACGCCCGGCACCGGGGACTCCACAGTGGACTGGGGAGTGCACGTCGGCGGCGACCTCACCACCCACGAGATCGACACAGCCCATCACCGGCTCCTGCAACCGCGGAACCTGAGCCGGCTGGGCGACATCTTGCGGCGTCAGCTCGGCGCCGCCGGCCGTCCGGAGGAGACACCATGACCACCAACCCGTTCGACGACGAAAACGGCACGTTCCTGGTGCTGCGCAACGACGAGGACCAGCACAGCCTCTGGCCCGCATTCGCCGCCGTCCCGGACGGCTGGCTCGTGGCGCGCGACGCGACGAGCCGCGCGGAAGCGCTCCAGTACATCGAGGAGAACTGGACGGACCTGCGCCCGGCGACTCTTCGCCAGACCGAGAGCCGGATCCGGACATGACCGACGCCGCTTGCGCCGAGAACGCCGTCCGCCGGTACTACGGCCTCGTCGACGCCGGCGACATCGACGGGCTGGTCGCGCTGTTCGACGAACAGGCCGTCTACCGGCGACCGGGCTATCCACCGTTGAACGGACACGAGGCCCTGCGGGCGTTCTACCGCTCGCGACGGGTAATCGCCGAAGGACGGCACACCGTCGTACAGGTCCTGGTGCACGACCGCACCGCCGCGGTCCGGGGCAGCTTCCGCGGCGTGCTCAAGGACGGCGGTCACTGTTCGGTGCGCTTCGCGGACTTCTTCCTGCTCTCCGAGCGGCACCGGTTCCTCGAACGCGAAACGTACTTCTTCCAGCCCTCGATCTGAAGGGAGGCCGCCGATGCCCGTACCCGAGGAACTGTCCACACTGGACCGCGGTGCGCGGATCATGATCAGGATGCCGCATGGCGGCGCGCTCGCGAGTGTGCTGCGCGCCTGCTTCGACGCCGGGGTGACCGCGGTGCCGCTCGGCCCGAAGACCGGTGACCGAGAACTCGCCGGCCTGGCCGAACGCGTCCGCGCTTCGGCCATCGTGGACGGGCGGGACGCCGAGTTCCGCAGGACCGTCCACACTCCCCGCGAAGACGATCCGACGAACCTCGCGTTCATCATGTTCACGTCCGGCTCCACCGGGCCGCAGAAAGGTGTGATGCTCTCCCCGGCCGCGGTCCTGGGCAACGCCGCCAAAACCGCGGCGCTGCACGGGATCCGCCCGGACCGGCCGCACGGGACCTGCCTGCCCCTCTACCATTGCAACGCGCTGGTCATGTCGCTCATCGGCACCCACCTCACCGGCAGCCCGCTGGTGCTCGCCGATCGCTTCGATCCCGTCCGCTATTTCACCGAGCTGGGTGCCGCGAACGCCCGGACCGCGTCGATCGTGCCGGCCTTGCTGGGAGACCTGCTCGACGCGGCACCGCCCTGGCCGGACGCGCTCGACTACCTGATCACCGCAGCGGCCCCGCTGACGCCCGACCTGGCGCGGCGGTTCCACCGGCTCTACGGCCCGCGCCTGCGGCAAGGCTACGGGCTGACCGAGGCGGTGAACTTCAGCTTCACGATGCCGCACCTGGATGGGGCGGCCTACCGGGAGCAGTACGTGGACCGGTTCGCGCCGGTCGGCTTGCCCTTGCCTGAAACGGAATTCCGGCTCGAACGAGGCGAAGTACAGCTTCGTACCCCCGACCTCATGGACGGCTACTGGGACGACCCGGCGACCACGGCCGCGACCCTGACGCCGGACGGCTGGCTGCGCACCGGCGACCTCGGTGAACTGCGGGACGGGCTGCTGGTGCTCAACGGCCGCTCGAAGGAACGCATCGACCGCGGCGGCGAGAAGTACTATCCGCTCGACGTCGAACGGCGTTGGCGGGAGGCGGGACTCACCGGCCGGTTCGCCGCCGTCGGGGTGCGTGAACCGACCCTCGGTCAGGAGATCGCGCTGATCACGTCCGGAGGCCCGGTCACGCAGGTGCGCTCGCTCTTCGCAGAGGCGGAAGTCCGGCCGGCCGTGGTGCAGTTCGGTGGCTTCCGCGCCACCGCGACCGGGAAGCCGCAACGCCGGGCGATGGGCGAAGGACTCGCTGCCCGCCGTCTGTCCCCGGCGCGCTACGAAAACCTTCTCCGCCACGCCGCCCGCACCGCCCGCGCGCTCCTCGACGAGGGCGGCTCCGGCCCCGCTTTCCTGAAGGATCTCGCGGCCTGCACCACCGAACCGCCGGGCGGCACCGAGGAGATCGCGGACGCTTTCGAGTTCGTCCGTACCCAGGGGACAGCACTCCGGGCCTTGCCCGATTCGGTGCTCGCCCAGTGGCGGACACGGATCCTCGGTTGCTGGCCGCTGACCGAGTACACCGCTCTCGCGGCCGAGATCGCCGGAGGCCGGGATGTCCCGCTCGCCTTCGGCAGCCCGGCCGTGTTCGACGGCGGCCTCCTGACCGTCGTCCCCCACCGGCCCGACGTGACGACCGGGCAGGGCACGCCGTGGGCACTGTCCCTGCTCGGGACGCTGCTGGACGGCGCCGACGGCCGGCCCCAGCCAGACCGCTGGGAGCATCTGGCGAACCAGCCCGCCGATCCCGCGACCACCGTGGGCTTTTCTCTCATCCGCGCGGGAAGGCATGACCTGGGCGGCGTCCTGTGGACCAAGACCGACAGCTGAAAGCACTCGAGGAGCACCCGTGACAGACCGGATGAAGCAGAACCCCGACCACGAAGACGAGGCCCTCGACGTGCGCTCGCACGAGGACGATGGCCAGAACCGGATCACCCCCTTGCTGCGCTTCCCCGAAGACGTGGCACTGCGGATCGTGGACGCCCTCGCCGGCGTCGTCCGCACCGCGCACGACCAGGAAGCCGCGAACCCCACGCCACCCGGCGAGCTGAAACGAGCTCAGGTCTTCGAGGAAGGCGACGTGTATATGGCCGAGCCTCCGTTCGAAGGCTTCTTCGCGGACCGCTATCTGATGGACTTCTACGACGTGCGGGCCCGCGATATCTGTTCCCGCATGCATCTGCACACCGGGCTGCGGTTCGTCCGGATGATGACCGGTCCCGGCACCACGATCCGGGTGTCGAGCCTCTCGCCGCTCGTGGTCACCCCCAGCCCGGCCTGGCCGGACGAGCCACCGCAGGCCTTCACCGACCTCCTCCCGGACACCCCGCCGTCGGTGATCCGGACGCGGTACAACGTCGTCGTCCCGCCGAACGCCTGGGCGGACATGCAAATCCCGCGAGGCGTGTCGCATCAGTTCAACGCGGTCGGCCCGAACGCGGTCATCGACTCCGTGCACCCCGAAGAGTCGATCGAGACCCTGCGCGAGGGCATGTCGGGCTACCGCATGATGGCCCAGACCATCTTCCTCGCCGAAACCAAGAGTCCAGCCTCCACCTGCCTGAAGTCTTCCGGCTAGCGGCGGCATCCGCGACGGGCGAACACAGGACCAGAACGCGTTCGCCTCCTCACGCAGGCACGAGCACGCAAGTATCCGAGGCTCGGTGACCGTACCGGCGCCGGTTCAGCCATCCGTACTCCGACGAAGCTCGGTTCGCCGCTTCGTTTCGTCCTGCCGACCAAGGTCTTCGGTCACGTCCTCAACCTTCCGTGCGAGGCGCGCGTCGTTTTCGAGCAAGGCGAGCACATCGTCGTCTTCCAGTTCCAGGAGTGCTTTCATGACGCACACCAAGGTTACGACCCGGGGCACGGACCCCCACTGGTGAGCTTGTCGATCAGCTGCACCAGCTCGACTGGCTCATCCAGCACTTCCGGCCGTGAGTCTTCAAAATCCACGCAGGACGGTCGTCCTCTCAGCTGCAACCGTGTGGATAGTGGGCAACCCGCCCCTCGGACACTCTTTCGTGGCATCACTGCTACGGTGCTTCAACGCACTCCAACACCCTGAACCGGCGTTCTGCCGGGCCACGCGATGCCTTCGGTGGTGGTGGGCATGACCCGGCGAGGCAGGGCGGGCGTTTCCCGAGGACCGCGTCGAACCGGCCGATGCCGTTGCCCGCGGTTCCCACTCCGCGCGCCGGTACCGCGATGTACGGGACGGCGGCCGCGGGCGGGTTTGCCCGGCGGCCTGCCGGGAACCCGGCCGGGTATGAAGGCAGTGACATGGCATGGCAAACGGGACGTACGGGTGGACACCGTCGCGGATCCGGTGATCGAGGAACCGACCGACGCGATCGTGCGGATCACCTCGACCGGTATCTGCGGTTCGGATTTGCATCTGTATGAAATCCTCGGACCGTTCCTCAGCGAAGGCGACATTCTCGGCCACGAGCCCATGGGCATCGTCGAAGAGGTCGGCAGTGCGGCAGGCCCACTCGCACCCGGAGACCGGGTGGTAGTGCCCTTCACCATCTCCTGCGGCCATTGCTGGATGTGCGCACGCGGACTCCAGTCCCAGTGCGAAACCACCCAGGTCACCGGCCAGGGCAAGGGCGCATCGTTGTTCGGCTACACCAGCCTGTACGGCCAGGTGCCCGGCGGGCAAGCTGACTATCTCCGCGTGCCCCAAGCCCAATACGGGCCGATCAAGGTGCCCGACGGTCCCCCGGACGAGCGGTTCGTCTATCTCTCCGACGTCGTACCAACCGCGTGGCAAGCGGTCGCGTACGCGGACATCCCCGACGGGGGCGCGGTCGTGGTGTTCGGTCTCGGCCCGATCGGCCAGATGTGCGCCCGGGTGGCCCAGCACCAGGGCGCGGGCACGGTGATCGGCGTGGATCTGGTGCCCGAACGCCTGGCCCGGGCCCGCGCCCACGGGGCGACCACCCTGGACCTGCGTGACCACCGGCGGATCGGGGACGCCATCCGCGACCTCACCGGCGGCCGCGGGGCCGACTCGGTGATCGACGCCGTCGGCATGGAGGCGCACGGCGCCCCGGCCGGCAAACTCGCGCAAACCCTCACCGGCCTGCTACCACGGCAGCTGGCCCGGAAATTGACGGAGACCGCCGGGGTCGACCGGATGAGCGTGCTCTATGCCGCGATCGACAGCGTCCGCCGCGGCGGCACCATCTCGTTGTCCGGAGTGTACGGCGGAATGGTCGACCCGATCCCGATGATGGACCTGTTCGACAAGCAGATCCGGCTGCACACCGGCCAGGCGAACGTGCGCCGCTGGATCGACGACATCCTCCCGGTGCTCACCGCCGACGGAGACCCGCTCGGGGTCGAAGGCTTCGCCACGCACAAGCTGCCCCTGGCGGACGCGCCACGTGCTTACGAGATCTTCCAGAAGAAGCTCGAAGGCGCCCAGAAGATCCTCCTGGAGCCCACGTCATGAACACCGCGACGATCACCGAAACCGCCCGGATCACCGGGGAAGTCCTGCTGCCCACGGTGGCCGGTGGAGTGCTCAAACGCCGCCCCGGAGTGCAGCAGATCGCCCAGCGGATGCAATGGGACCGCCGATCGGTGCGGCTGCTGACCGGATTGCAGGACAAGTACGGAGGCCGCCCGCTGCGGTTGCGCGTGCCCGGACGTTCTATCGTGCTGCCGTTGTCCGCCGAGGATGTGGGCGCGGTGCTGGCCGAGACGCCCGTACCGTTCAGTCCGTCCACTGTGGAGAAACGCGCCGCGCTCGGGCATTTCCAGCCGCACGGGGCACTCATCAGCCCACTCGCGCAACGAGACGAACGACGGCGGTTCAACGAGGAAGTACTCGACCCGGGGCACGCCCTGCACGAGCTGGCCGGACCGTTCGACAAGGCGATCGCCGAGGAAGCCGCGGACCTGCGAAAGGCGCTGAGCCTCGATTGGGACCGGTTCGCCACCAGCTGGTGGCGTATCGTGCGGAGGATAGTGCTGGGTGCCGGCGCGCGAGACGACGACACCGTCACCGACCTGCTCGCCCGGCTGCGGCTGGACGCGAACTGGGCATACCTGCACCCGCGCCGCACCGAGGTGCGCCGGCAGTTCCTGCAACGCCTGGAGGGCCACCTCCAGCGCGCCGAGCCGGGGAGCCTCGCCGAAAACATCGCGAAAACACCCAGCCCGATACCGGTCGCCGATCAGGTCGCGCACTGGCTTTTCGCCTTCGACGCAGCGGGAATCGTCGCTTTCCGTACCCTCGCGCTGCTGGCCGCCCGACCCGGAACCGTCCACGCCGGACCTGCTCCGGAACTGCCGTACCTGCGCGCGTGCGCTCTCGAGTCCGTCCGGCTGTGGCCGACGACACCGATGCTGCTGCGGGAAACCACCGAACCCACCGCGTGGGGACGGGCCGGCACCACCATCCTCGTGTTCACGCCCTTCTTCCACCGCGATCATCGCCGGATGTCCTATGCCGACAGCTTCGTCCCGGAGATCTGGCTTGACGGGCGCGCGGCCGCACAGCCCGCGCTCGTGCCGTTCTCCGCGGGCCCCGCGATCTGCCCCGGGCGTGATCTCGTGCTCTTCACCGTGAGCACACTGCTCGCCGAGCTGCTGCGGCACCGCGACCACCACCTCGCCGGGGCCGATCTGTCCCCCGGCCGGCCGCTGCCCGCCACCGTCGACCCGTTCCACCTGCGGTTCACCGCGCGCCTGTCCGAGCCGGAAAGACCGGCACCGTGACCGGCCGGGGCAACGACAACGGCCACCAGCGAAGGAGTCCTGCCGTGCATACCCGCATTCAGCTCGATCCGGGCAGCACCGCGGTGCCGTGCGAACAGTGCGGCCGCCCGACCCTGCACGTCGCCCGGCTCGTCCGCGAGGACGGCACCCCGGTAAGTCACACCATGGTGTGCACTACCTGCCATCCGCGACGGCACCGGATGCCCCCTCGGGTGCCCTGACCACCATGATCGCCGGATCACGAGCACCCGGAGAGCGCCCCGGCCTCCGACGGGCCGTTGCTCGCCGGGAAAACACCCGGCTGTCGCGTGGCAGGCGAAATATTCCCCCGGTGCCGGCTCGGGACCATCGTGGGCCGGTCTTCGCGCCCCATGATTGGCGCCCCGGCACACCGGGTAATTCCCAGTACATGGATCAATGCGTGCACCACAGCGCAAACGGAGCGCGCCCGGCGTCCTCGCCTCCGCCTGAGATCGAGCTGCGCATGCCGGCTGACCGCCGGTTGCTGTTCCTCGCCCGCCTTGTGGCCGAAAGTATCGCGGCTACCACGGAGTTCGGTCTCGACGACATCGACGATCTGCGGCTGGCCGTGGACGAGGGCGTCTCGGCGCTGGTCGTCCGCGCGGACGACGACGCGATCCTGGACTGCACGTTCCGCTGCCGCGATCGGCTCACGGTCAGCCTGTGGACCTCGTCCTCGGCCATGCCGCCACCGGGGCCGGACGAGGTCGGCTGGCACGTCCTGCGCGCCCTGACCGACTCCCTCGCAGCCTGGACCGAACCCGCCCAGGACGCCCGGGCCTGGCGGATCTGCCTCGAATTCACCAAGGAGCCCAGGACGGGAGGACCATGAAACCCGCCGGCCGGCCGCACACCGACCGCTACGAGCACTGCGCCGGGTGGTTCGACGAGCTGAACGCCCTGCCCGGCACCGACGAGGTGCAGCGGGAACGCCTGCGCCGCAAGCTCATCGAAGAACATCTCCCGCTCGCCGAACACATCGCGCAGCGCTTCAGCGGCCGCGGCGAGCCCCGCGACGACCTCGTCCAAGTCGCCCGGCTCGGCCTCGTGAAAGCCGTCGACCGATTCGACCCGGACCGGGCGAACGACTTCCTGGCCTTCGCCGTGCCCACCGTGATGGGCGAGGTCCGCCGCTACTTCCGCGACGCGGGCTGGTCGATTCGCGTCCCGCGGCGGCTGAAGGAGCTGCACCTGTCCGTCGCGCACGCGACCGCCACGCTGTCCCAGCAATACGGACACGCACCGTCGAGGTCCGATGTGGCCGAACACCTGGACCTCGCCCCCGAAGAAGTGACGGAGGCGCTGGTGGCCGGCAACGCCTACCGGACCAGCTCGCTGGACTGCGCACTGCCCGACGAACCGGAAACCCCGGCCCCGGCGGACTTCCTCGGCGAGGACGACATCGAATTCGAACGCGCCGAGATCCACGAGGTACTGCAACCCATGCTGCGCCGCCTGCCCGACCGTGAGCGCGCCATCATCGCGATGCGTTTCTTCGGCAACATGACCCAGTCGAAGATCGCCGAGCGGATCGGGCTGTCCCAGATGCACGTCTCCCGGCTGCTCGCACAGTCCCTGGAGCAGCTCCGCAAAATGCTGGACGCCACACCTGCGGGGAGGTGACACCCATGCGCCACGTGGACGAACTGCTCGCCGAACACGGCACGACCTACGCCCGCGAAGCGGGGATCGCCCTGGCCGACAAGCCACAGCCGCTGTACCGGCTGCTGGTCCTCACCACCCTGCTGTCCACCCGGATCAGTGCGGACCTCGCGGTCGCCGCTGCTCGCGAACTCTCGCGGGCCGGTTGGCGATCCCCCGCCGCGATGCGGGATTCGACCTGGCAGCAGCGTGTAGACGCGCTCGGGCGAGCACACTACGTGCGATACGACGAGAGTACTTCGCAGCATCTCGGCGAAGGCGCCGATTTCATCCGGCACCGCTACTGCGACGATCTACGCCGGATGGACGACGCGGCCGGCCGCGATCCGCGGAAGCTGGAGAAGCTCGTCGCGGAGTTCCCGCGGATCGGCCCCACCGGGGCGCAGATCTTCTGCCGTGAGGCACAGGCGGTCTGGCCGTGGCTGCGTCCCTACTTCGACCGTCGCGCCCTCGACGGTGCGGAGCGGGCCGGGCTGCCGGCCGATCCGCGCCGGTTGGCGAAGCTGGTTCCGGGCGAGGACGTCGCCCGCCTCGCGGCCGCGCTGGTGCGGCGGAGCCTGCAGCACTAGCCACCGGAAGGACGAAGTGATGCGCCCGGTGTGGCAGGGTGTGCTCTCGTTCGGTTTGGTGAACGTTCCGATGCGCCTGTACAAGTCGCTCGCGGAGCACGCTGTGCAGTTCTCGCGCGGTTCCAGCGCGGCATCCGCGACCACATCCGGCACCGGCGCGGGTCACGAGCGCACCGGCGAAGAAAGTGCGGTACAGCGACATCGTGCACTGCCGCGAGATCGGGCGAGTACGTGCTGGTCGAGCAAGAAGAGCTGGACGAGATCGCGCCCGGCCGTCCGAAGTCTCTGGAGGTGGAGAGCTGCGCCGAAGTCGACCCCGTCCACTTCGATCGCGCGTACTGGCTCGCGCCCGGCTGAAGGCGTTCTGACCGGCGATCAAGCGGCCACGAGCGTTTTCGCCGCCGTCGCAATCGCCCCCGCGTCGATCCCGGCCATGCGCAGCAGTTCCTCCGGAGTCCCGGACATCGGCATCTCACGGACGGCCAGCTTGTGCACCGGGACCGGCAGTGTGGCAAGGGCTTCGAGCACAGCGTCACCGAGACCGCCTTCGGGCCAATGGTCCTCGACGGTCAGGACGACGCGCGTCTCCGCCGCTGCTTGTCGCACAGCCACCTCGTCGATCGGCTTGATCGAGTAGCAATCCAGCACGCGGGCGAAAACACCTTCGCGGGCAAGCAGACCGGCCGCCCGGTCGGCTTCGTCCACAGTGGTCCCACAGGCGATGAGCGTCACTTCGTCCTGATCGGATGACCGTACGGTCCGGCTGCCGCCGATGCGCACGCTCTCGTCCGCCGCGGTCCGAACCGGGGTCTTTCCGCGCAAGGTCCGGAGGTAGGAGATGCCCGGCAGGTCCGCCATCTGCGCGACGAGCTGTGCCGTCTGGTTCGCGTCCGAGGGATGCAGCACCGTGCTGCCGTGCACGGCGCGCAGCGCGGCGAGGTCTTCCAGCGCCATCTGGGACGGCCCGTCCGCCCCGATCGCGACCCCGGCGTGCGAACCGGACAGCCGCAGATCGGCACGGGAGATCGCCGCCATCCGGATGAAGTCGTAAGCGCGCGACAGGAAGGCCGCGAACGTCGAAGCGAAGGCCGTCCATCCCCGCGCCTGCAATCCGACGGCCGCCGCGATCATCTGCTGCTCGGCGATGTACATCTCGAAGTACCGCTCGGGATGCGCTTTCGCGAACAGGTCACTGTGCGTCGAGTTCGATACCTCACCGTCGAGTGCCACGACGTCGCCGCGGCTGCCCAACGCGGCGAGCGCCGCTCCGTACGCCTCCCGCGTCGCGACCTCGTCCCCCACGTCCCATGAGGGCAGCTCGACCCGTCCGACCGGGCAATCCTGAACCGGAACGGACGTATCCGGCTTCGCCACCGACACGGTCAGGTTCCGGCGGCCACCCAGTTCCGCGATTGCCTCATCCGGGTCGTCCAACGGCTTGCCATGCTTGCCCGGCAGGTCTTCGACCGCGGCGACGCCCTTGCCCTTCTTCGTCTTCGCGAACAGCACCGCCGGCTTCCCCCGAGTGCGCTCTGCGTCGGCGTACGCCGCTTCGATCGCTTCGACGTCGTGACCGTCCACAGTGATGGCATGCCAGCCGAACGCCCGCGCACGAGCGGCGTAGGTGTCCACATCCCAGGCGACCATCGTTTCGGTGGTCTGCCCCAGCCTGTTGACGTCGACGATCGCGACCAGGTTGTCCAGTTCGTAGTGCGCGGCGTGCTCGAATGCCTCCCAGATCGAGCCTTCCGCCATTTCCGAGTCACCGCAGAGAACCCAGACGCGATACGGCAGCCGGTCGAGCATCTTGCCCGCGAGTGCCAGCCCGACGCCGGCCGGCAGGCCTTGCCCGAGCGAACCGGTCGCGACGTCCGTGGGCGGGATCCTCGGGGTGGGATGGCCTTCGAGCCGGCTCCCGAACGCGCGATAGGTGCGGAACTCGTCCTCGGCGATCGCGCCCGCGGCCCGCAGCATCGCGTAGTAGAGCGGAGAAGCGTGCCCTTTCGAGAAGACGAGATGGTCGTTGTGCGGCTCGCCGGGGTGGCGGTAGTCGAGGCGCAGATGGCCGTCGAGCAGGACCGCCATGAGGTCGGCCGCCGACATCGACGAGGTCGGGTGACCCGAACCGGCATGGCTGCTCACCCGGACCGAATCGACCCGCAGCTGCTGGCCCAGTTCCCGGCGGAAGTCCGCTCCGCTGCTGGTGGTTTCCATGTCCCCCGGCTACCCGGCGGCTCGCCGGTCGACACCTCCGATCCGGGCTTGCGGGGGGGCAGGGCTCGGACCAGGGTCCCGGCAAAGTCGGTCGAGGCCCCGTGATCAGCAGAGTGAGCCGTGGCTGCCGCGTCATCATCGACGGCGCCTGCCCTCTTCGTCGATCACGCCCGGCAACGCACGATGCGGAGCTATTCGAGGCGCGACCACCTCGCGCTGTGCGCCAGACCTGTCCCGGGTCTGTGAAGGGGCCCTTCACAGACTCAGAGTCCGTGAAGGGCCCCTTCACGGACCTCCGCCGCCTGCGCAGGGCCGCTCACACCGACTTTGCCGACACCCTGAGGGCTCGGACCGGTGCGCATGATTGGCCACGGTGTGACCGGGTATCCGCGAACATGGACCATTCGCGACGACTCCCCCACGGCGCGGACCCGGCCGAACAGGCGCGCGCCGCACTGCACCGGCTCCGCGCGGATCTCGGCGCCGGCACCTGCGACGCGCCCGACGATTTGTACCGGGTCCTCGGCCGGCTGAGCCTGCTCGCCGACGAACTGTCCCAGCTGCTTCCGGCGATCCGAGACCGGCTCGAACAAGGCCTGCTCGACGGCCGGATCCGCGGCACCGGCCCCGGCGCCACCCCGCAGGACCCCTGGGACTCGGTCGCCGCGGCCGGGCACAGCCTGATGATCGCGCATTTCACCGGATTCCTCGCTGGGCAGGAACTGGCGACGGCCCAGAACGCCGTCCGTGACCTCGCCGCGGCCGGTGTTTCGCCGCGCGCCCACCGGGCAATCCGGACGACAGCCCGAACGGAAGAAGGAGCGACCATGCCGCAGCAGGCCTGGAACAAGAAGCGGGAACGGCAGTACGAGCACATCAAGAACGCGCAGGAGGACCGCGGCGCGAGCGACGAGCGGGCAGCGGAGATCGCCGCCCGGACGGTGAACAAGAACCGCGCGCGCAGCGGCGAATCCGCCCGCGCCAGCAAAACCTCGCTGCGGGACAAGTCCCCGCAGCAGCGCGGCGGGCACCGTTCGGGCAAGCGCCTCGGACCGGGCGGCCCGACCCGCGACCAGCTCTACAACGAAGCCCGGCAACGCAATATCCGCGGCCGTTCGACGATGACGAAACAGGAGCTGGCCAGGGCACTCGGCCGCGAGTGACCCGCGTCGGTCTCGACACCGGCCGAGTCCCTCGCGGTCCGGAGAACCAGCGTCGATGCGTGCGCCCTCCCCCTTCGGGAGGGCCAGCGCGCAGTACAAGGCGGGGCCGCACATGGCTGTGTGGCCCTCGACGTGGATGAAACCGATCCGCAAGCGTATACAGGCCGTCCTGCCCCGGGCAGGGTTGTCGGCAAAGTCGTTGTGAGGGGCCCTGCGCCGACCGCGGAGGTCCGTGAAGGTCTGTGAAGGGGCCCTTCACAGCGGCTCACTTGAGGCGTTCGAGCAGTACGTCGCAGAACGCGGGCAGGTCGTCCGGATTGCGCGAGGTGATGACGTCGCCGTCCGCGACGACCTGCCGGTCCACCCAGTTCGCGCCGGCGTTGCGCAGATCGGTGCGCAACGAGGGCCAAGAGGTCAGTTCCCGGTCTGTGCCAGGCCGACCTCGGCGAGCAGCCACGGGCCGGGGCAGACCGCCGCGACCGGCTTGCCCGCCTCGGCCGTTTCCCGGACCAGCGCGACCATCGGCGCACTCGTGCGGATCTTGTCCGGCGAGTATCCCCCGGGCACGACCACCGCGTCGAAGTCCTCGGGGCGCACGTCGTCCACCGCCTCGTCGGTGGTGATCCCGGTGCCGTGCAGCGCGGTGAGTCTCTTCCCCCGGGCCAATCCGACCACGACCGGTTCGTGGCCCGCCGCCCGCAGCCGTTCGCACGGCACCCGGAATTCGTCGTCCTCGACCATTTCGTCCACGATCACTGCCACGCGGGCCATGCCGGGCTCCTTTCCGAACGGTAACGCTGGTCTCCGTCCGGTTACCCGCCTCGGCCCGGATCATGCCCCGCGCAGGAGCCTCATCACGGCCTCACGCCACGTCCGGCACGGTCATGTGCCGGACGTCCTCGCCGCGGCCGAACGTCTCGCACGCCACGAAGCCGGCCTAGGCAGTGTGATGAACTCCAGCGGTCTGCCACCCCGGTGCGCACCCCCGTGTCCTTCCGTTTCTTCGGCCTGGGCCGGGCCGACCCGGCCGCTGTGACCCGGGTGCCATACCTGGCGCGCTGCCCGGCCGGTGCCGGCCCGATGGCGCCTGCGGCTTCGATGATGGCTGAGGTATCCATGGGCTGCTCCTTCCCTGCGTGGTACCGGGTACCCGTTCCGCGACCGGGCAACCTGAGTTTTCCGGGCTCGCGGGCGTCGTCACCCCGTGCTCGACCTCCTGCCCAAGGCTGTGAAGGGCCCCTTCACAGCCTTTCCTCGCGTCGCTGCACCCGCTCAGCCCTGGAAGGTGGCCGGGTCCGGGCCTGTCCGGCGGCCCTCGTCCAGTCCGTCGATCGCGGCCAGCTCGGCCTCGTCCAGTTCGATGTCCGCCACGTCCAGGTTCTCCCGGATCCGGTCGGGGTGCGCCGATTTCGGGAACACCACCCGGCCCCTGAGCACATGCCAGGCCAGGACGATCTGCGCCGCGGTCCGGCCGTGTTTGGCCGCGAGGTCGGTGAGCACCTCGGCACCCAGCACGTCGCCCTGCGCCAGCGGGCTCCAGGCTTCGGTGACGATGCCGTGCGCGCGGTGGTACCGCTCGGCCTCCGGTTGCCGGAAAAGCGGATGCAGCTCGATCTGGTTGACCGCGGGCACCGCGCCGCCTTCCTCGGCGAGCCGGTCCAGGTCCACCGGCCGGAAGTTGGAGACGCCGATCGCACGGGTTTTGCCCGCCCGCTGCAACTCCTCGAACGCCTCCCACGTACGCGCGAATTTGTCCTTCGCAGGCAGCGGCCAGTGGATCAGGTACAGGTCCACGTAGTCGGTCCCGAGCCGTTGCAGGCTGCCTTCGAGCGCGGTGATCGCGTTGTCGTGGCCGTGTGCGTCGTTCGCCAGTTTCGTGGTGACGAAGACGTCCTCACGCGGCACCCCGGAGTCCCGGATGCCCTGGCCCACGCCTTCCTCGTTGCGGTACATCTGCGCGGTGTCGACGTGCCGGCAGCCCGCCGCCAGCGCCGTGCGCACGATGTCCGCGGTGTCGCCGGGCGGAATCTGGAACACGCCGAGCCCGACCTGCGGAAGCGCTACCCCGCCGGTCAGCGGGATGCGCGGGATGTCGATAACCATGTACGTCGCGTACCCGCCGAGGCGGCCCCGGAAACGCGTCAGCCGACCGGCGGTGGCACCTCGCCCCGCCAGCTTCCCGTCGCCTGCCCGCGCTCCTCGATGAACCGCTTGAACCGCTGCAGATCCCCCTGCACCCGGCGATCGAGGATGCCCAGCTTGTCCGCGACGTTCTCGGCGAACCCGTCCGGATCGATCTCCATCTGGGCGGTCACCCGGGTCCGGGTGTCGGCGAGGCGATGGAAGGTGATCACCCCGGCGTGGTCCGGCCCGGAATCGGAATGCCAGGCGACCCGTTCGTCCGGGTGCTGCTCGGTGATGGTCGCGTCGAATTCGCGCCCGACGCCGCCGAAGCGAGTGACCCAGTGCGTGTGTGTCGCGTCCAGCTGCCGGACTTCCTCGACGCCCTCCATGAACTCGGGAAAGGACTCGAACTGCGTCCACTGGTCGTAGGCCGTGGTCACCGGGACCTCGACATCCACTGTTTCGGTGATGGTGCTGCTCATGGGCTCCTCCTCGAACGGTTGCCTGGCCCGGCTACCCGGGCCAGGAGCCGGCGAAACCCGGCGGCCGCGCGCGTCCAGGCGTCCGCGATCCGTGCGGCGGCCATCCCGCCCGGGGCGTCCACACCGGATCTGTGCACGGGACCGGCGTCGTGGCTCTCTCGCCGGCGGCGTGTGTGCTGGCGATCGGCCTGTCCCGGCGGGCGCATGCCTCGGCGCGGCTCAACGCCGTGGTCGCCCGGTCCGCGCGAGGCGAGGCGGCCTCACGGCGGCGGTCGAGACCGGGCCGTACGATTTCGTCGCCGCGAGCCCGCCCTACGTGCCGTGCCCGGTGCGGTGTGTCTGCGACGCCGGCCCGGACGGCCGCCTGCTGCTCGATCCATTGTGCGAGCACGCGTCCGAACTGCTCACGCCGGGCGGGAAGCTGCTGCCGGCGCAGTCAGCGATGTCCGATGTGGACCGTTCGCGGGAGCTGGTGGCGCTGCGTGCCCGGCGGTGACGACCACCCCGGCACGAACTCCGGAAGCCCGGTCTCCGCACCCCGCAAGACCGGGCAGACCGCGTCCGGGCCACCCTCGATGTCGCCGCCCGTTGTTTCAGCCACGAGATCTCCTTCGGCCGCCACGTCCGTCCACAGCGGACAGTGCGCCGGCATTCAAGCGCAGGCGTATCCGGCGGGCCACCACCGCCGGTTTCGGCGACCGCGGCCGCGGCCACTGTGCGATCACCACCGGAGCCTCCACGGCATCCGGCTCCAGCGCCAGGCACCACCCGGTGTCGCTCGTCCACTGCGCCATCAGCAGCCGCCCGGGATGCTCCCGGGAGGTCTCGGCCAACGCGATGTAGGCAGTGGCGGGGTGCGCCTGCTCGCTCCAGCACGCCGTGGCCTCGACGCCCAGCAGCCCGGCCACCGCTTGCACGTATTCCCGCAGCGCAACGGTTCCCTTGTGCCCGGGCTCCAGCTTCACCGGCGCACCTCCATCCTCAGTCACCGACGCGATACCCCCTTTTTCCGCGTCGCACACGTGGAGGGTTGGACGAGGGCGCAAGGGGTATGCGGGACGGATGAACTTCGCGGACACCATCGACACCGTCTTGGACCGGAGCATCGTCCTCGGCTACGGCAACGTCGGGTTGCGAGTCCGGCGGAAGCTGCCCGGCTGACCCGCCGATCCACCGCCCATGCCGGGAAAGGTCGTGCTGATCACCGGCGCCGCCTCCGGGATCGGGCTGGCCGCCGCGGCCGGGTTCGCCCGGCTGGGGGCCTCGCTGCGGGTGCTCGGGCGGTCCGATCGCAAAGGCGTTTACCGGCATTACGACGGCGGCCTGCACGCGGTGTCTCTCCGCTGTACCCACCTCGGCTGCTTCGTCCGGTTCAACCCGGACGAACGCAGCTGGGACTGCCCCTGCCACGGTTCCCGGTTCGATGTGGACGGCGCGGTACTCGAAGGGCCGGCGACCCGCCCCCTTCGCCGTCGCGAACCGTGACGCTCCCACGCTGGGTGGTGGTCTGTGAAGGGACCCTTCACAGACTCTGAGTCCGTGAAGGGTCCCTTCACAGACCTCGGTCACGACGCAGCGCAGTCCTGGGCCGAACTGCCCCACCGGGACGCCGAACGCGCCGGAATCACGCAGGGCGACCTGGTCGAGATCCGTACCCGGCCGCGAAACGGGACAATTCCCCCCAAACAGGACCGCCGGCCGTCGAACCGGGCGCTCCGGACGAGGCCCGCCCACCTCGCCGGGCAGACCCGGACCCGTCGAGCACGCCGATGACGACGGCGGTTGCTCTCCGCCCGCCGGGCCATCCCCGGTACCGCGGCTCCTCCCCTGCCCGGGCGCTTGCGCCCGCGATCCGCCGTCGCTTCGAACACGACCGGAGCCAAGTCGTCGCCGACCCCGCCTGGTCCGGCTAGGGTTGAGGTCATGCCGCCGCACGCGCCGGAACCGGAATCGCGCATTCTGCTGGGCGAGATCGTGGGAACCGCGGCCGGCCATGGCGGCCTCGCGGACGAGCTCCGGAAAATCCTCGCCCGGGCCTGCGCGGCCGTCGGGGTCGACGCGGCGACCGTGCTGCGGCACGACGCACGCTGGCAGCAGCTCGTCGCGATCGGCGCCGCCGGGCTGGAGGACGAGGTTTACCAGGGAGTCCGGGTTCCGGTCGGACAGGGGTTCGCCGGCACCGTCGCGGTGCGCCGCGAACCGGTCGTCATCGATCGCTCCGACGGCCCCACCGCGCTCAACGCGCTGTTGTGGGAGCGCGGCCTGCACACCATGCTCGGTGTGCCCATGCTCGCCGGAGGCGAATTGATCGGCGTACTGCACGTCGGATCGGTCGCGCACCGCCAGTTCACCGCCACCGAGGTCGAAACGGTCCGGCTGCTCGCCGATCACCTCGCGTCCGCGATCCAGTCGGAGATCCTGTTCCAGAACCAGGTGGCGACCATCGCGCTGCAACGCAGCCTGCTGCCCGGCAACCTCCCCGACCTCGACGGCCTGAGCGTCGCCACCCGCTACGTGCCGGGCACCGACGCCGCACTCGGCGGCGACTGGTACGACATCTTCGGACTACCCAGCGGACGGATCGGCATCGTCATCGGCGACGTCGCCGGAAACGGCCTCGAAGCGGCGGTCATCATGGGCCGGTTGCGCAGTGCCCTGCGCGCCTACGCGCTCGACTGCGACGACCCCGCCGAAGTCCTCGGCAAACTCGACCACAAAGCCAACCACTTCGAACACGGCGCGATGGCGACCGTCGCGTACGGCGTACTGGACCCGGCGCGGGAACATCTCGTCCTTTCCCTCGCCGGGCACCTGCCGCCGATCCTGGCCTCCCCCGGTGCCCCGGCCGCACTCGTGACCGCACCCGCGGACCATCCGATCGGGCTGACCATCGACCCCGCACCGCGGCGCACCACCACCGTGCGCCTTCCACCGGGGACAGCCGTGGTCTTCTACACCGACGGCCTGGTCGAACGCCGGGACCAGCTGGTCGACATCGGGATGAGGCGGCTCACCGAACTCGTCCGGGCCGAGGATCCGGACCGTGCCTGCGCCCGGATCATGGCCGAGATGGTCGGCTCCCTCCCGCCCCAGGACGACGTAGCGCTCGTGGTGCTCCAGCGGCACGGAGGCGCCGCGGAGGTGTGACCGGGCGCGGTCACTCCGCGGCGAGCGCCGCCTCCATCGTCGGGTACAGGGGCAGGCTGTGTTCCAACCCGGTCAGCTGAACGGGCCGCAAGACCGCCCGCCCGGACGCGACGATCCGCAACGCGGTGCCCTCCGGCATGTCCCGGGCCAGGATCACCAGCTGCGTCAGCCCCGCCGACGCCAGAAAACCCACTCCGCTCAGGTCCACCACCAGGATCGGCGGCTTCCCGGCGAGGGCTTCGCCGAACGCCGCTTTCAACGCCGGCGTGGTGGCCAGGTCGATCTCGCCCCGTACGGTCACGACGGCGATCGAGGGACGGTCGTCCCGCTCGATCGACAGTGTGCCGGGTGGCCCGGTGGTCTCGCTCATCACTCGCTTCCCCTGGTCGGTGAGCCCGGCACCGGCGGCCGGACGGGTGCCGGCTGGCCTCCCTGCCGGAATTATGCTGCCCGCGCCGCGATACCGCCGGGTAAGCCACCGCGCGGTTATCGTGGTGAAGACCGTACGCTGAGGGCAGTGGAGGAAATGATCACCATACTTCCGATTCCGGCCGGCGCGTGTGCCCGGCGCCGTCCCTGATGTCCTCGATACCGACGTTTCTGCACTCAGCGTTCTTCTACGGCGACGCCGAAGAGTTCCTCGCCGGGACGCTTCCTTTCGTGCAAGGCGGAGTCGCCGCGGGGGATCCGGTCGCGGTCGCGGTACCGCCACGCGGTCTCGCGCTGCTCAGGGCGGAACTGGGCGCCGACGCGGCCCGGGTCCGGATGGTGGACATGACCGAGGAGGGCCGCAATCCCGGCCGCATCATCCCCGGTGTGCTGCGTGCTTTCTCCGACGGCTATCCCGGCCGGCACGTGCGGATCGTCGGCGAGCTTCGGTGGCCCAGCGGGTCCAGCGCCGAATATCCCGCCTGCGTGCAGCACGAAGCCCTGCTCAACCGGTCCTTCGCCGCACGGAGAGCGACCGTCCTCTGTCCCTACGACACCGAATCCGCCGGCGAGGCCGCACTCGCGGACGCCGCCCGGACCCACCCGTGGCTCGTGGACAGGACCGGGCAATGGCAGTCCAGCGCCGGATACGCGCCCGAAGAGGTCCTGCGCGACAGCAACCAGGAACTCACGGCGCCACCCGGTTCGGCCACGCGGACCATCGCCGAGGGCGAGCTTCCGCTGCTGCGCCACGTGGCGACCGAAGCGGCGGTGCGGGCGGGCTTCGCCGCCGATCGGCTGGCGGATTTCGTCCTCGTGGCCTCGGAACTCGTGTCGAACAGCATCGAACACGGCAGCGGCACCGCGGTGGTCCGGCTGGCCACCGAGGGCCGCCAGCTGATCTGCCAGGTGCACGACAAGGGCCGGATCGCGGATCCGCTCGCCGGACGGCGACCGGCGGTGCCCGGACAGGTGCGCGGCCGCGGGCTGTTGCTCGTCAACCACCTCGCCGATCTCGTCCGGCTCCATACCGGCCCGGCCGGTTCCACGGTCGAGGCACGCTTCGACCTGCACTGACGGGCCACTGTCCACAACGGACCAACGGATCACGCACGCGGGTACCCGCTCGGTCACGGTGCGAAACACCGCTGTGACGACGATTGACCGCGCAGCGGACCGGGTAATGACAAGCAGATGAATCAGTGTGTGGGTCCGGCTACGAAGGTGGTGCCTGCGTTTGTGCCCATGGTCGAGTTGCGCCTGCCGGCCGACCGGGACCTGTTGTTCCTTGCCCGGATGGTGGCCGAGGGACTCGCCGGTACCGGCGAGTTCAGCCTCGACGAGATCGCCGATCTGCGACTCGCGGTCGAGGAGGCAGTGTCGGTGATCGCCCTCCGGGCCGACGACGGTGCCGAGGTCGAATGCGTATTCCGCCACGACAGCCGGATCACGGTGACGATGGCCACCTCGTCGTCGGCGATGCTGCCGCCCGGACCCGACGAGGTCGGCTGGCACATCCTGCGCGCGCTGACCGATTCGGTCGCCACCTGGACCGAGCCGGGTCCGGACCCGCACGGATGGCGGCTCTGCCTCGAGTTCACCAAGGAGCCCAGGACAGGAGGACCATGAGAACCGCCGCTCACCAGCACACCGACGGGTACGCGCACTGCGCGCCGTGGTTCGGCGAACTGAGTGCCCTTCCTCCGGACGACGCGAACCGGGAACGGTTGCGCACCAAGCTCATCGACGAACATCTGCCGCTCGCCGAGCACATCGCGCAGCGGTTCTGCGGCCGTGGCGAGCCACGCGAGGACCTCGTCCAGGTCGCCCGGCTCGGCCTGATCAAGGCGGTGGACCGCTTCGACCCGGACCGCACGGACGACTTCCTGTCCTTCGCCGTGCCGACCGTGATGGGGGAAGTCCGGCGGTACTTCCGCGACACCGGCTGGTCCCTGCGCGTTCCGCGACGGCTCAAGGAACTGCACCTCGCGGTCGCGCAGGCGACCACCACGATGGCCCAGCAACTGGGGCGCGCGCCTACCGCGCGCGAACTCGCCGAGCAGCTGGAGATCGACCAGGAAGAGGTGGCCGAGGCACTGGTCGCCGGGAACGCCTACCAGACGAGTTCGCTCGACTGGACCGTCCACAACGAAGCGGAATCGGTGGCGCTGACCGACCTTCTCGGCGAGGAGGACGCCGATCTGGAACGAGCCGAGATCCACGAGGCCCTCCGGCCGATGCTGCGCCGGCTCACCCCGCGCGAGCGGTCCCTCATCGCGATGCGGTTCTTCGAGAACCTGACCCAGTCGAAAATCGCGGAACGGGTCGGCGTCTCCCAGATGCACGTCTCGCGCCTGCTTTCCCAGACCCTCGCCAAACTGCGCGACATGCTGGACGAGACGCCCGGCCCGGAGACCGCCGAACCGGAAAACGGGTCCTGAGCGATCGAGGACCCGTGATCCGCCAGGGTGGCGGCGAAACAGCCGTGCAGGGCCACGACATGTCGTGGCCCTGCACGCCATCGTCACGAGGCGGTGTAAGGCGAACGGTTCTCCAGCGAAGGGCTCACATCCGGGTGCAGCCCTTCCTGCCCCGGCACCGGCGTCACGGTCGGGCCGGGCATTTCGACAGCCCGCCCCGGCCGGATGCGCCGCCGCGCTGGACGAACGCCTCCGCCTCCCGCTCGCCACGGATCCGGGCCAGCGCGGCGAGGGTAATGGCGTGTGCCACCGCGAGAACCAGCAGCAGCACGCCGATTCGCCCGACTACGCCGGGCAAATCGCTGCCGCCGATGCCGATGGTCGAGATCAGGGCCAGCACGCCCAGGGTCGACAAGTGGAACAGCGTCGTCACCAGCCGCGCCATCGACGGCGCCGCGGCGGGGCTCCCGTCGACGTTCCCGAGGTAGCGCTTGCCACTGCGATAGATGATCTGACCGTCCAGCAGGATCAAGGCGACCCCGATGGCGAGAAACGAGAGATAAGCGTTGGTGGACCTGAGACCTCCTCGGAGAGTGCGGTCTCGAAACGGCTACCCGGAGGCTCCCGGGTCAGTCGCCCGGCTCCGGACCGTGCGCGGGGCCACAGAACCGGCGCGGGTCTCCGGTGCCCCGGCTCAGACCGGATCCGGTTCCTCCGGCGCCCCGACGTCCAGCTCGGCGTGCTGCCGCGCCAGCGTTCCGGCGAGCTGCACCAACTTCACGTTCAACTGTTGCGACGCCCGGCGCAGCAGCTCGAACGCCGCGTCCGCGTCCAGTCCGCGGCGGGCCATGAGGATGCCCTTCGCCTGGCCGATCACGTCCCGGCTGTCCAGCGCGGTCCGCAGCTGTGCCTGATGCAGTTCATCGCGCGTCACCGCGTCCGTTTCGGCCACGGCGAGCGCGGCGTGGCTGGCCAGCAGCAGCACTATGTCGCGGTCGGCGCCGGCCAGACCGCCGGGGGCGCGGGCGTAGAGGTTCAGAGCGCCGGAGAATCGGGGGACGGTGTCGTCGGTCAAGGCGATCGCCAGCACGCTGCGCCAGCCCAGTCCGGCCACGACAGCCGCCCAGTCCGGCCACGTCCCGGTGGCGCGCAGATCGGCGCGTTCGATGAACTCGGGGCGATCCGGCAACGCGGCGTCGTGACAGGGGCCTTCGCCCAGTTCGTACTGGAGCCGATCCAGCTCCGCAGCCGTCGGATCGGTGTACGCCGCGGTGTGGAACCGGCCGTCCGGGGCGAGCAGCGTGATCGAGACCAGGTCGGCGGCAGGTACCAGCGACGCCGCCGCATCCACGATGTGCTGCAGGACCGCGCCGACGCTCGGCGCGGCGAGCAGCCGTTCGGTGAGCGACCGGAACGCCACTCCGGACGGCTCGAGCGGGTCATCCTCGTCGGCCAGCGCCGCGGCGACCGAATCGGCGACGCGCACGCCTTCCGCTTCGAGCACCCGCCGTGCCACGCCGTCCGGCCGGCAGGCGAACACGGCCCGGCCCGCACCGGCCGACTCCCGCAGCATCGTGAGGTCTTCGCACGCGAACGCGGTAAGCCCGCTCAGCTCGAAGATCACCACTTTCGGCGCGGACGCCGACAATGCGGCCAGTTCGGCACACGACCCGGGGCAGTCGCCGCTCAGCCGCACGACCACCGAATACTCGATAGTGGTTCCGGTCTCGGGTTCCACTACTCCCTCTCCGCCGACGCCGCCCGCTGCCAACGTACCCCCCTCTGGACAGGATGGCGGTCTGTGAAGGGGCCCTTCACGGACTCTGAGTCCGTGAAGGGCCCCTTCACAGCCATAACTTGCGGACGGGGCGGGGCGGAGCGCGACAGGGCGGGACGGCGCGCGGGCGGAGCTAGCCCACCTCGATGGCGAGCTGGTGCGCGGCGGTCACCCGTTCGAGGGCTTCGGCCAGGCTGTCGGCCATCGCCAGCTCGGGTTCGAGCCCCAGCACCCGCAGCGGCCGCAGCACCGCGCGATGGCAGGCTACGACAAGGAAACCGATATTCGCGGCGGCGGCGATCCGGGCGGCGTCGGTCAGCACGCCCACGCCCCCGGCCGAGCAGAACGTCACCCGGGTGAGGTCGACGATCAGCCCGCGCGGCCGCAACGCCAGTTCGCCGGTGATGCGTTCCTGCAGCCGGCCGGTGGATCGTAGGTCGAGTTCGGCCGCCACGGCGACGACGGTCTCCGTCGCCGTGGCGGTGACCAGGATTCTCGCCGGGGTTCCCGGCAGGTCGAGGTGCGATTCTCGCGTCATGGTGCCCTCCTCGCGACACGCGAGGCCGGACCCGATGTGCACGGCCCGGCCCGGGACCCGCCGAAACGGGCCTCTCTGGGTCGGGCAACGGCACGTGGGCTGAACCGCTCCCGATCCGACCGTAGCGCAGTCCGCCCGCGGATGCACGGCATTCGGCAGGTGTGGGCCACCGCGGACCGGGGTAGCCGGATCCCCGATCGCTACGCACGGGAGGACTGCCATGACCGAAACCGTCGGCGACCACCTGCTCGCCCGGCTGCGCGACTGGGGTGTCGAGCAGGTGTTCTCCTACCCCGGCGACGGCATCAACGGCCTCGTCGCCTCGTTCGGCAAGGCGGGCAACAAGCCGCGGTTCGTCCAGGCCCGGCACGAGGAGATGGCCGCGTTCTCCGCCGTCGGATACGCGAAGTTCAGCGGCCGCGTCGGCGTCTGCATGGCTACTTCCGGGCCCGGTGCCATCCACCTGCTCAACGGCCTCTACGACGCGAAACTCGACCACGTCCCGGTCGTCGCGATCGTCGGGCAGACCGCGCGCACTGCGATGGGCGGCAGCTACCAGCAGGAGATCGAACTCCAAGCGCTGTACCGGGATGTGGCCAACGAGTACTGCATCGAGGTCAACGTCGCCGAACAACTGCCCAACGCGCTCGACCGCGCGTTCCGGGTGGCACGCTCCTCCCGTACGCCGACCGCGCTGATCATCCCGGCGGACCTGCAGGAAGAGCCTTACGAACCACCGCAGCACGTGTTCAAGCAGATGCCGTCGAGCCCGCCCGGCGCCTTCTGGCCGAACCCGGTGCCACCCGAAGCCGGCCTCGCCGAGGCGGCCGAGGTGCTCAATGCCGGTGAAAAAGTCGCGATCCTGGCCGGGCAGGGCGCGCGCGGCGCCGCCGAACAGGTGCGCCAGGTCGCCGACGTCACCGGAGCCGGCGTGGCGAAAGCGTTGCTGGGCAAGGACGTTCTCTCCGACGAACTGCCGTACGTGACCGGCGCGATCGGGCTGCTGGGCACCCGGCCCAGCTACGAGATGATGCGGGACTGCGACACCCTGCTGATCGTCGGTTCCAACTTCCCCTACAGCCAGTTCCTGCCGGAGTTCGGGCAGGCCCGCGCGGTCCAGATCGATCTCGACGGCCGGTTCATCGGCATGCGCTATCCCACCGAGGTCAACCTCATCGGCGACGCCGCCGCGACCCTGCGTGCCCTGCTGCCCCAGCTGCGACGGAACGAAAACCGTTCGTGGCGTGAAAAGATCGAGAAGAACGTCGCCGAATGGTGGGACACAGTGGACCGGCAGGCGAACGTCGACGCGACGCCGGTCAACCCGATGCGGATCGTGCACGAGCTGTCCCGGCGCATTCCGGACAACGCGATCGTCACCGCCGATTCCGGCTCCTCGACCAACTGGTACGCCCGTAATCTCCGCATCCGCGGCGACATCCGGGCCTCCCTGTCGGGCACGCTCGCCACGATGGGTCCGGGCGTGCCGTATGCGATCGGCGCCAAGTTCGCGCACCCGGACCGGCCGGCCGTCGCCCTCGTCGGCGACGGCGCGATGCAGATGAACGGGATGGCCGAGCTGATCACCATCGCCCGCTACCACGGCCTGTGGCCGGACCCGCGCCTGATCGTCTGCGTGTTCCACAACAACGACCTCAACCAGGTCACCTGGGAGCTGCGGGCGATGGGCGGCGCGCCGAAATTCGAAGAGTCCCAATCGCTGCCGGACGTCGACTACGCCGGTTTCGCCCGCAGTCTCGGACTGGCCGGGGTCTCCGTCGACGAGCCGGGCGACCTCGGCCGGGCCTGGGACGCCGCGTTCGCCGCCACCGGCCCGACCGTGCTGGACGTACGCTGCGACGCCGAGGTCCCGCCCATCCCGCCGCACGCGACCTTCGAGCAGATGAAATCCGTGACCGAGGCGGTGCTCAAGGGCGACCCGGAGGCCTTCCACCTGGTGACGCAGGGCGCCAAGACGAAGATGCAGGAGTTCCTTCCCGGACGCGCCCGATGACCGTCACCCCGGCTCCTCCGCCACCGCGCCGCTCCGCCGCGGGATAGCAGGCTACGGAAGGGCATGAGTCGGTGGTGACTCGGCGACGGCACACCGCCGCCGGCCCGCGCCCGAGGCCCGAGGTTCACTCGTCCCGCGGCCGCAGGCGCCACGGGAGCACCAGCCACAGCAAGCCGAACCCGAGCAGGGAGACTCCACCGACGACCGCCATCGCGACCGTCCCGTAGACCACCTTCGCGATCAGCGAAACGGTCACCGTGATCGCCAGCGCCAGGCAACACAGTCCGGCGATGACCGTCCGGTTGCCGGCGCGGAGAATCCAGTCCCGCGCACCGCTGCGGAACAGCACCCGATGCCACGCCGCGGGCGCGGTGAGCAAGATGGTCGAGGCGACAGCGAGCAGTACAGCGGTCAGGTGCAGGCCCTTCTCGAAACCGTCCGCCCCGCGGAACTGGGCGGTGAACACGACCGAAAGCAGGAACCCGAACAGGATCTGCACCCCGGCCTGCGCGACCCGCATCTCCTGCAGCATCTCCGCCACGTTGCGGGTGAGCCGATGCTCGCGCGTTTCCCCGGTCGATTCCGTCATCCGGCGAGTGTAGGCAACCGCGCGCCGACTGCGGTCACCCCGGGACAGGGCAGGCAGGGGCTCGTGGTGTGCTCCAGACCTGTTCTCAGGTCCGTGAAGGGCCCCTTTACGGACCTCCGCGGTCGCACCGCGGTCGACCGCATTGGCCGCCGATGGCAAGCAGCCCGTCTGAGCGCGTACCCCGCCGGCCGGTATCCGGGCGAAGCACGGTGGTCATGCGGACGCGCGGCCAGGTGAAACCGGGGATGCCCGCGGAATTCCCGGACCTCGTCCGGCGGCAGGCAGGGCGCCGCGAGAGGCCGGGACCGCACTGCTCGCCGCGGCCGAACTGCCGTGATTGCCCGGCCCCGCAGCGGGTACCCGATGCGGGAAAGGAGGGCCGTGCCATGCGCATCGTGATCATCGGTGGCGGGTTCGCCGGCTACCACGCCGCGGAGACGCTGCTGCGGACGCTCCGCGACCGCGCCGAAATCGTCGTGGTCAACCCCACCGACTACTTCCTCTACCTGCCGCTGCTGCCCGAGGTGGCGGCCGGGATCGTCGAACCCCGCCATGTCGCGGTGTCCATTCCGGACACCCTGCACGGGGTACGGCTGGTACTGGGCACCGCCACCTCGGTCGACTTCGACGCCGGTGCGGTCACCTACGTCGATCCGGAGTACCGGGAACGGAAGCTGAGCTACGACCGGCTGATCCTGGCCGCGGGCAGTGTGACCAAGCTGCTGCCCATCCCGGGCATCGCCGAGTACGCGCACGGATTCCGCGGCCTGCCCGAAGCGCTCTACCTCCGTGATCACGTGACCCGGCAGATCGAACTCGCCGCCACCACCGACGATCCGGCCGAGCGCGACGCCCGGTGCACGTTCGTCGTGGTCGGTGCCGGTTACACCGGAACGGAGGTCGCCGCGCAGGGTCCCGCGTTCACCGCCGCGCTCGCACGACGGCACCCCGAACTCGACGGGCAGCCGATCCGCTGGCTGTTACTGGACGTCGCCGAACGGGTGCTGCCCGGCCTGGACCGGCGGCTCGGTGAGACGGCGGACCGGGTACTGCGCGAACGCGGCGTCGACGTCCGGATGAAAACCTCCGTGGACGAGGCCGGCAGGGGCGGGGTCACCCTCACCACCGGTGCCGCGGTGCCGACGCGGACGCTCGTGTGGTGCGTCGGCGTCCGGCCCGACCCACTGGTCTCCGAACTCGGCCTGGAGACCGCGCACGGCAGGCTGGTGGTCACCCCGGAACTGAACGTACCGGGCCGGGCGGACGTCTTCGCCTGCGGGGACGCCGCGGCGGTGCCCGACCTCGCCCGCCCCGGCGAAACCACCCCGATGACCGCGCAACACGCGCAACGGCAAGGAAAACTCGCCGCCCGCAACGTCGCCGCGTCGCTCGGCTCCGGCCGCCTGCGCCGATACCGGCATCACGACCTCGGCTTCGCGGTCGACCTCGGCGCCGGGCAGGGCGCGGCCAACCCCCTGCACGTGCCGCTGGCCGGCCTGCCCGCCCGTCTCGTGACCCGCGGTTACCACCTGCTCGCCCTTCCGGGGAACCGCCTGCGCACGGCCGCGGACTGGGCTGGGGAGGCGATCGGCCGGCGGCAGACCGTCCAGCTCGGCCTCGTCCGCTCCGGCGCGGTCCCGTTGGACACCGCCTCGCCCGAACTGCCGCGAACCCGCTGAAGAACGGCCGTAAACCGGAGGAGGAATCCAGAATGGACACAGCCGACCTACGCACTTTGCTGACCGGCGGCCCGTTCGCCTCGGTACACTTCGACGAAACACACGACACCGAAGACGCCGGCCAGCAATTGCGCTTGCATCTCAAGGAAATCACCGCAGCGCTCAACGAGCAGGACGCCGACCGGCCGACCGTCGACGCCGTCCTGCACGCGGCGGAGACCGGGCAGCCCCCGGTCGGGCGCGCCGGACGCAGCCTCGTCGCCGCCCGCGGCACGGTCCTGCTCGACCAGCGGCTCGCCGCCCCACCACCGGCCGGGGAAACGCGATACTCGGCACTCCCGTACTTCCTGCCCGCCTTGACCCATGCCGAGGACGCCACCACGCACCTGGTGGTCCTCGTCGACCGCACCGGCGCCGACATCGAGACGCATCGGCCCGACGGCAGCGTGGAAACCGAGACCGTGCGGGGGCGGGACCATCCCGTGCACAAGGTCCGTGGCGGCGGCGCGGGACACCGGGACGTCCAGTCGCGCGCCGAGGAGACCGCGCACCGCAACCTCGCCGAGGTCGCCGACCGGGTCTCGAAGGCCGCCGAACGCCTCCACCCGCGGGTGATCGTACTGGCCGGCGAAGTCCAGGCACGCACCGAACTCCACGACCGGCTGCCCGCACCCGTCCGCCCGCACACCGCCGAAGTGGACACCGGCAGCCGAGCCCCGGGTGCCGGGCGGGCGGAACTCGACCGTGCGATCCGCGAACTGCTCGCCGGGCAGTATCTGGCCGAACTCGACGACCTCGCCGAACGCTTCCGCGCGGAGGCGGCGCGCGAGCCCGGCCTGGCCGTCGCCGGCCTACCGGCCGTCACCGCAGCGCTGGTGGAGGCGAACGTGACCACCCTGCTCGTCGGCGATCCCGGGGACGCCCGGGTCTACACCGGCGCGGAACCGGGCCAGATCGGAGTACACCGGTCCCGTCTCCGGGCACTCGGCGCCGACGACCCGGTCGAGCATCGCGCGGACGAGGCCCTGCCCTACGCCGCCGTCGCGGCCGGCGCGGATGTCGTCGTCATGGACGAACGCCTCGATCTCGCCGACGGTTTCGGCGCGCTGTTGCGACATTCCTGAGCCTGCCGCCCGACCGGCCGCGGGCCACGGCCGGTCAGCGAGCCCAGCATCCCCTTCCCCGACCGGCCCGCATCACCGAACCGCGAAAGGCCTGCCGACCGGGACGCACCTTCGGGCTGCGGCAGGCACGCACCCGCCGGGCCGTGGCAAGCCCACCGCCCGACATACGTTCGGACCGCGGCATTCCTGCACCACCACCCCGCGACAGGCCCGCTGACCGACACACCCTCACACCGCAGCACACTCGCACCACCACCCCCACGGCAAGCACGCCGGACCGCGGCAGGCCTGCCTGGTTCGCCACGCGTTCTCGGGGCCGCGGCAGACCAGTCCGATCCGGCATGCATCATGCGTGCCTTCCCACCGGCTCACCGACTACCGCGGCGGGTTTATCACCGCCGGACGCCGGGAACTGCGGGACAGTCGTGCGAAAGGAGCAGTCATGCCCGGATCACTCCCCCCGGATCCCGTCCGCGCCGGAGGACCACCGCTGGTCACAGCAGGCCGTCCCGGGGCGCGCCGGCTGATCGTGCTCGATCCGGCCGGCTCGGCCAAGCACGATGGCCTGCCCGCCACCTGGAGGCCGCTGGCCGACCGCCACGAGATCCTCTGGTGCCGCCTCCCGGCCGCGGGTGCCTGGGCCGCCTGCGTCGAGGCACTCGCCGCGCCGGCCGGCCGGCTGCACCGGGGCGACCTGGTCGTGAGCGGGCCGTTCGCGAGCGAGGCTCTCCGCTTGGCCGCGCGATTCCCGGGCACGCTCCGATCGGTCCTGCTCGTCGACCCCGCCGCGGAGGGCACGATCAGCCCCGGCGACGCCCAGAGCGCCGACGAGACGTGGTTCGTCCGGCACGGCAACGAAATCGCCGCGCTCCGGGAGCAGGGCATCGACGTCGAGATGATCGCGCACAGCACCGACGAGACCGACGACCAGCTCCCGCTCGGCCACGGCCGCGTCGTCGAGGCCCTGCGCAGGACCCTCGACAGCCTGCCCGCCGCCGGGCGCGCCGAACTCTGAACGGCGCGCGTCAGGGCGCCCGGTTGATCGTGGAATCCACGCTCACCTCCCACGTGATCAGCCCGGCAGCGTCGGCCCAGGTCTGCAACGCCGCCAGGAACAGCGCCCACACACCGGCGCGCTGCCAGCACCGGAACATGCCACAGACGGTTTGCCAGCCCCATACACGGGCGCCACGGAGAACCGACACGAACCCGCCATCGGATGCCGTCCAGGAGTTGGCGTTTGGGTCCACAGTGGTCGGCGGCCGGGCTTCTTGCCGACGGGCAGCAGCGGTTCCACGACCGCCCACTGAGCGTCGGTCATGTCGGCTCGCCCCGGCCCCGCCAGGCTGGACACGAGGTCTCCGGTGTTCTTGATCAGCTTGGCCGTTGATCGGTCTACCGGAGACCTCGTCTATCCGATCCACGACACGCCACACCCACGACACTGCTCGACAACCTCGCAGGCCAGCACATCGAAACAGGCTCTAGCCAGGCAGC
Source organism: Amycolatopsis sulphurea (assembly GCF_002564045.1). Classification (NCBI taxonomy): domain Bacteria; kingdom Bacillati; phylum Actinomycetota; class Actinomycetes; order Pseudonocardiales; family Pseudonocardiaceae; genus Amycolatopsis; species Amycolatopsis sulphurea. Next base: position 907,219 of record NZ_PDJK01000001.1, on the reverse strand, counting down.
AGCGGGCAGCGAGGGCGATCGCGTCGCAGACGAGACCGGCGCGCGTTTCGAAACGCGGTCACAGTCGCTCCCCGCGAAAGTGTCGCGCGGAATCATAGAATTCCCGCAGTGCGGACAGTTCCGCCGGAGTCAGATCGACGCCCAGCGAGTGCAGGGTTTCCGCGAGTTCGACGCCGACTATCTCGGCAGTCTCGAGACGGCCGTCATCGTATTCGGTGGTGAGCTGGGTGCCGACCAGCCGTCGTGTCACCCCGTCGGCCAGCCGCATCACCACCAGCTGACCGGTGAACGGAGAACGCGGATGCGTGGAAGTGTAGTGATGGAATACCTCGTAGTCGATCTGGCGGGCGGGCAGGCCGAGGGTGGCGTGCAAGGTGTCCCATCCGTCACCGGCGCTTTTCTCGAAGAACCACTGGCCGTTGTCCCAGCGGACCCGATGCCGCCAGCCGGCCTGATCCACTTCGGCCCCGTCGATCAGTGGCGTCGGGTACATCACCCACGCCCCGAATCCGACATCCACCAGATAGTCCGCACCGCCGGTGCGCACCATCGAGAGCATATGGGTGTACGAACCGTGCTCCCGGCCCGGTCGCACCCGGGCGAAACTGCGCCGGACCGCGAAGCCGAGCTCCTCCAGCGCGGCCGCGAACAGCAACCCGTGCTCGAAACAGTATCCGCCGCGGTTCCGGCGAACGAGCTTGTCCACAATGGCCGGAAGCTCGATGCCGCGATGACGGCGCAGCACCACGTCGACGTTCTCGAACGGGATCGCCCGCACGTGCGCGGCGTGCAACGAGCTCAGCGTCTTCGCCGACGGTTCCGCGTGCGGATGACCGACTCGCGCCAGGTAAGCGTCCAGGTCGAATGCGGTGGTGTCGAAGCTCGCCATCGGGTCGGCTGCTGGGAACGAGAAGGGTTCGAGGGATGTCATGGTCCTCTCCTGCAACCTCGGCGTCGGTCAATGTCGCACGGTGCGACGGCGACGCACTGCACAAGTCGTTGCCGTCGCACCGCGGAGGAATCGGGCAGTTGGCCGCCTATTTCGTGCTGGGTCCCTCCCACCCGAAATTCGGGGCGATCGCCACCGCGCGCGCGAACTCCTCTGGGCCCCATTGCGGCACCGGAGTGCCGGGCACCGCGGGCTGACCCGACGCCAGGAAGAACTTCTCGAACCCGGCAGGAGTGTACGCGAAGATCGTATGAGCGACGTGCACGCCGACATTCTTGAAGCAATGCGGGGTGCCGTGCGGGACGAAAACGTAGTCCCCGGCTTTGCCGGTGAACCGATCTTCGCCGACCTGGAATTCCAGCTGCCCGGACAGGACGTGGAACACCTCGTCCGACTCGGTGTGCACGTGCGGCGGCGGGCCGCACCCGGGCAGGACCGAGGACTCCAGCACCGAGAGCGCGCCGTTGGTGGCGTCGCCGCTGATCTTGACGGTGTAGACGTTGCCGTCGAACCAGATCGTCTCCCCCTCGCCGGCCGGGACGAGCGCCGGCTGCTCGGGAGTTATTCCGTGCTCGCTCATGAGACTCCTCGATAATCGGACCAGCCATCGTCCGGCTGGTACAGCCGCACCTTCGTCTGCTGTTCGTACGGCATTCCCCCGGGCAGGTTGATCAGTTCCATCTGCATCCCCCACGGCGTCACGAAGTACACCCACCGATCGCCTTCGATCGGCCCGTCGGCGATGGTTTCCGGGGAACCGAGGACCCGCACGCCCGGCTGGGCGCGCAGGTAGGCGGCGGCCACGTCGACGTCCTCGACGTGGATCGCCAGGTGGCAGCCTCCCCAGTCGCTGTTGCGCGGCAACTGCCTCCGCTGGCCGGGGGCCGTGTACTCGAACAATTCCAAGTTCGTCACCGGTCCCAGCCGCAGCATGGCGACGCGCGCGGTCGCCGCGGCGTCGACGTCGAGCTTGCGGGTCATCCAGTCGCCTTCGGTGTCTTGCACCGAGTCCAGGGTGTACGCGAGCTCTGCACCGATGACTTCCGTGAAGAATTCAACCGCCTGGCCCAAGTCGGGAACCGTGTAGGCGACATGGTGCACCGCGGCAGCCCCGGGGATTCCCCTCCGGCCGGCGGGCCGCGTCACGCGACGGCTCCCGGGGCCAGCGCGGCCGCGTCCTGCGCCGGGGAGCCGGACGGACCGGGCACCTCGACGACCAGCCAGCTCAGCTCTTCGGCGCCGGGATTCGCGAAACGATGCGCTGCCCCCGGCCGGATGGCGACCAGATAGCCGGGGTGCATCGCGTGCGCGACGCCGTCGACTTCCAGTTCGCCATGGCCGGCGAGAACGAAGCAGAACTTCTCCGTACCCGCTTGCGCATCCTCCTCCAGCGATGCCCCGGGCGGCAGCGCCGACCAGGTGATGACCTCCGAGGTGCTGCTCATCCCGTCCCGGCGGATCGTACGGTGCTCGGCGGCCTCGGCCCGGACACCGACCTCCGTGACGAGCAGTTCGCCGCCCGGCTCCGCGCTCTCGTCGAGTCGCCGCAAGGCTTCGGCTGCGTCCGCGAGCTCCGTGACGGTGAGGTCATGCAGGAAGCAGGCTCCGCCGATGCCGACGGGAATCGGCATCCGCTGCCGTCCGTCCCGGTGCTGGGTGGTCTCCCGCAACGCGTGCTCCAGCAGCCCTGCTTCGAGCAACGGGTGCCAGACGGGCAGTCGAAGCCTCCGCATCAGGCCGATGATCCGCTCACGGTCCTGCGCTGACACCAGGCCGCGTGCCTCGGCCAGCATTGTGGTGAGTGCCATGTCGACGGTCACCGCCTCGCCATGCAGGAGCGCTGGAAGCGCCCGCATCTCCAACGTGGGGCTGAACGAGTGGCCATAGTCGACCAGCCGCTCCAGACGCTGCTCCCACAGGTTGGGCTCCAGTTCTTCGAGCATGCCGCCCACAGCGCGGCGGAACACCTCCCTCGTCGCGGTTTCGCCGGACGGCGTCCGCCCGGTGAGCCGTTCGGCCAGCAGGAGCTCGGCGTTGTCCTCCAGCAGCTGGAACAGCCTCGAATCCTTGATCAACGCGATCTTGAGGATCTCCGCGAGACCGTTGCTGATGTGCCGGTCGTCTACAGTGGATAGAAAGCCCCGGTCGAGCAGCGCGACGGTCGGCGCGCAGTACGTGCCGAGCCGGTTCTTGTGCGAGCCGAAGTTCACCCCGGTCTTGATGCCGACTCCGGCATCGACTAGGCCGATGAGGGACGTCGGCACCCGGACGTAGGGGGTGCTGCGCCGGTACATGCTGGCGGCGAAGCCCGCGATGTCCAGGAGAATTCCGCCGCCGATGCCGATGATCGGCTCGTGCCTGCGCGAGATGCCGAACGCGTCGAGTTCCTTCGCCACGGTGAACACCGCGTCCATCGTCTTCGCCTCTTCCGAGGCCCGCAGCACGCACAGGTGATACTCGCAGCCGTTGAGCTCCAGGTACCGGCGGAGGGCGTCGCCGTAGATCTCGTGCACAGTGGCGTCGATCACGATGAACCGGCGGAGCCGCTCCGCCCGGACGGTGGCTCCCGCCTCGAGCAGTGCGGCGTTGGACGGATCGAAGACCCCCTTGGTCATCCGGACTTCATAGGAAATGGACTGTTCCGCCTCGACCTTCCAGCGGAAGGAATCGACTGACGTGTCCGACTGTGCGGATTCGACTGGGAATGCGTTCATTTCCTCGCAACCACTTCATTGACGGCTAACTGCACGGACTGGGCCGCAGCCGTGATCTCGGCCGGGGACGACAACGGGGTGATGCCGACTCCGGAACCGAGGTAGGCGTCGACGACCCCAACGGACAAGGTGATCGAACGGGCGAGAATGTCGTCGGTGCGGGGCAGCATGTTCGCCTCATACCGACGGCCGGTGGGGTGTGCGGGACAGGAGAACGGATGCTCCGCCGGCGTGGGCGTGCGGCGAGCCAGCAACTGGGGCATGTTCCCGTAGTAGTGCCGGCCCGAGTCGATGAGCGTGGACGTGCCGAGCCGCGCGGCCACGCCCCGCGCCACCGCCACGGATTCGAACCGCAGCACCAGGAAGGAGCAGCATTCGCCGTCCGGATCCGTGATCCGCCTGCGCGTCACGCCCGGAAGCTCGCCGAGCGCGTCGAGGAATGCCGTCTTCTGCTTGCGCAGCGTCGCCAGGATGTCGTCGATCTTGCGCAACTGGCCGAGCGCGACCGCTCCGCTCAGCTCGTGCATCCGGAGGTTCATCCCGAACAACGAGTCCGCGTCGGCGATTCCCTGGCGCAACGGCTTGAACCCGTGGTCGTGGAAAGCGAACGCGCGTTCGTAGGCGTTGTCGTCCGCGAGCGTCAGCAGACCGCCGTCGCCACTCGTGATGATCTTGAACAGATTGAGCGAGAACGCACCCGCGTCCCCCACCGTGCCCAGCGCGCGACCCCGGTACCGGCCGCCGCAAGCCTGGGCAGCGTCCTCGATCAGGAACAAGCCGTGCTCGTCCGCAATCCGCCGCAACTCGCCGAGATCGGCGGGGGCGCCGAGCATGTGCACCGCGAGAATGGCCTTCGTCGCGGGCGTGATCCGGCGCGTGACGTCCTCAGGCGAGAGGGTGAGCGTCTCGTCGATCTCGGCGAGAACGGGGATCGCACCCCGGTGGACGATCGCGGCGATGGAAGCGATGAAGGTGTATCCGGGGACGATCACTTCGTCACCGGGGCCGACGCCGAGCGCCGTGAGCGCGGTGAGCAGAGCGGAGGTGCAGCTGTTGACCGCGAGGCAGTGAGCAGCACCCGTGCGCTGCTCGAATTCCCGCTCCAGAGTGTGCACCATGGACGGTTCGGCCGATTCCCCGAATCGGTACCGGTTCAGCTGCCACCCGTCCAGCGCCTGCTGGACCAGTGCCTTCTCTTCGTCACCGAGAAACAGGTATCCCGGGCCGCTCATGTGAACTCCTTCCTGCTGAGAATGGGTGGCCGGCGCGGAGAATTCCCCGTGCGGCCCGTAGCGCGGTCGCCACGCTGGTCAGCGTGGGGTTGCTCGCGGTGCCGGTCGGGATGAGGCCGTTTCCGCCGAGATAGAGGTTTTCCATCCCCCAGACTCGGGATCCGGGATCGACCACGCTGGAATCGGGATCGGGCCCCATCCGCGTGGTTCCCGCGATGTGCAACGGCAGGGTGGGGACGACGAACCGGGGTTCGGAACCGGGCAGGTACGGTCCGAGCGCGGCGGCCGCTCGTCGCAGGTCCGCCATCATCCGGTGCTGCCGTGCGCGATCCTCATCGCTGAGCGCGAACTCGAAGGAAGCCTCCGGCATGCCGTAGACGTCCTTCGCCGTGTCGGAGAAGCGCACCCGGTTCGCCCGCGCCGGGTCGACCAGCCCGAACCAGCGCAGATCGACCACGAGCCGCCCGTCCGTGCCCGGGTCCGCCGCCATGTCGTCGTAGGGAAGATCTCGATGAATCTGGCAGTGCCACGGACGGTCGCGCGAAACCGGGATCCACACGTTGGGATCGAGGTCGTCCGCCGGGATCAGGACCGGGTCGGCCGGATGACCGGCCCGCTGAGCGGCTATCCGCCCGGCGAAGCGCGGATCCGTCGCGGCCCGTTCGAGCAGGTCGTCCCCGAACACGATCTGGCAGAACGCGACCGGTTGCTCGGTGAGGTAACGGCCGAGCGCGGCGGGGCGGATGCCGGAGGCGTAGAGCAACTGCGGCGTCAGCACCGCCCCGCACGCGACGACGTAAGTGTTCGCCTCGACGCGCAGGGTCTGCGAGGTGGTGTGGTCCACGATCTCGGCGTGGTCGACGCGGGACCCGTCCTGCGCCGGCACGAGCCGCGTGCACTGGTGCTGCTCGCGCAGGACGAACCCGCTGTGGTCGTCCTCGGCGAGCGGGCCGAGGACGGTGTCCGCGCCGGTCCAGCGCACCAAGCGGGGGTTGTCCGCACGGCGTTCCGCGGCGATCGGGAGGTCCTGAACGCGATCCGGGCCCGACAGTTCCGCGTACTCGGCGGCGAGCGTATCCAGCACGAGCAGATGAGAGATGGCGTCGGCCGTCAACCCGGTGTCCGTTCGGAGGAGCGTCTCCGCGTCGCGGTAGAGCGCATCCCATTCGCCGGCCGGAAACGCTCCGGATCGCTCGACCACCGGATGGTGCCGGGGAGTCACTCCCGTCCAGTGGGTGGCCATCCCGCCTACCGCGTACGTGGCGACACCCGCGGCCAGGCTGATCAATTCCCCGGCGCGATCCGCCGCCGGGGCGGGTCGTGACAACGGGTGCAGATGCCCGCGGACCAGCGTGCCGAACCGCTCGTGGCTGTGCTGATAGGCAAGGTGGTTCTTCAAGTGCTCACCCGGCCGCCGGGAAAGCTGCGGCCCGGCATCCACCATCAGGACGCTGCGGCCGCCGTCGACGAGCGTGCGCGCGAAGGTGGCGCCCACCGGTCCGGAACCCACGATGAGGACGTCGGTCTCGATGTGCGGACGTCTCATGATCCTCCATTCCCTGGTCAGTCGGTGCTCGGTCACTCGGCCGGCGTGCGCGTGGGGAGCCGCCGGCTCACCGCGGCCGGCATCAGCGCCATCAAGAGCAGTTCGAGGGGCGAATCCTCCGCAGCACGCCATTTCCCGCCGCATCCGTGGGGCACGATGACGAGCTGTCCCTCGCGAACGCGCAGCGGGGCTTCCCCGGCTTCGGAGTACTCTCCGCGGCCGCTCACCACGAACCACGCCTCTTCGAGGTCGCCCCGGCCTCGCCCGTCGAGGGCGGTTCCCGGCGCGAGCCGGACGTAGTCAAAGGATTCGCACTCGCTGAACAACATTCCCCGGCGCCCGAGACACCGCCAGCTCGCGCTGCCGAGGCCGCCGTCGAACGTCTCGGTGAGACCGTCGTGCGTTCGGGAAACAATCACGCCGCACCTCCTGCGGGATCGGACGCGGCGAGACTCACCACGAAGAACTCCAGTCCTTCCGGCCCGCCCTCGATCGACACGGCACCGAGAAGAGGCAGCCCCAGCGAGACGCCGTAGCGGAGCGGCACGGTCGTCGACCCCGCCACGGCGGTCCCGGTGCCGCTCAGGGTGAAGAGCACGTGCTCTTCACCCTGAGCGGCACTCACGGATTCGGTCTGGGCCGGTTCGAGGCGGGCCAGCCGGGCGCGGCGCAGCGGTCCGGCGAGAAAGCCCTCCGGATCGAAGCTGCCGGTGCCCCGCAGGTCGATGACCTCGGAGCGGACCGTCGCGTCCGCCCGTTCCGGGACGCCCGCCGCCATGCCCGGACCGGACACCTCGATGACGAGCCAGATCAGATCCTCGGCCCCGTCGTTGCGAATCCCGTGCCGGGTACCGAGGCACGTCGTGATCAGATCGCCCGCGCCGACCTGGTGCTCCACGCCGTCGATCGTCATGACGCCGCGGCCGGACACGACGTAGTCGAACTGTTCGGTCCGGCTGTGCAGGTGCACGCCGCTCGCCGCGCCCGGGGGCAGGAACGAGCATTCCACCGCTTCCCACGGCCCGAACATGTTGTTCCGCCTGACCAGGCACTTCCATCGGGCGATCTGCTCGCCGCCGTGCATCTCGTGCACCTCGGACGGCTCGTCCAGGGTCGTCGTCACCAGGCGCTCAGTCATGTGCGGCTCCGGTCAGCAGCCACTGCGCCACCGGGATCCGCGCCGGGAGCTGATCAGCCACCGTCGCGGCCAGTACAGTCAGCGCGAGCAGTTCGAGGTCGCCTGCAGCGTCGTTGCGCACGGTGCCGGGCGCGCCGGCCGACAACAGGACATCGCCCGCGCGCAATGGGACGGAGCGACCCGAGCAGTCGTCGAATCGCCCCTGTCCGGCAACAACGAACCAGGCCGTCTCGACGCCTTCCCGGCCCCGTCCGTCCCGCGTGCCGCCCGGCGGTACCCGGACATAGTCGACGGCTTCGCATTCGCTGTGCAGCATGCCGCGACGCGCCAGGCAGCGCCACGCGTTGCCGTCCGTCGCCCGGCTCAGGCCGCGGGCCTCGGTGACGATCATCAAACCGCCTCGCCGGCCTGCGGGACGGCGAGGCTGGCGATGAACAGTTCCAGGCCCTCGGAACCCGCTTCGACCGTCACGCTGGTTCCCCGCGGCAAAGTCAGAGCCACCCCGGGACGCAGCGCGACGGTCGTCGATCCCGATGACGCGTTTCCGCTGCCGCCGACGATGAACAGAGTGTGCTCCTGGTCTTCGGCGAACAGCGACTCTTGCTGCCCCGGCTGAAGATGCGGCAGGCGAATGCGCCCGAGCGGACCGCTGAGGAAGTTGCCCGCGTCGACCTCCCGCACTTCGCGCAGATTTATCACCACGGCATTACTCATTTTTTCCCCCGGTTCCGATCTGTTTCCGATGGTCGAAATAGACAGCCGCCGTCGGCGGTCCCACTACTTCGATGACGAGCCAGTGCAGCCACCTGTCGCCCGCGTTCCGCAACCCGTGCCGCGTGCCGAGGGCGTTCAGGATGAGGTCGCCGCCGCTGACCTGGTGTTCCTTGCCGTCGAGAAGCATGACCCCGGTGCCGGAGACGATGAAGTACAGCTCCTCGGTGCGGGTGTGCACATGTGCGCCGCTGATCCCGCCGGGCGGGAGTGCGGCCCATTCGATCGCCTCCCACTGACCGAACAGATTGTCGCGGCGGGCGAAGCACTTCCACGCGGACACACCGTCCGCTCCGTGAACTCCGTGGACGGCCGAAGTCTCACTGGTATCCGCGATCACCATAGTGCCAGTCATATCTCCTCTTCGCATCCTTTTATATCGGGGACAAGAAGCCGAAAGTCCGCCTCGGAACATACAGATTCCGGGCACAGTGAAACGATTGTCCACTTCGGATGGCCAGACGGCAAACTGCTCGCCGTCCAGCAGTTGTCCGATGATTCTCGGTCACCCTGAATGGTCATCAATGCCGGCAGCGCGGGCCGCCACCCCTATCGGATCCACGCCGACCGGACGCCCGAACCGCCGGGAAGCGCGCAGCGCGCCGTCCTGCCGAACCGAGGATGGCGCTCGATACGCAGACCGCCCGGCTCCCGGCGGTGGAACGCACCGGCCGAACAGGCCAGGGTGTCGGCAAAGTCGGTGTGAGGGGCCCTGCACCGACCGCGGAGGTCTGTGAAGGTCGTCCGTGAAGGGGCCCTTCACGGACTCTGAGTCTGTGAAGGGCCCCTTCACAGACCCGAGACAGGGCCGGCACACACCACGAGGCGGTCGCGCCTCGAACACAACCGCATCGCCCGCTGCCGGGCGCAATCGACGACGATGGCAGGTGTCGTCGATGATGACGCGGCAGCCACGGCTCACTCTGCTGATCACGGGGCCACGAGCGACTTTGCCGGGACCCTGGGCCGAACGAGCCCGAGGCGGGAACGCTCGGCTCGCCGGGACCGGCGGCCGCCCGCGTGACGGGGAAGCGCTTACGCGGTCCTGTCTCGCCGGCGGGACAGGACCGCCTCGCCGACCAGGCGCTCTCGCGGCAGCTACGCTACTGGGATCGGCTGCGATTCCACGCCCAGCACATGCTCGGCGGCACGGTCCAGGGCGAGCAGCATCCAGCCCTCCAGATGGTCGTCCATCCGCTGCGCCGCGGCCCGCCAGCGCTCGACGCGTTCTCGCTCCACAGGAACGCGCGGCATCATCAACGTCGAATCCTCGGCCGTTTGCCTGCGCTGCCTGCGGCCGCGCAGCCGGCGCCTCAGCTCATTGCGCGACCACTGCCCCGCCTCCGCACTGGTGAGCCACTCGTCCTGGTCCTGGACCGCCAAGGCCGCCACCTCGGCATGATGCTGAAAACTCAGGACTTCCCGCCGCCGCCCGATCGGGAAGCGCCGGGCCACCCAGGCGTAGTTCCGCAGTGTCTGGTAATCAAGGTCCGCCGCTTCGACGGCCCGGACGTAACGGTCCGGATATTTGTCCTGGCCGCAGGCCAGCCAGTCGCCAAGGCACCAGGCCGACGAGCTGACGACCCGCGACAGCTTCAGCCCGGCGCGTTCCCAGCTGCCGTAGGTAAGGTTCGCCGAAAAAAGCAGCCCGAGCCGCGAGATCATCACTTGATCGTCACGGCTGCGCGGTTTTCTCGGCTCGGACCTCGGCTGCGGAGCCGCTTCTCCAGTTCGCAACGGCACATTTCCCCCCCGGAAACGCTCAGTGTTTCGGCCGGTGAACTTCTCGCGACCAGCGAGGAAGAATGTGGGTTGACCAGCCACGCTCCCCTGCCACGGTTCTGGCAGAGTTCAGCGATTCTCCAGCGTGCAGGCAACTGAGCCCGACCGCATTTACCCCCCAGGTCACGCGCTGACCACACTACCACAGACGGGAGTTGCCCGACGAGCGACAACGACCAGGCAATGCGTGCAGATTTCGTCGAACGGTGGCGTCGATTCACCGCCTGCCCAGCGCTGCCGCGCTTTCCGGTCCCCCATTCGACAGCAGGCCAAAGGCAACGCCGGAGGATCCTGGCCAAGCGCGTATCGCGACAGGATACGCGCAGGCGGGAGGGTGCATCCACACCGATTTCGCGACGATCCGGGAAAGTCCGGCCGCCGCCCCTGGCAGGTCCGGGGCCTGATTCGGCGAGCGCCGGCAGGTGTGCCGCCCTGCCCTCCCAGGGTGTCGGCAAAGTCGGCGTGAGGGGCGCAGACCGCAGAGAGAGGTCCGTGAAGGGGCCCTTCACGGACTCAGAGTCCGTGAAGGGGCCCTTCACGGACCCGAAACCGGTCCGGCGCACGCCACAAGGTGGTCGCACACCTCCGCATCGCCCGCCGCCGGGTCCCGACCACCTTTGCCGGAACCCTGCCTGCCCTCCTGCGACCGCCCTGCTGTGACGTTTTCCAGAACGGCAGCGGATGCTCGCAACGATTCATCCCTTTACAAGGAGCCGTTTTCAACGGAAACCGTGGCTCACTGAGCGGCACTTTCTGCCGCACGCATGCGTCCATCGGCCCGCCGTGGACCGGGTGCCGATATTCGTTTCCGCCGATCCGCCGGATGGTACATCGGCGGATCAGCGCCCTGCGGTACCGGCCGATGCGCTAGGGTGAAATTACGACGTGGGATCGCGGCAGACGAGCGACCGCGCCGGCAGAAGATTTGCTTGCACGGTCGCGTGCTGCCTGTGCACGTTTTATCTGATGTGCGAAACAGAGAGCTTCTTGGGGGACTGCATGACCGAGACGACAACGGAACCGAACTTGCCCGCGGAACTGCCCGGCACGACCGGCAACGGACACCGGCCCGCTCCGGTTCGCGTGTCCGCCCGCGACGCGAGGTATGGCGATCTGGTGCGCGGCAAGAACCAGCGGTGGGTCGGCCGGCCCGACTATGTGTGCCTGCCGGTCTCCACCTCGGAGGTGCGGACCGCGGTGCAGGACGCGGTTTCCGCCCGGAAACGCATCTCCGTCCGCAGCGGCGGCCACTGCTACGAAGATTTCGTGTACAACCCGGACGTCGAGGTCGTCATCGACCTGTCCGAAATGACCAGGGTGTCCTTCGACCGCGAGATGAATGCCTTCTCCATCGAGGCAGGCGCGGAGCTTCTCGACGTTTACGAGACGATCTACCGGCTCCGGGGAGTGACTTTCCCCGGCGGGATGTGCTATTCGGTAGGCGCGGGCGGCCACATCTGCGGGGGCGGGTACGGCTTCCTGTCCCGGAAGCACGGGCTCGTCGTCGACTACTTGTACGCGGTGGAAGTAGTCGTGGTCGATCAGCGTGGCAAGGCGAAGGCGGTCATCGCGACCAGGGAGGCCGACGACCCGCGACGGGATCTGTGGTGGGCGCACACCGGTGGCGGTGGGGGCAATTTCGGCGTGGTCACCCGGTATTGGCTTCGCGCTCCCGAAGCGGACACCGATCGCACCGCACCGCTGCTTCCTTCGCCCCCGGCGGAAGTGCTGGCCAGCGCTGTCTCCTGGGAGTGGGCTTCGATGACCGAAGCCGCTTTCCGCAGGCTGCTCGGCAACTTCGCCGACTGGCAGGTCCGCAACCAGGACCCTGAGTCACCCGCCGCGTCGTTGTTCGCGACCCTTTCGCTCAACCACCGGTCGAACGGGCAGATCGGGATGATGACGCAAATGGACGCGTCGGTGCCCAACGCGGACAAGGTCCTCGCGGAGTTCCTGGACGCGGTGGCAGCCGGCGTCGAGCCTCCGGCCGGCCCGATGACCAAGGCCATGGGAGACCACTTGCCGAGGCCGGAGCTCGCGACGCCGCGACGGCTGCCCTGGTTGCAGGCGACCCAGATGCTGGCCACCGGCACTCCGACGCTGACCAATCCCAGCCTGCGCGCCAAATATCGGTCGGCGTACCTGCGCTCGGTACTGACCGACGACCAAATCGGCACCATCTATCGGTGCCTGACCAGCACCGATTACGAGAATGCGAGCGCCCTGCTGCTGATCTCGGCGTACGGGGCCAAGATCAACGCGGTTCCGCCCCGGGAAACCGCGGTGGCCCAGCGCGACGCGGTGATGAAACTGCTGATCCAGAACTACTGGTCCGATCCGGCCGACGACGCCTACCACCTCCGGTGGATCCGCGAGTTCTACCGCGACGTGTTCGCCGAGACCGGTGGCGTGCCGCCGCACGACGACCGCACCGCGGGCTGCTACGTCAGCTACCCGGACGTCGACCTGGATTCCCCCGAGTGGAACAGCTCCGGGTTGTCCGGCGTGCAGTTGTACTACGGGGTCAACTATCCCCGGCTGCGAGCGGTGAAACGCCGGTGGGACCCGGGTAACGTCTTCCGCCACCGGCAGTCCATCCGGCCCTGACCGCCGTTGTCCGGGCCGGCGGAACGCCTTGTGCGTTCCGCCGGCCCGGGCAAGCGAGTCGCTCAGGCCGGGAGCCGCAGGGTTCCGGCAAAGGTGGTCGAGGCCCCGTGATCAGCAGAGAGAACCGTGGCTGCCGCGTCATCATCGCCGACACCTGCCATCCCGATCGATTGCGCCCGGCAGCGGGCGATGCGGAGGTGTTCGAGATACGCGACCACCTCGCGCTGTGCGCCGGACCTGTCTAGGGGTCTGTGAAGGGGCCCTTCACGGACTCTGAGTCTGTGAAGGGCCCCTTCACAGACCTTCACGGACCTCCGCAGGCTGCGTAGAGCCCCTCACACCGGCTTTGCCGACACCCTGCCGGGAGCCGGGTCAGAGCTGCTTCAGCATTCCCCCGTCGAGCACCAGGTCCGAGCCGTTCATGTTCGGCACCCGCCCGGACGCCAGCAGCACCACGAGCACGGCCACCTCCTCCGGTTCGGTGAACCGGCCGGTGTTCAACCCGGTCATCGCCGGCACCTGCGCGACGAATTCCTCATGGTCCATGCCCGCGCTCCGGGAAAGGCCCGATGCCATTCCATCGGTCGACGTCCAGACGGCCGTCCGCGTCGGACCCGGGGAAATCGTATTCACCCGGACGCCCGCCTCGCCCAGCTCCTCGGCCAGCGACTTGCCGAAGTTGACCAGCGCGGCCTTGGCCGCGGAGTAGTCGATCAGCCGGGGCAGCGCCAGCTTGGCGTTGACCGAACCGATGTTCACGATGGATCCCCGGCGTTCGAGCAGGCTCGGCAGAGCCGCCCGAGTCGTGCGCACGGCGCTGAAGAAGTTCAGCTCGAACGCGTGCTGCCAGTCGTCGTCGCTGATCTCCGCGAAACCTTCGGTGCGCGCGGGCGAACCGCCGACGTTGTTGACCAGCAGGTCGATGCCGCCCAGTTCGGCGAGCGCCCAGTCCATCATTTCCGCCGTCTGCTCCGGAGACGTCAGATCCGCCTGCCGGGTCAGCGACGTCGCCTCGGCGAGCGGTGCGCTGGTCGTGCGGGCACACGCCGCGACGTGCGCTCCCTCCTCCGCCAGCGCTTGCACGACCGCGAGGCCGATGCCCTTGCTGGCCCCGGTCACCAACGCGGTTTTGCCCTTAAGCTCGAGTTCCATCCCACTCCATTCGCTGACTATTCGCTCACTGCGCCGACAATGGTCATAGTATGATCAAACCACTGATCGTGTCCACATGCTCCGAGGCAGATAAAAACGCATCAACAGCGTTCTTTGACTGCGGATATCGTAGGCAGGCCAGGGGTTCCGGCGAAACCTGAGCATCGTGTCGGCCCGTGCACCTACCCCGCCCGTGTGCGCAGTTAAGCGCGATCGGCCGGCGGTACGGTACGTGGCCGGTCACCTTGGTGTCCGCTAACATCGGCAGGGGGACGGGTGCACGATCGGGCAATTTCGGCCGGCCGCTTTTTCGGGGGAGTCTTCTGACATGAAACGCTTCGCGATGGTCGTCGTCTCGCTGACCGCGCTATTCCTTGTTCCCTTCACCCTCAGCGGAGCATCGGTCGCGCTCACCCGGATTACCGCCGACCTCCACACCACGCTGCCGGCGACGCAATGGGTCGTCAACGGATACAGCGCGACCTTCGCCGGCTTCATGCTGATGACCGGCTCACTCGCGGACCGGTACGGACGCCGCAGAGTGTTCCTGTCGGGAGTCGGGCTGTTCTCCATCTGTGCGCTGGTGAGTGCGGCTGCCACCGATATCGTGGTACTCGATCTGGCCCGTGCCGCGGCGGGGGTCGGAGCGGCCGCCACCGTGACGGGTGCGAGTGCGGTGCTCGCCCAGGCTTTCACCGGCGCGGCGCGGACCAGGATATTCGGGTTGTTCGGCACGACCGTCGGGCTGGGTCTCGCCTTCGGGCCCACCCTCGCGGGGTTGCTGATGGAATCGTTCAGCTGGCGTGCCGCGTTCGGCCTGCCCGGGGTAATCGGCTTGATCACCTTGGCATTCTTCCGGTTCCTGCCCGCATCGGGCACCGCCGCGGCAACCCGGACGGACTGGGCGGGAGCGGCGACCTTCACGGTGGGGCTGGTGCTGCTGATCCTCGTTTTCTCCGAAGGCCCGGAGCTTGGCTGGACATCGCCGCTCGTGCTGACCGCCTTGGCGGGTGCTGCGGTCTTGTTCCCGTTGTTCGTCAGGATCGAGCGGCGCACCGCCGATCCCTTGGCGGATCTGCGGTTGCTGGCGTCGCCGAGATTCCTCGCGCTGTGTGCCGCCAATGTCGCCATCGTCGCGGTGTTCGGCCCGCTCGTGGTGTACCTGCCCTCGTATTTCATGGCCACGCAGGGGGTGCCGGCCGCCGGTGCGGGAGCACTGGTCATTCTGCTGACCGGGCCGATGCTGGTGCTGCCGATCCTCTGCGGTCTCCTCGCTCGCTGGGTGAGTCCGTCGGCTCAGGTGGTCGCGGCGCTGGTGCTGGTCGGCGCGGGCGCCGTCTGGTTTTGCGTCGCCGCCGACTACGCGGGGCCGCTGCTCACCATGGGTGCGGGGATCGCCATCGCCACCGGTTTGCTGGACGGGCTGGCGGTCAGCAGCCTGCCGGCCGATCAAGCGGGCATGGCGGCGGGGATGTTCAACACCGTGAAGCTGACTGGCGAGACCCTCGGCATCACGGTAGTCGGATCCGTACTCGCCGCCCGAACCGCCGGCAGCCTCGGCGGCGCGGCGTACCCAGCAGCCATGGATCTGGTGCTCTGGGCGCTGGCCGCGCTGTGCTTCGGCGTGGCGTTGCTCGTCGTGATGCTGTTCCGTATTCCCGAGCCCGCCGCCCCGCGGCGGTTCACGACGACGCCCGGTTGACCCGAACCGCACCTCCACCGCTGATCTGGACGCCGCCCGTCCTGGCAGTCCACGGCTTCGCAGGCCCAGCCACGACCGTCGTGAAGGGGCCGCCGGTTGTCGAACCGCGCGTGGGGTGCCGCTTGCGGGTTTCGCAGCGGAATCGGGACCAGCGATCAGCAAGCCTGAACGCATGGAATGTCCACTACAACTACCAATCGGCCCCACACCGCCGCGAAAGACCAGCCGCCGGTGATCCGGGCTCGACACCAACGTCAGGGCCTCAGACAGACGGCTGTCCCGAACTGGAACCGGCATTGAGCGCCCGCAGCAGGCCAGGATCAAGACCCGAACCCGGACAGCGAGCCCGACGACGAGACCCACCGCGACCCGTGACCAGCCAGACGGGTCACCGCAGGTGAACGACCGTCGGCGCCGGATGCATGAGGAAGTCGTGGTGGCTGATGTTGTAGCCGTAGGCGCCGCACATCGCGAACACGACCAGGTCGCCTGCCGCGATGCCGGGTAGCCGGACCTGCCGGGCCAGAACGTCTTTGGGGGTGCAGAGTTGTCCCACGAAGGTGACCGGTTCGGCGGTCACGCTCGGGCGCGGCCACGGATGGTCCCACTGCTCGGCCGGGACGACGACGACCGGCTGGTCGTGGCCCTTGGCGGCGGGGGTGCGCAGGTGGTGGGTCCCGCCGGCGCACACCGCGAACCACTCGCCATGGCTGGGTTTGAGGTCCAGGACACGGGTGGCGTACCAGCCGGAGTACGCGCTGATCGCTCGTCCGGGCTCGATCCGGACGGTCAGTGACGGGTGCCTGGCCGCGACCGCGGCCAGACGGCGGGCATAGTCGGCCCAGTCGAAGATCTGGTCCGGCCGTCGGTAGTCCACGGCCATCCCGCCACCGACGTTGACCTCACGCAGAGCCAAGTCGTGCCGGCGGCCGAATTCGGCAGCCCAGGACAGTACGACGTCAGCGAGGGCGGCGCAGCCCTCCGGACCCAGGCCACTGGCCAGATGGGCGTGCACCCCCACGACCTGTATACCGGGTAGCTCAGCCAGGTCGGCGGTGGCTGCGGCGGCCTCCGCCGGGTCCATACCGAACGGGCTGGGCATGCCGCCCATGGTCAACGCCGCGCCTCCGCCGAAACCGGTGGGCAGGTTGACGCGCAACAGCACCTGCACCCGCTGCCCGGCGGCACGGGCCAGGGTGTCCAGCCGACGCAGCTCGTGCCGGCTCTCGACGTGGTAGCGGTCGACACCGGCAGCCAGTGCGGCGGTCAGTTCGGCGTCGGTCTTGCCCGGACCGCCGAAGGCGAGCGGCACACCAGGCAGGTGTGCCCGGACGTGGGCGAGTTCGCCACCGCTGGCGACCTCGAGTCCATGGACGTGCTCGGCGATCACCGTGAGCAGTGCGGGGTCAGGGTTGGCCTTGACGGCGTGCAGCAACTCGATCGGCGCGTCCACCCCGTCGAAAGCTGCCCGGATCCGCGCCAGGTGGTCAGCGAGGTGCCGCAAATCGTAGAGGTAGGCGGGCAGCGTCCGATCTGCAGCGGCGGCCAGTACGGCGTCGGTGACCGGTGTTCCCGGCGGCGACGAGGTCCAGGTCATCGGAGGTCCTCCGGCAGGGCTCGGCCGAGGGGGTTGGGGAACGGCACATAACCAGCATGCCGGTCGGCCGCACGCTGCCAGCGGATCAGCAGATTTGTCTTGGCCGGCAACGGAACACCGGCCAGCAGCGCCCGCAGCCGGGGCGGTCCGCCGAGATCGGTGCCGGTGGTGGCGACAACGTCGGCGACGGTGTCCCAGAGCTCGTCCTCGAACCGCGGCCGTGCGGGCACGAGATCGGCGAGCGCACCGGCGATCTCCGTGAGGTGATTGACGAAAAGGCAGTAGGCGACGCGATTCCAGCCGTTCTCCCCGCTGTAGGCGGCGGCGCCGGCCACCTCGGCGGGCAGCGCGGCGAGCAGGTCGGTGTGCCGGTGGGCCAGCAACTTCGTGCCTTCGAGGTCGCGCACCAGCACCTGGGTGGGCATACCCTCGGCGTCCAGGACGGCGAGCACGTTCTGCAGGTGCGGTTCGAGGACGATGCCGTGCTCGGCCCACAGCCGCAACACCGGTGGTACCAACAGGTTCAGGTAGCGCCGCCACCACAGCCCGGCCCACGCGGCCGGGTCGCGGTGATCCACGAGGTCGGCGAGCCGGGTTCGGGTGCCGGCGGGATCGAGCTGCGCGGCGGCCAGCGCACCGGCGAGGTGGACCTGTTCACCGGGCCGCAGCCGGCCGGTGATCCCCGTCCGCACGATGGTGCCGAATCCTTCGAGGATCGCGTGACGCTGCCGCGCTGTGCCGAGATGTCCGGGCAGCACGACGCTGCGGGCGGCGGGTTCGGGGAGCGCGCCGAACCCGGGATGACGGGCGGCGACCTCGGCGAACGGCGTGGCGAGCGCGCCGGTCAGCGCGACCGCGCCACGCAGTTCGTAGGCGGCGTTCTTGCGCAGGCAGTTGGTGATGCGCACATTGAGACTGGTCTTGAGGAAGACGTCGAGCTCGGGCTGGTAGAGGGTGCGCACGCTGGCGGTGGGGTGACACGGCTGCCCGGTCTGCCCGAGGTCGAGCAGCGCGCCCTCGATGCGTGCGGCGGCCAGCACCGGTGCCAGGTCCGGGTCATCGGACAGCAGCTGGAACTGCCACGGGTGCACCGGAAGCGCCCGGTACCCGGCCGGCAAGGGCCGACCGAGCAGGTCGGAAGTCCTTGCGTGCTGGTCGAAATCGCCGCCGACAGCGTGTTCGTGCACGAGTTCCGCGGGCACGGCGAGCCAGTGCAGCGGGAACGCGGTGCGGGTCTCGGGCGAGAATCGGCGCCACCGGCTGGGTTCCCCGGACCGCCACTTGGGTGCCGGGTGGCGCGGGTGTCCGGCGAGCAGGGACTGTTCGGAGTCCAGGTAGGTGGCGGCCGGCTCGGCGACCGGACGGTCGGGGCGATCCGGACGCCTGGCCAGGGTGTCGTGCAGGGCGTCGCGGCTGGCCCGGACCTGCGTGGCGAACTCGTCGTTGCCGTGGCCGGTACGGGCGGTCAGCTCGGCGTCGACGAGGTCGGCGAGTTCTGCCAGGCCCAGGTCCACCCACGTGGTGCCGCCGGCGTGCCGTTGCACCGGACCGGTGAAGCGGTGGGCCGCGACCGTGGAGACCCGCAGCAGCGTGGCGCGCAGCACCTGGCCGATGTGCGGCAGGCGCAGCAGCAACCGGCCGGTGTCCACCGTGACCTGGCCGTCCGGACCGGCGAGTTCGCGGACCAGGCACCCCAGCAGGGTGTGCGCGGAGAGCAGGTCGGCATCGGTGTCGACGCGGAAGGAGGTGGTGACCTCGACTGTCACAACGAAACTCCGTTACAGGGATCGGGATCAGGACGTGGTCGTGGGCGCGATGAGCGGCCCGGGAGCGGGTCTGGTGAAACCGGCGACGGCGGCGGCCAGCGCGAGACCGGCCACGACCGGGACTGCCAGTGGCGCGGCAGGGCCGAAGCCGGCCAGGGCGGAAGCCGCGACACCGGCGAGCACTGCGCCGCTCTTGGACGCAGCCTCGACAGTGCCGAACAGCTTGCCGGGACGACGGCCGGTGGCGGCTTCCGTTGCGAGCAGCGACAGGGAGGGCAACCCGAGGGCAAGGGCGGCGCCGAGCACCAGGCGGCCGAACACCAGCCACGCCAGTGCACCAGCGCCGGGGGCGACGAACAGGTGCACTGCGGCGGACACCGCCGCCAAGGCGTAACCGGCGGTCAAGCCGGCCCGTGCCCGGCCCCTCAACCAGCGCAGCGTGAAGGCGCAGGCCAGCAGGTAGCACAGGTGGGGTGCGGCGAACAGCAACCCGATCAGCACGGGAGCCAGTCCGGGCGCGATCTGGTGTGCCAGCGGCAGGAAGTACGGGAAGGTGATCACGGTTACGAGCACGAATCCGCCTTCTGCCAAGCACATTCCCGCCACGGTGATGCCTGTACGGGCAGTCGTGGGCTCGGCTGCGGCCCGCACCGATCGCCCGGCACCGGTGGGCGCGGGAAGGATCAGCGTCGCGATGGCGGCGGCCAGTGGCAGCAGTGTGGCCATCCCGTACATCTGCCGGACATCCAGCATCGTGGACAGCAGTCCGGCCAGCACCGGTGCACCTGCCAGCGCGGTCCGGGCCGATCCCTGCATCAGGGCCAGTGCGCCGGACAGGCGGGGACCGCGCAGACCCGCCGCGAGGTACGCGGTACTGGCCGAGTAGGTGCCGCCCAGCAGGCCCTGTGCGATGAGTGCGATGACCAGACTGGTCATGTTCTGCGCGATCGCCGCGAGCCCGAACGCCACGGCGAGCCCGAACTGGGCGCGAACCAGCAGAAGTTTGGGACCGTGCCGGTCGGCCAAGCGGCCCCAGACCGGCGCTGCCAACGCGGTGCACAGGGTGGGCAGCACGTAGAGCAGACCGGCCCAGCGAGCGTTCGGGTCGCCGAGTTCGGGCAGTAGCCGGGGAAGGTAGGGCGGCAGGCCGAGTGCGGCGAACGCCGACGCGCAGTGCGCGGCCGTGATCGTGACGACGTGCGCGCGGCCCGGACCGTCGGAGGGCTGGTTCACCGGGCGGCCGCAAGATAGTTGGGACCGGTACGCAGGTAGTACTTGTTGACGTCGATGATGCCCAGGCGGGTCTTGGGCAGCAGGGTGCCGGCGGTGATCATGGCCTTGATCGGAAGCCGATCGGCCGCCAGTACCCGGTCACGCAGCAGCACAGCGGCTTTCCGGGAGTGGGGCTTGCTCAAGTCGCACCAACGCTCGGTTGCTTCGACCAGACGCGTACGTGCCAGGTCGAACAGTTCGGCGCGGCGCCGGCGATCGGGACCCGCTTCCTCAGCGACCAGCGAGGCGACGCACAGGTGCAGCGTGATCGTGGTGACCATGTCGGCCAGCTCGGCGGGGTCGCTGACTGCGATACGGCGGTCGGCGAAGTCTTCTGGCCGCACAGGCAGGCCCAGCGCTGCCGACGCGTGGGCACAGTCCACCCGGCCGCTGTCATTGTCCTTGTAAACCAGGCGAATGCCCGGGTTCTGGGCGACAGTGACGTTCTGCTGGTGGGCTTCCAGCGCGATGCCGTAGCGCAGCCACAACGCCACATGCCAGTCCAGCAGGACCGACAGGTAGCTGTCGAACCAGGACAAGACGTCGCCACCGGAGAGCCGGTCGATGATCCGAGCTTCCGGCCGGCCAGGGTCCGGCGCGAGCAAGGCCGCGACCGGAACCAGGGTGCTGCCGGCGATCGCGGGCGGATAGCGCCGGACGAGCACTGCCAGCAGGTCGCTGTCGCTGTCCGCCCACTGGGATTCGTCGGCCAGCAGCACACGGCCGGCCAACTCCGGTTCCCGCTCCAGCACGGCGCTCAGCAGGCGGTGCATGGTCTCCCCGTCTGCGAGCGTGCCCGGCTTGATGGTGCGGCGGTTACGCCGGCCCAATGTCGCTGTGGGCAAAGGAAGTTTGAGGTGTACGCCGGGGTCGTCGGCCAGCGCGACCGTCCGGGTGGACAGCGTCGGCACCACGGTCGGGCCAAGGTGTGCCACCGCGTCGGCCTCGCCGCGGTCGACGGTCAGCGGGTGCACCGGGATGGCCACGTGGTCGTCGGAGAACCCCAGGTTGGCCGGCGACGGCCACCACTCGGGCGCGGCGAAGGCGTCCGACAGTCGCATGCGTGTCCTCGGCACGACGGTCCAGCGCAGCGGGAAACTCGGCAGGTACTCCGGTGCGTAGCGGCGCAGGTCGCCGGCGGTCATCCCCCACCGGCACCGGCCGGTGGGATGGACGGGATGGTCGCGTAGCGCGGCCAGCGCCTCGTGGCGCAGCAGACCGTCAAATCCCTTGTGGTCACCGCACTTCAGCTTGGCCATCAGGTCAGGTTCGGCCGCATCGTGCAGGTTCAGCACGGTCGAGGTCTGGGCGCACTCCTCGGTGAACTCCTGCCAGCCCCGCTCCGCCTCCGCGTCGCCCTGCGGCGCGAGGGAGGCCAGTACACCATCCACAGTGGACTCCACGCGCACGGTCGCGGCGTCGGTGACCACCAGGCAGCCGAGGGCGACGGCGTGGTCGGCGAGGACGCCGTCCGGCCGGACCGCGAGCCAGCCGGCGCGTCCGCCGGGCAGCGGGAACCGCCACCACGTGTCGTGCGCCGGGGCGCCGGGCGGCGGGCCGGTCACCCCGCCGTGGGTGAGCATCCCGAGGTGATCCTCACGGAACAAGGCGTCGAGCACGCGCTCCAGCAAGCTCACGCCGTCACCGACCACTGGTTGGCCGCGACGAAGTCGTCGATCGCGGCGCCGACTGCTTCCGGCCCCGGCCCGATCGCGTGGACGACGCCGAGGTAGTCGCGGTTGGTGCCGTGCAATGCGGCGGTGACGCCGAGCGCGCGCAGGCGGCGGTGCCCCAGCCGGATCCCGTCCGGCAGTTCGGCCGACGAGGTCGGCGGGGCCTCGGTGAACCGGCCCGCCTGTTCGGCGGCGACGTAGCGGATCCGGGCATGCCGGTCCACAGTGGACGGTACGGGCAGGCCGGCGGAAAGTGGCCGTCCCAGGTGCAGCCGGATCACCTCGGCGAACAGGTCGACCCCGAGCAGCTCAGCGCAGATGAGGTCCATCGTGTCGCCGATCAACCGGTAGTTGACCTCGATCAGGCGGGCGCGGGCGCCCTGGATCACGAACTCGGCGTGGCAGGCGCCGAACCCGACATCGAGCGCGCTCAGCTGGGCGCGCAGGTCGCGTTCGACCGGCTCCGGCAGGCTCGGCACCCAGTCCCGGCCGGACTCGACGAAGGACGGCGGTTCCCCGAGGCTGGTGCGCCAGGACCCGAAGTGGTGCAGGCGCTCGCCATCGCCGAGCGTGTCGTAGGTGTGCAGTTCCCCGGCCAGGTACTCCTCGGCGATCAGGGTGCACGACCCGCGCCGGGCACGGATCCGCGCCACCTCCGTCACCAGCTCGCTCCGGTCTCGCACGAGCAGGACGTCCTCGCTGGCCACGCCTTCCCTCGGCTTGATCACCGCGGGAAACGGCAGCTCGGCGGCGACCTCGGTGACGTCGTCGGATGGTCCGATCTCGAAGCAGGCCACGGTGTCCAGGCCGGCCGCGGCCAGCGTGTGCCGGGTGAGGAACTTGTTCTTGCACCGCTGCGCTGCCCGCCACTGCTTGTGCGGCAGATCGAGCAGCTCGGCCGCCAGCGCGGTGGCGGTCTGGAGGTGATCGCTGTTGCTGAACAGGGCGGCCGGGCGGCCGTGGCGTCCGGCCAGTGCCAGCACCCGGGTGGCCACCGCGCCGGGGTCGCGGACGTCGACCGGCTCGACCGCCGACGGCGGGTGCGCGTGGCCGGCGTAGGCAGCGCGGTGGGCTTCCGGCTGGTCGGTGAGGATCACCATCGGCATCCCGAGCCGGGCCGCGGCGGGCAGCAGCCCGTGGGTCACGGCGTCGGTCGGGTTGAGGGCGGTGAGGTACAGGCACACGGGCGGGACTCCGTCACTCAATGATATTGGTTAGCCTTGCCTAACTGATAACCGGCGGGCCTCACACAACTTCATCCAGCGACCAGGGTCAAGTGATCGACGCCGTGGCATAGAACACGCTCGCTCGACTTGCTAAGGCTAGGCTTGCCTACCCTAGAATCCTGCGACGTTCTCCTCCTTCGCCCCCTTCGGAGCCGTTGTGCCGCATGCCACCCGAGAGGGCCGGTCGTCGCCGCTGGTCTGGACCATCGCGGTGGCCGGCCTGCTGCTGGCCGTCGGGGCCAGCCTGTTCCTGGGCGCCCGGCTGCTCTCACCGGCCGAGGTCCTCGACGGCCTGACCGGCACCGGGGACACCACCGCCGTGCTGGTCGTGGCCGACCTGCGCCTGCCACGCACCCTGCTCGGCCTCCTCGCCGGTGCCGGACTGGCCGTCGCGGGGGCAGTGATGCAGGCGATCACCCGCAACCCGATCGCCTCGCCCAGCGTGCTGGGCATCAACGCAGGCGCAGCCTTCGCCGTGGTCGCCGCGGTGGACCTGCTCGGCATCACCAGTGCCCTCGGCTACACCGGGTTCGCCCTGCTCGGCGCCGCGGTGACGGCGGTGCTCGCCTACACCCTGGCCACCGCGGGCGGCAGCGCAGGCCCGACCCGGCTCGCCCTGGCGGGAGCGGTGATCGCCACGATGCTGTCCGCCTGGACCACGACGATGCTCGTGCTGTCCGGGCAAACCCTGGAGGAAGCCCGGCACTGGCTGGCCGGATCGCTGGTCTCGCGCGGCACCGATGCGCTGTACGTCGCCGCACCGCTGATCGTGGTCGGTCTCGTGCTGGCCGCCGGGCTCACCCGTGGTCTGGACGCCTTGGTCCTCGGTGACGAGCAGGCCGCGTCACTGGGCCTGCGTCCGGCCCGCATCCGGTTGTGGGGTGCGCTCGCGGTCGTGCTGCTGGCAGGGGCCTCGGTTGCCGCCGCCGGGCCGATCGCGTTCATCGGGCTGGTCGTGCCGCACGCGGTGCGGCTGGTCGTGGGCAGCGGCCACGGACGGCTGGTGCCGGCCTGCGCCTTGGCCGGGCCGATCCTGTTGCTCGGCGCGGATGTTGCCGGCCGGCTGATCGCACGGCCGGCCGAGCTGGAAGTCGGTATCGTCACCGCTGTCATCGGTGCCCCGGTGCTCATCGCACTGGCCCGACGTGCCGGGGAGCCGGCCCAGTGACCGCCACGCTGAACCGTCCGCGTTTCGCGGTGCCGGGTATGCCGCATCCACTTCGGACCACCGCGTTGTGCGTTGCGCTGCTGGCCTTGCTGGTCGTGGCCGTGGTCGCCGCGCTGTGTCTTGGCGACGTCATGCTGAGCCCCGCGGACGTGCTCGGCGTCGCCACCGGCACCGCCGACGGCGGCACCACACTGATCGTCACGGATTTCCGGCTCCCCAGGGTGTTCGCCGGCGTGCTGGCCGGCGCCTGCCTGGCCTGCTCCGGCACGCTGCTCCAGTCGTTGCTGCGCAATCCGCTCGCCTCCCCCGATGTGGTCGGTGTGTCGCACGGGGCATCCGCGGGCGCGGTGTTGCTGCTGGCCGCCGGTATCTCACCCGGGTTCGTACCGCTCGCCGCGCTGGCCGGAGCGATCGTCACCGCGACCGCTCTGGTGCTGCTGGGCTGGAAGCACGGCCTGTCCGGGGAACGCATCGTGCTGATCGGCATCGGCTTGTCGTCGATCTTCACGGCCGTGATCACCTGGGCAGTGGTCACCTTCCCGATTACCGTTGCGCAGCAGGCATTGTTGTGGACCGCGGGTTCGCTGTTCGGCCGCACCTGGACCGAGGTTGGCTGGGCCGGCCTCGCCGCCGTGGCCGTGCTCCCGATCGCCCTGGTCCAGCTGCGCCGGCTCGGTGTGCTGGAGCTGGGCGACGACCTGGCCCGCGGCCTCGGTCTGCGCGCCGACCGGGCGCGGCTCGGCCTGCTGGTCACGGCCGTGGTCCTGGCCGCGACCGCGGTCGCGCTGGGCGGGCCGATCACGTTCATCGCGCTGGGGGTGCCGCATCTGGCTCGCGCGCTGGCCGGGCCGCCGCGCCCGATCACGCCCACGCCGGGAACCCTGCTGCTGGGCGCGTTGCTGGGTGCGGTCCTGGTCGTCGCGGCCGACATCGTCGCGGAATCCGGCCTGCCCCAACCTGTTCCGGTCGGCGTCATCACCGCCACCCTGGGCGCGCCGTGGTTCTGCTGGCTGCTGGTGCGTTCGGCCCGCGCCGAACGCCCGGCCACCGAGAGGAGGACGGCGTGACCCTGTCCGCGCACCGGCTCACCGTCGGCTATCCGGGCCGGACCGTGCTCGACGACGTCGACGTGGAGATCCCGCCCGGTTTGATCACCGCCGTGGTCGGCCCCAACGCCTGTGGCAAGTCGACCTTGCTGCGCGCCCTGGCCGGCATCAGCCGTCCCGGCGGCGGCGAGGTCCGGCTGGACGGGACCAGGCTGACCGACATCACGCCGAAACAGCTGGCTCGACGAATCGCACTGCTCCCCCAGTCCCCGCCGACGCCTGCGGGCATCTCGGTGGAGGCCCTGGTCCGGCGCGGTCGTCACCCCCACCAGCGCTGGCTGACCCCGTGGTCGGCCGGCGACCAGGAAGCCGTCGACGCCGCGCTGACCCGTACCGGACTGACCGAGCTGCGTACCCGTCCGGTCGACCGGCTCTCCGGCGGCCAGCGGCAACGAGCCTGGATCGCGCTCGCCCTCGCCCAATGCACCGAGTACCTGCTACTCGACGAACCGACCACGTACCTGGACCTGCGTCACCAGCTCGACCTGCTCAACCTCGTCGTCGACCTGAACACCGTCGACGGGCGCACCGCCGTGCTCGTCCTGCACGACCTCGGCCAGGCCGCCCGCTACGCGCACCACCTCGTGGTGGTCGCCGACGGCCGGATCGCCGCCGCCGGACCGCCCGCCGAGGTGCTGACCGAGGACCTGGTCGAAGCCGTCTTCGACGTGCCGTGCCGGGTCGTCCCCGACCCGACCTGCGGCAGCCCGCTCGTGCTGCCGCTGCCCTCGGTCGCCCATCTGCCCCAGAACCCAGTGGAGGAACAACGATGACTCGACGGATCACCCGCGTAGTCGGCGCCTTGGCCGCCGCGGGCGCCTTGGCGCTCACCGCCGGGTGCGGCAGTGCCCAGCCCGCCTCGTCCGGCACCGCCGAGACCGGGGCGGGGTTCCCGCGCACCATCGCCACGGCCAAAGGTGAGGTGACGATCCCGAAGAAGCCGGCCCGGGTCGTGGTGCTCGACACCGCCGAACTGGATTCGGTCACGCTGCTGGGGATCACGCCGGTCGGCGCCATCCCGCCGCACCTGTCCGACGGGTCGAGCTTCCCGTCGTATCTCAAGGACAAGCTCAAGGGCACGGTGGACGTGGGCACCTCGGCCGAGCCGAAGCTCGACCTGATCGCCTCGCTCAAGCCGGATCTGATCCTGAGCAACAAGGTCCGTCACGACAAGATCTACGACCAGCTGTCCCGCATCGCTCCGACGGTGCTGACCGAGACGACCGGGCAGCCGTGGAAAGCCAACCTGGCCGTGCACGCCAAGGCGGTCGGCCGGGAGCAGGACGCCGCGGCCGAGCTGAGCCGCTACGAGGCCAGGGCGAAGAAGGTCGGAGCCGAGATCGTCGCCGGAAACGGCGCCACGGCGCCGACCGTGTCGGTGACCAGGTTCATGGCGGGCAAGATCCGCATGTACCAGAAGGCCAACTTCTCCGGCGTCATCCTCGCCGACATGGGCCTTGCCCGGCCCGCGTCGCAGAGCGCCGACAAGTTCGACAACGAGATCAGCCCCGAACTGATCGACAAAGCCGACGCCGACGCCCTGTTCCTGACCACGGCGGTGTCGCCGGACAAAACACAGCAGCAAGCCGTCCAGGCGAGCCCGCTGTGGGCCCAGATGAGTGCCGTCAAGAACCACAAGGTGTTCCCGGTCAAGGACGAGATCTGGATGTCGGGCATCGGTGTGCAGGCGGCGAACCTGGTGCTGGACGACCTGGCCGCCGCGTTCGGCGTTGCTCCGCACCGGGCCTGACGTTGTTGCGGGTCAACAAGGTCAGGGCGAAGCTCGCGGCCGGCGAACGGGTGTACGGGCTGTTCAGCGTGATCCCCGAGCCTGTGCTGGTCGAGATGATCGGCTGTGCCGGCTACGACTTCGTGGTGCTCGACAGCGAGCACACGCTCGTCGACCCGCAACAGCTGGAGAACCTGATCCGAGCCGCCGAGGCCGTCGACCTCACGCCCTTCGTGCGGGTCCCCGTCGCCGCGCCCGGCGCGATCCTGCGGGCGCTCGACGCGGGCGCGATGGGCGTGGTGATACCCCACGTGCGGTCACGGTCCGATGTGGACGAAGCGATCCGAGCCGCCCGCTACCATCCCGAGGGCTTGCGGTCGCTCGGCGGCGGCCGGGCGCCCGGTTTCGGCGCCATCGACGGCACCGGATACCTCGCCCGGGCCAACGCCGAGATCATGGTCATCCCGCTGATCGAGGACGCCGAAGGCGTGGCGGCGATCGACGACATCGTGGCCGGCGGCGGTGTCGACCTGGTCATGCCCGGCCCGGCCGACCTGTCCCAGTCCTACGGAGTGCCGTGGCAGGTCCGCCACCCGCTGGTCCAGGAGGCCCTGAAACGGCTGCACACCGCGTGTGCCGGGCACGGCGTGCCCTACTGCCCGATCACCCGCAACCGCGACTCGCACCGGCGATGGCTCGAAGCCGGCGTCACCGCCTTCGTGCTCGGCGAGGAGCGCGACCTCGCCGCCACCGCGTTCCGGCAGCACCTCGCTACCGTCTCGCCCCGAGGTCTGTGAAGGGACCCTTCACGGACTCAGCGACCGTGAAGGGGCCCTTCACAGCCTTGGAGCGACTAGAGGCCCGGCAATTCGGTCCCGGACCGCTTTGGCGCGCCAGCACGAGAGATCTACCTACTCAAGGCGCGAACAGCAGCCTTCCACTGAGGCAGGAGGCTACTCGCTGCCGATGACGGTCAGGTCGTCCCAGTGCGAGATGACCGTTCTCCGCGCGCTTCGGAGCAGGCCGTCCAACAGCGCCAGGCTGCGTGAGTCGCGGGTCGGTTTGCCTTCTTCGGCTGCTTTTCGTGCCGCATCGTGCACGGGGCGCAGTAGGTGTGGTTGCACGATCACCACCTGGGTCTTGTTCAGGGTGGTCCGCGCCCGCAACGCGGATACGAACCCCGAGAGGTCCGTGTGCCGGGTGCCGTCGAGCCAGGCCGCCGGGCGTGCGATCCGCGGGGTGGTGAAGCGGCCGACGAGGGCCCGGTTGTCCAGCAAGCGCAGGTTCTTCACCGCTTGCGCCACAACCTCCTGGTACGCCGTCACCGCGACGTTTCGAGTCGACGAGGTGCTTTGTGCACCCTTGACGTGGATGGCGGTCAGCGTGCCGTTGACGAGGTGCAGAAAGTCGGCGACCTCGCCCGCGCCATCGTCACAGACGAGCCACCCGGTGGTGTAAGTCGTGGTGACCCAAGCGAACAACGAGTGGTCATTGTTCCGGCCGATTGCGTCGTGGATGGCCTGGTCGCCGCGCACCAATGGCTTTTCCTGGTGCACCCGGTGATCACCGAAATCGGCGAAGTCCAGGTTGGCGAACGGCGGTGCGGTCTGATTCTGCAGATGGATCTGGTGCTCGTCGAACGTATGCCCCGACTCGTAGTATATCCTCAGCAATTCACCGGTGCCGACGGCGTCCCGGATCTGCCGTGCCATCGCCTCGTTCGACGGCGTTCCGGCGAAACGAATGTCCAGATCGAAACCGCTTCCCCGGGCGACTGGTGTGATCGACAGTGAGCCGGCCTCGGTCCCTTCGAACCCGACGACCGCGGTGAACGCCGGGGACTTGGGGTGCCCGCGCACTTCGAGGAACGAGTTGCGCAACAGCTCCATCCGTTCCGTCAGTTCCCCGTCCGGGTCTGCTGCGGCGGGGAGTTCGTCCGGTTCGGCGATGGTGACGTCGTACGCCCCGTACACGTTGGACAGTTCGGTCTCCGGCACCGCCAGCTGCCAGAATTGCTCCTCCGGCGGCTCGACTGTGAGAGACTTCTCGAACAGGCTGACGGTTTCGGTGGCGGCGGCAAGGAACGTCGCCAGATCGACCTGGATTTTCCAGTAGAGACGCGACTTCGCCAGGCTGACCGTCAGCCTGCCGTGCACTACTGCCGATTCGTCCAGGGGCACGTAGTCGATCACGGCCGCGCTCAACGCGAAGCTGCCGTCCTCATCGTCGAGCGCCTCCTGGATTCGCAGCCCACCCAGGGTTTTGCTGTCAGCCTTGGTGGCGCGGCGGCGATGTACCCCCCGCAGCCACACGGTCTTCCCGTCACCCTGGAGCGTCCTGCGCAGGATCGCGCCAGGCAGATACCGATAGCGGTCGTTGGACTTCTGCGACCACCTGCGCAACGCCTCGTCGCTCACCGGCGCATGGATCACCACGAAGGCTCCACGGCGCACCACGACCGTCAGCTGGTTGGCGACGTCGAACACCTGGTGGTGTTCTCCGGACCAACTCGGCATCGTGCGACGCTCCCGAGCGGACACATACAGGCCATCGATGCCCAGCTCCACCAGTGATCCGATGCCTTCGATCCGGTCGGACTCGGCGAGCACGACCTCGCCGAGGCAGCGAACCGATTGTGCCCGGCCCCGCGACTCCAATGTGGTCCGGAGGAAATTGACGAGCGAGCGGAAGGCGGCCTTCGGGTTCGCGTCCGGGTGGCAGTGCAGCACGGACACCGAGAACGTCGGTGCCAACTCAGCCAGACCCTCCAGCCGGGGCACTTGTGAATCCGCAAGGGATTTGTCGAGGTCCATCGCACTGCCATCCTTTCACCACCGTGACGGCGCCTTCTGGAAGCATGAACTCGCCAGGTGGACCGAGTGTGGATCAGATGTGGACCAACCGACGAGACGCCGGCGCGTGGGTCACGTGCGTGCGCGGAAGCTGTCGCCGGGAATGTCCGCCCCGCGACGTAGAGCACCGGCGGCGCCCCGGCGTAGCGGCGGTCAGCCGACACTGCCGTTCGGCGGCGAACAGCAGGTTGGCCGCCTTCGAGTTCGCAAAGGCGCGCGGGGAGTTGCGGGGCGTGCGCGCCCAGTGCAGGTCGTCGAAGTCGCGCTTCCCGGTCCGTTCGACCGGGGAGGGCGTGGCGACGACGCGGCCAGGCCGGCACACCTCCGTAGTGCCCGGGACGCCCGCGACTGCGAGATCATCCTGGTCGGTCGACGCGCCGGGAGGCTGAAGCCGGAGGATCTGCACCGGCTCCTGCTTGTGGCCGCTTTCCACGGCATCACGGCCCTGTCGCCGGCCGGACGCGCGGCGGCCCCGCCAGCTCGGCGATCTCACCTCCTACGCCATCACCGTGCTCACCGACTGACACCGGCGGAACACTCCGGTCAGCTCACGTTCCAGACCCGCGTTTCGGCGAAATCGCTGTTCCGCGGCGCGCTCCGATCCGCACACGAACAGTGGTGCCCGGAGAATTCGTTCCCCCCTTCATCACCGTCCCAACGCGCGCCGTAGGAGCGGCCTGGTAGAAGTCTCTGGAATCGCTGATATATTTCTCCCGCACGGTCCACCGCTTGGTGATGACCACCGTGCGGACCGGTGACGTCGCGTAATGTCCACACTTGGCGCGGAATGCGATACCTGGCAAAACGCACGCGCAGATCGAACAGCTCGCAGGGCTGTTCCAGCTCATGCACCACGTATGACCGCAGCACCTGCGGCCGAGGAAGGCGGTACCTCATGGCGAAGGCATGCGTGTCGCCTTTCGCGAGTGGTTCGGGCGGGGTGAGGGACAGGCGTCCCCGCGCCGTGCCACCGGCGCGCAAGGTGCCCCCATAGAGCACGTCCACGTCGAGCAGGCCCCGCAGTTCGAACGCCGGCGAGGTGAAGTCGAGTTCGTGCAGTCCGTCGTGGTCGGCGACGATGCGGTACTGCTCCAGCACTTCGTGCTGCGGCCGGTCCAGCGTCACCACTACGTGCAGTTCCGCGATGTGCCAGGCCCCGTCCGGCCGGAGCGGGATGGTCACCACCAGTTCCGCGAGCAGGTCGATGGCCTCGTCGACCCGGCGGCGGACGGTACGCGCGTCGCGATCGATCCGGGGTGCGGCCCAGCCGACGCGGTCCTGATACAGCGGCATGCGCACGTCGGCGGTGAGCCCGA
Organism: Amycolatopsis sulphurea; assembly: GCF_002564045.1. Classification (NCBI taxonomy): domain Bacteria; kingdom Bacillati; phylum Actinomycetota; class Actinomycetes; order Pseudonocardiales; family Pseudonocardiaceae; genus Amycolatopsis; species Amycolatopsis sulphurea. The sequence continues at coordinate 875,921 of NZ_PDJK01000001.1, read as the reverse complement.
AGGCGGCGACGGTGGCCAGGCGCATGTCCTCCGGCAGCTGCTGGGCCAATCCGGTCAACCGCGCCACGAGCTTCTCCCGGATGGCGACCGGACCGTCGTCCTCCGTCACACCGCACAGCACGCGCAGCGTCGGGCCGATCCGCTCGCCGATCCTCCCGGCGTGCACCCCGCGGCCCTTGCGCAACGACTTGAGTTCCCGCACCAGTTCGTCATGGGTGCTCATCAGCAGGCCTCCCCGTCGATCTCCGATGACCGGCAGCTTGCGACGGGTAAGTGGACCAGAAGTGGACATGTCGTGGATCAGTCCGCACGGCGGTACCCAGTACTCGTTCCGCCCGCTCGCGCTAGCCCGGAAACGAAGGTGCGCGCGCCCGATTGCAGGCAGGCCGGAAATATGTCGTTTTCGGCGCCACACGAATGGGCGCTTGCACCGACACAGTGATGGACATCAAGCTCGCACCGGGAGGCGGAGTGGATTTTCGGATGTTGGGTCCGCTGGAGGCGTGGCACGAGGGCGCTCAGGTAGATCTGGGCAAGCAGCAACAGCGCTTCGTGCTCATTGTACTTCTGTTGCACGCCAACAAACCGCTTTCCGCCGACCGGCTGACCGAGATCATCTGGGGGGCCACCCCCGAGCGCCGGACCCTGATCCGCGGCTACATCAACAAGTTGCGCAAGGTCTTCGACCCGGCCGGCGACGTCGCGATCGAGACCACCGCGACCGGCTACCTGCTGCGGGTTTCCCCGGATCAGCTCGACCTCCACCGCTTCGACCAGTGGCGTGAGCAGGCCCGTCGGGAGCAGGAGCCACGCCGTCGGATCGAGCTGCTCCGCGCCGCGGTCGACCTGTGGCGCGGGCGCTTTCTCGAAGACATCGACATCGACCGGGTGGGCGGCACGGACGTGATCTCGCCGGCCGAGGGCTATTTCGACACCGTCGGCGATCTCGCCGAACTGGAACTGGCCACCGGTGATCATCGATCGGCGCGCGACCGGTTGCGCCGCATCGTCGGCAAGGAACCGGACCGGCAGCGCCACGCCGAGTTGCTGATGCGCGCGCTGCTCGCCAACGGTGATCGCGTGGAGGCGATCCGGATGTTCCACAGAACCTGCGCCGCGCTCGCCGAACTCGATCTCGAGCCGGGGCCGAGGCTGCGCACCATCGCCGCCCGGGCCGAACGCGATGAGCCCGCCAGCTCTCTGCCGTCCCGGCCCGGTAGTTTCATCGGCCGCGAAAACGAACTCGACCTGATCGCCACGGCGGCGGGCACCGGCGAGAAAGCCGTGTGGGTCAGCGGCGCACCGGGGGTGGGCAAGACCGGCCTGGCACTGGAAGCCGCGCACCGGCTGCGGGAGCGATTCCCTGACAGGCAGGTGCTGTTACGGCTCAACGGGTTCACCCCGAACGTCGCCGCGATGTCCACGGGCGACGCGCTCACCCAGCTCCTGCTCGAACTCGGGGTACCCGCCGAGCAGATCCCCGCCTCGCCGGGGCGCAGGATCGCGATGTACCAGAACGAGTTGTCCGGGACCCGGACGTTGATCCTCCTGGACAACGCGCGGTCCGCCGAGCAGGTCCACACCCTGCTCCCGGACGCCCCGGACTGCTTCGCGATCGTGACGAGCAGGCGGGTGGGCGAGCCGGACACCGGGCAGCAGGTGCGGCTGGCTCCGCTGCGGCCGGACGACGCCGCCGCGTTGTTCTGCACCCTCACCGTGCCGCGGCGGGTCGCCGGTCGCGCCCCCGAGGTGGCCGAAGTGGTCAAGCGGTGCGGTCACTTGCCGATGCCGATCCGCGTCTCCGCCGCGTTGTTCCGCCGCCACGACCGGTGGCCGCTGGAGCACCTGCTCCGGTTGCTGGCCGAAAGCGGGCCCTGGCACGCCGGTACCGGCAACGGCGCGGGCGCCGCGGCCGTCCGGGCCTCCTACCAGCAGCTGGGCGAGCACCAGCAGGAGATGTTCCGCTTGCTCGGGCACACACCGGGACCGCACGTCACCGTGGCGGGTGCCGCGGCTCTGGTGAACAGCACCCTCGCCCACGCCCGGCTGGTGCTCGACGAACTGCACGAGGTGTGCCTGATCGAGGAGCTCACGCCGGAGCGATACCAGATGCTGGATCCGCTCAAGGAGTTCGCCGCGGCCGAGCCCGGCGAGCACACCGGCCCGGTGCTCCGGCTGCTCGACTTCTCCCTGGTCACCCTGGCGGACGCGGCAGGGACGGCCTATCCGTTCGAGCGCGCTCGCCTGCCCGCGGTGACCCGCACGTCGCCGGTGGCCCGGACCTTCGAGACCACCGACTCCGCGACGGCGTGGATCACCGCCGAGCGGGACAACCTGGTGTCCGCCATCCGCTACGCGGCCACGCACGACTTGCCCGAGCATGCCTGGCGGCTGGCGGTGCTCATCTGGCGCTACTTCCACACGACGAGCCAGTTCGACGACTGGGCCGAGACGATGGAACTGGCCCGGCGGCTGGTGACCGCGGACGAGGACAACACGGTCGGTCAGGCACACGTGCTGCTCAGGCTGGCCACCGTGTACAACCGCCGCGGCGAACTGGCCGCGGCCCTGGAGCTGGCGCGGCGAGCGCTGGCCTGCTGGGTGCGCCTGGGCGAGGCCAGGGGCGAGGCCACCACGTTGTGCGCCATCGCCATCCCGACCATGGAGCTCGGCAGGCACGCCGAAGCGATCACCCACTTCGAGGCAGCGCTGGAGAAATACGAGGAAGCCGGTGATCTGCGCGGGCAGGCACACGCGCTGAGCAATCTGGGATACCTCAACGAGCTGCACGGCAACCTGGACGTCGCGCTGCGCCAGCACCGCGCCGCGGTGCCGATCCTCCGCGAAACCCAGCACACGCTGGGGCTGGCGCACGTGCTGAACAATCTCGGCTCGGTCCGGCAGCGTCTCGGTTTCCCGAGCGAGGCGCTGGCCGACCACCAGGAGGCGCACCACCTCGCCGCCGAAGTGGGTGACGTGTGCGTCATGGCCTACGCGCTGTCCAACATCGGCAACGTGCACCGGTCGGCCGGCCGGATCCCGGAAGCCGAGCGCTACCAGGAAAAAGCCGCCGGCATCGCGGCCGGGGTCTTCGACGTGGACCTGCGCACCCGGCTCTTCCGCGACCGCGCGGCGACTGCCCAGGCCAAGGGCGACAACGTCGAGGCGTTGCGCCTTTACGAGGCCGCACTGGAGCTGGCGGCCACGTCAGGGAACCGGGGCCATCGGGCGCACGCCGACCGGGGCGTCGCGCAGACCCTGCACCGGCTGGGCCGGCACGGGGACGCCGTCGCGAACTGGGAGGCGGCCGAAAAGGAGTTCACCGAGCTCGAACTGCCCGAAGCCGGCCAGGTGCGGACCGAACGGGCGGAACTGACCTGCGCCTGCCGCGACGGGGTGCGTTGAGCTTCAGCCTCGCTGGTGCAGCACGCGCCGCAGTTTCGGGTAGACCTCGCGGACCGAGGCGTGGTTATGCCACCGGCCTACGTTCCTGGCCAGTTCCCGCAGGTCGAGCCGGATCGTCGCCGAGTCGACCTGGGCCGCGTCCTCCAGTGTTTCGGTCAGGGTTCGGCAGCTCTGCTCGACCTCGCCCGCCAGGGCATAGGCCAGCGACCTGCGGACGCCGAACCGGGCCCGCGTGCGCCGCGAGTCCGTGAGCAGCCGGGTCAGCTCCCGGTCCAGGAGTTCGGCCGCTTCACCGGGCCGGCCGAGGTCGCACAACGACCAGCCCCGGGCCAGCCCGATCGGGTCGGGAGCCGTGGAGCCGAGCACCGGGTACGCCGATGGGACCGTGCCCGCCGCGTCGAGGTGAAACAGCGCCCTGTCCAGCGCGCGTTCGTATTCGCTGCGATCGCCGGCCAGAGCGTGGCCCTGTGCCTCCCGCCGTGCGGCCAGGGCTAGGACGCGCGAACCGGCCGGTCCCGCCTGCTGGGCACGGCGCGCCAGTTCGATCGTGGCGATCGGATCGTGCCGGTAAAGCGCGAGCCCGGCTTCCCGTACGAACGCATAACTGGAGATCTCGTGGTCCCCGCCCGCGACGGCCAGTTCCGCCGCCGTCCTCGTCCAGGACAGCGCGCGCTGGTCGTCCCCGGCTTCCTGCTGCATCCACCCGGTGTACTCGGCGATCCGCGCGGCCAGCAGCAGCAAGCGCGACCTGGTCGGCTCCGGGTTCTCCCCGGCCAGCGCGCCGAGCATCTGCACCTGCGCTGCCAGCGATTCCAGCACCACCACCGGACTGGTCTGCATACCGAGGCTCCGCAGGTGCTCGAAGGTAGTCCGGATCCCGATGACCACCCGTTCGTCCGGCACCGGCCGCGGCCCGCCCGCTAGCGTCACACCGAGCACGGTGCCGGCCACCAGCACCTGGCGGCGGTCGACGGTCACCGCGCTCTCCCGCGCCGACCGCGCCGCCGCCAGCAGTGCGCCGCCCGCGCCGAGCTCTCCGTCGCAGAGCCGGGCCATGGAATCGTGGGGTGGTTTCACCCCGTTTTCGATCTTGCTGAGATATCCCTTGCTGTAGTGGATGCGCTTGGCCAGCTGGCCCATCGACAGGCCAGCGGCAATGCGGTACTCACGCAGCAGTTCCCCAAATGTTCCGGTCACCAATTCCTCCCGCTCCGATCGACTTCGAGTACAGCACCTGCCCCGAACCCACGCAATCACCCGGTCGCCCGCGAAGTGAGCGCGGGCGACCGGGGCGGCACTTTTGCCGGTAAATCAGTCTTGCCAAGGGTTTCCGTCCGACTCCTGCGCAGAGGTGGCGGCCGGCGACGCCGCAGACTGTTCGTCCGAGGGCAAGGCGAAACCGCCGATGAAACCGGCCATGGCCAACCACGGCGCGGCCGTGACCGAGGCGATGATGGCAGCAAAAGTGGACATGAATTTGGACATGACGAATCCTCTCGAGGAATCAGTGAATTGATTTCTGGCTTTCCGGATCTGTCCCGGTGCCCATATCGATGATTCATCAGAGCCCGGACGGCCAGCAAGGAGGTGACCGTTTCCCCCGCGGCGGTCAACGGGAAACGGGCGGGATCCACACCGCGTCCACTTCTGGTCGACAGCGGCAGTGGAGTCTCCCCCGGTACTCGCCGGTGTGGTGCCGGTGACGACCAGGAAGGATGAGTTATGAAAGAAAACGCGGCCTATGACGTCGCCGTTTCGTTCACCGAGCAGTCGCGGTCCGCGGTCGGCGAGGTGGTCGAGACGAGCCGGCAGCGCGGACTGACAGTCCTGCACGGGCCCGACCAGACCCACGAGTGGTGGGGGCACAAGGACCAGGGAGACTTGCCGGCCACACCGGTGCGCTTCTTCCTGCCCTTCGTCTCCACTGTGGACGATTTCGGCGCCGCGATGCTGCGCGCGGTCAAGAACGGGGACGAGCACGTGCTACCGGTGCTCGTCGGTGAGCTCACCGTGCCCGCCGAGCTGCTGCACCCGCATGTGAGCTACCTGCGGTTCGACCCTGCGCGGCCCGACCTGCTCACCGATGCGCTGGCTGCCCGGGTCGAGGCCGCCGAGTCGGCGGGGGCCGAGCAGGCATCGATCGCCGAGGTGGTGACCGGCGCCCGGCGGCTTACCTGTTCACCAGCTGTGCCCGCCACGTTCAGCCGGTACGCCGAACAGGATGCCACCCTCCGCTATCTGGGCGACCAGCTCACCGCGGCGATGCCGGGCCTGGAGCGCAGCGGGTTCGTCGGCACAGTGCACCGCGGTGTCTCGCGCATCAGCGTCCGGGTCGAGCAGGCCGGTGACACGGTGTACTCGCTGGACATCCAACGTGGGGGCATCGGCGGGGACGAGACCGTGAACTTCGTGGTCGGCAGGCACCAGGCCGACACCGGCAGCGGGTGCAGCAACGGCTGGGCCCTCCCGGTGTACAGCATCGAAACCGGTACCGCCGTGCTCGAGCTGCACGACTTCTCGGTCCTCGGCCGCAGCACCGGCGAGCCGCGGGTCTACCGCCGGGAAGACCTGTTCGCCGCACTGTGGCAGCGCATCAACACCGTAGTCGCCGCCGTGGCGCGCTGACCTCACGAGAAAAAGCGCCCTTCACCCGAAACGGGTGAAGGGCGCTTTTCGCCGCGGTCACCGGTGCTCGTGAGACCGGTCCAGTACTTCTTCGAGCCGCAACGGACTCGGCGGGTGGTGGCTCAGGCACAGCGGCACCCGCATCCGGCGGAACGCGAAGTTCTCGCCGGTGGCGTAGAACTGCCCGCGTTCCAGCCTCGAGATGTTGCCCACTGAACTGCTCTTCGCCCTGGCCATCTCGGTCGCCGCGGCCACCTGCGCCGGGCTGTTCAGCCTGCCGAAGAACTGCGTCGTGGCATTGCCGACCACCTGGTTGTGCACGCCCTTCGGTGCCTGGGTGGCCAGCACCAGGCCGAGCCCGTACTTGCGTGCCTGGGAGGCGAGCAGGATGGTGCTCTGCGTGCTGGCCGTCAACGCAGTCGACGGCGCGATGGTCTGCGCTTCGTCCATCACGAACAGGCCGCCGAGCGGCCGGTCCACGGCCGGGTGGCGTTTGATCCAGGCGAACACCTCCCACTGGAGCTGGCTGACGAAGCCCTGCCGCTGCTCCTCCGACGGCAACCCGATGAAGCTGATCACCGAGATCCGGGCCCGCCTGCCTGCCGACGGCGTGAGCAGGACCCCCGGGTCGGTCGTTTCCCCCGGCCCGCCGAGGAGCGGGTCGTTGACCACAGCCGCCCGCAGGGTCTCCGCCAGATCGGCGGCCATCGCGGTGCCGGTGCTGAGCTTGCTCACCCCCTCCGGCAGTTCGGCGAGCAGTTCGATGAACCGGTTGAGGTCCCGCTTCCCGGAACGGGCGTAGTGCGTCAGCGCCTCGCGCAGCACCGCCCGGCCGCGAACGGCACCCTTGGTACCGTTGACGACCCTGGCGTGCGGCACCAGCCGGGCCACGGCGGCTTCGACCGAGACCGCGAACTCGTCGGGGTCCTCGCGAACGTCGGCGAAGTCGGGCAGCGGGTGGAAGCTGAGCGGACGTCCGCCCGCCCGGCCCGGCGTCCACACCACGACCTCGGTGTGGGCCAGGTATTCCGCCGACTTGCCCGCGTCCCCGGGCAGCCAGTCGCCAGGCGGTTCGGGCCAGGCGTCGCCCAGGCGGGCCAAGTCGTTGTTGGGGTCCAGCACGATCGCCGACACCCCGCGCAGTGCGCACTCCTCGACGATCCGGCGCAGCAGCACGGTTTTCCCGCTGCCGGACCCCGCGAACACGATGACGTGCTTGCGCAGCGACGCCAGCTCGATGCGGATTTCCCCGTTGAGCCCGAGCACGAATTCCTCGTCGGCCGGTGCGGCCGGTTCCACGACCGGGGCTTCGACCGGTTCGGCAATCGGGGCCTTTGGCGGGGTGGGCTTCGGCTCGGCGGGGGGTGGGGTGGTGAGTCTGGCCGGGGCGAGGTCCGGCGGCGGCCGCGTTTCCTGGTGGCCGTTCCTGGGCGGGGTGGACTGGGGCAGGACGTGGCGCAGCAGTGTCCGGCCGCTGGCCGGCTTGCGCGCCACCAGCCAGGTGATCAACCGCCGGTTCGGCGTGGCCAGCATTTTCCGGAGCGCGCTGAAGGTCCGCAGATCCTCGTCCGACATGTCGAGGCGCCGCACCCCCAGCTGCTCCAGCGCAGTGAACTCCTTGCGGGTGGTCGGCCCGGTCCAGCCGCGGTTGCCCCAGCGGATGAGCACGAGGTACCGGTCCTTGGCCCCGGCCCGGATGCCCGCAGCGTCGCGGGCGTTGCGCAACCGGCGCAGCACTGTCGTGCCGTGGCCCCCGGAGATGACCCGGAAGGTCCACTGCTCCTGGAGGTCAAGCGCGTCGTCGAGGTGCCGGCGCAGGCTGGCGTGCAGCCTTTTCTCGTCCGACAGCGACTCCGGCTGCCACTTCAGGTCGTCATTGCCGATCTCGGTGATCCACGCCTTCAATCCGGCCAGCAGCAATGGTGGGGCGACCTCGTCTTCATTATCCTTGCTGATGTCCAGCTCGCTGAGATCGACCGCACTCCGCAGCCGGGCGAACTCCTCGTCGAGTTCGTCCAGGGAATGATCCGGCAGCAGGCCCACTGGTACGGTCTCGGCCACCTTCTCGTCGAAGGAACCCAGTTCCCGGATCTCACCGTGCAGGCAGGCTTCGGCGTGGGCATGGATCCGCTTGAGCAACTGCCGCGGTGTGTAACTCGTCCAGCTCTCACCGAACGCGCTGGCGGCCACGGGCCAGGTCGAGTGCGGTGGTGTGACGCCGTGCTTTTCGTAGATCACCCCAAGCCACTTCTCGATCAGTTTCCTGCCCAGTTCCGGATCCTGGATCGCCCCCAGGAAGGAGGTCTGAGTGAACCGGTCGCCCACCGTGTCGCTGGCCACGGCCTTCAACCTCATCCAGGTGTTGGGCAGGCACGCCACGATGGTCAGCGTCCGCTGGGTGGATTCGCGCAGCGCCATCAAACCGTCGGAAATCAGCGCGATTTCCCGGGTCGCCCCGGCGTCGGTCTCCTGGGTGTCGAGGGCGTCCTGCCCCTTGTTGACCAAGGTGTCCAGCTGGTCGACCCCGACGACGCACGGACCCGTCAGGGCGAGGACGCGGGAGATGTCGCGCACGAGCACGCGGGGTGACTTGGCGCGGTGCTGCATGCCCCACAACCGGCGGTCATCCTTGCTGCCTTGGTGGCCCTGGAGGTATTCCAGGCCGATGTCCGCGGCGTCGGACCCGTAGAGCACCAGAGCTCGGATGGTATCACCGCATTCCACGGCGATGCGGCTGTCGGCCTTCCTCAGGCCGTTGAGCAGTGCACGCAGGTGGTCGGGCTGCAGTGCCGATTCGCCCACGATGGCTCGGCTGACCTCTTCGGACACCGCGGCACCGGCACACAACTGCCGCAGCAGCACGGTGAGCTGGCGCTCGCCCTCGTCGTTGGCCCGGTGCAGCTCGCCGCGCATCGCCTCGGCGAGGTCATCCCAGAACGCGTCCCCGGTGGTGAGCTCGACCAGGAAGAAGTAGCCGCCCTCACGCTGCACCATGCGGCGCACCGAGCCGAGCAGGTGGGTCTTGCCCACTCCCTTCTCCCCCTGCACGGCCACGCCCACCGGGCTCGGGCCGGTGCTGGCCCTGGCGTCCTCGATGCCCGCCCCGATGGTGTGCTCGACCCTGGCGTGCAGGCCGTCGATGTGCGAGGGCGAAGTGTGCCAGACGTCGTCCGGGGTCTCGGCGGAGTTGAATCGCAGTACGGCCAGGACCTCACGTAAGTCGTCGGTCATGATTCCTCGATTACGATGAGGTGCTTGTCCTCGCCACCGACCCGGACGGCGGCGGCGTGGTCGACGTCGGTGAGCACCTTGCGATTGGAGTCGGGGGCCAGGTGGACCGTGCCCGTCTTCGCCATTTTGACCAGCACTGCGTCCACCTCGTCCTTGCCCGCACCGTTGAGCTTCGGCCGCAGCCGGGCCAGGCGAATCCAGTCCTGCACGCCCACCGACAGCTCGGCGTAGACGCCGCGGATGAGCGATTCCAGGTCACCGGACCGCAACGCCTCGGCCAGCAAGCCGCGCTGGCGCAGGAACGGCACCAGCCTGCGGAGCAGGTCGAGCTGCTGCCGGGCCTGCGGCCCCGCGCGAGGCGGTAGTTCCGAGCGGACCAGGTCGGTCAGGCACCAGTCGATCCCGTCGTCGGTGATCCGGTGCACGAACGGCCGGACGTTCGTCGAACTCTCCAGCAGTCCGGCGGTATTCAGCCGGTCGCGGTCGGCGGGACCGAGCCGGACCTTGTGGTCGTTGACCAGTTCGGTGTTGAGCATGGCCCGGTTGGCCAGCGCCAGCGCCAGTAGTGCGGCCCTGGCATTCGTGGAGTACTGCTCCGGCATTTCGCCGCCTTTCATTCGGTGAACGCGTTGATCCGTCGATCGATCCGGCTCAGCAGTGCCCTCGTCGCGTCGAGGAGCGCACGGGGTGCGGGCACCCCGGCACCGTCGCCGTGGGCTCTGCCGAGGAAGGTCAGGTCCGCCGACCGGTCGAGCAGCAGGGTCAGGTCGCCGTGGTCCAGTGCGGCGGCCATTCCGCGCACGGTTTCCTCGACCAGGACGAAGCGTTCGGCGTAGGGCAGGGTGTCCGGCAGCGCGCGGAGAGCGGCCGCCGCGCCCCGCAGCGCCTCCTGGTCCGGCTCTGCCCCGGTGGCGGTAAGCAGATGGTGCAGTTGCCTGGCCACCTGGACGGGCCGCACGTCCGGGGTGAATTCCAGGTGGCGCAGATTGCGCACGAAGCCCGGCAGTTCGTCGCGATCGATGCCGCGGGCGAGCAGGCAGAACAGCTGCCGATGCCGGCCCTCCGGCCCGAGCGTGTGCCGCAGGAATCGTTCGGACTCGGTGATCTGCCAGCGGCTCAGCGGTCCCTCCACCACCAGGCACAGGTGCTGGGCCGATTCGGTGGCCTCGGCCAGGAATCCCGGGTCGCCGGACAACGACCGGTCGGCGCGCACCCCGAGCAGGTGCAGTTCTTGGATCAGTTCCGCGGCGACCTTGGACTGCCGTGCGCTCGACACCAGCACGTCCAGGTCGAACTCACGGCACCGGTCCCGCGCGGCGGCCACGTAGGCGTCACGGTTGTCGGCCAGCACGTCGGTACGGTCGAAGTCCTGCGCGATGACCGAAGTGACCGTCTCCAGCGCGTAGGAGATCTGGTCCGCTTTGGGCACCTCCTCCTCCAGGACCGGCAACTGCTCGCCGAAGCTCCAGTAGGAGACGTAGGGCACCGTGAGGTGGCGCATCATCAGGTCCACCGGGACGGTCTGCGCCAGCCAGTTGCCGAACAGCGGCGCCACGGTCTCGGCGCACTTGCGCTGCCACTGCTCGGCGCGCTCGTACTCGACTCGATTGTCCAACCTGGACAGAATGGGAAGTACCGAGTGCCGGGGCCGGTCGTAGGGCATGCGGTCACGGGCGCGGTCGGCCCGCCGGGCGACGTCCACCACGTCGTCGAGGTTCTGGTCGTTGGCGGTGAACACCACGACCAGCCGGTCCGGCAGATGCGCGGTGCAGATGCCGGCGATGTCGGAGACACCGGTCCGGCTGTCGAGCAGTACGAAGTCGTAGTCCTCGGTCCACGCCGCACGGCACCGCTCCAGGTACGCGGCGAACCCGCGCTGGTACAGGTCCTCCCAGTTCAGCGCCTGCATTCGCTTCGAATAGGAGTCTTCCAGCTTGCCTGAAACCACGCGCCCGGCGGCCAGCAGATCGAGCCGGCCACCTTCGACGCCGACCCGGACGGCGTAGGACTCCAGATCCCGCGGGCCCTCCGGTGCTCCGGCACCACGCAGGAAGTCGTGCGCGAGGTCGACGACGCCGCGTTCCGGCTGCTCGATCAGCTTCGGCCCGAAGTAGTGGTGCAGCCCGGGCGCTTCGAGGTCCCAGTCCACCGTGAGCACCCGGTACCCCCAGCGCGCCAGCAGCACGGCCACGTTCGCCAGCGTGAAACTGCGACCCACCCCGCCCTTGTACGAATAGAAGGTGAGCACGGTGCCGGTCGTCATTCGAACCTCGGCAGCGGAGGAGTCGGCAGCAACACCGGTTCCGGTACTTCGACGAGCGGCCAGTCCGGCCGCCACGGTGGCGCCTGGGCCACCAGCTGCGCCAAGTCCCTGGCGAGCTCCTTGACCTTGTGGTGGAACTTGTTGTATTCAACACTCTGCTGATAGGAAGGATCCGGATAGGCCACGTCCTTGAAATCCCGCCAGGCGCGCACCTTTCCCCAATCGGGGAAATTTTCCGAGTCCCCGTACAGGATCGGGTAGATCAACCCCTGGGAAGAGCCACCGTGTCCCGCGAATCCGAGCATCTCCTCCCTGGCTTGCATGCTACGCGTCTCGGCCATGCACCAGGAGGACTGAAAGTACGGCGGGGTGAGCAACTGAACCATGATCTTGCTGCGCTGCAACGCGTCCCGCAGGTTGGACGGCCAGTGCACCGCACTGGGCATCTGCCGATCCACGTACACGTTCAGGCTGCCGTACTCGTCGGCGAGACATTCACGCAATTTGCCGTAGAAGTGGTTGAGCAGCCATTTCTGCACGCTGCCGTGACGGCTGTAGCTGATGAACAGATCGAACTCGTACTCGGACACGCCAACGATGATATGCGGCGGGCAGCGGGCGGAAATCGACAGATAATGGCGATTATCGGGACAACTGGCCAGTCAACTGGCCACAAAGTGGACAACGACCAGACCGCCGGCACAATTGACCTGCACGAATACCTCGACAGAATCCGGCACGCGCGAGCCCAAGAAGTGCCCGAGACGTCACGCACGCTACGACAGCTTGCCGCATAGCCGGACGTAGGTGATGGCCGACTACCAGCAGAAAGGGTATTTTTCGGCATCGCTCAGCACCGCCTGACACATCGAAAAGCGATCCCTTAACCAGCAGGCTTGAGAGGATGGATACCAGGCAGTACGAGCGCCCCAGGCGAGGCGAATCCCCAACCCGGAAACTACGGCCCCGCAAGCGTCTCTTTCGGCCATGCAGCACACGCACCGTCACAACCGGCATGACCTACCAGTTCAGCGTCGACGTTGATCGGTCTGCCGTCGCGGAAGCGCCCGGACGGGTGCGACGTCGATGTCCGACGCACTCGATAGTCAGCCGGCGAGACTTCCTTGGCCTGCGGCGAGTCAAGGCCGGTCCGGCTCAGCCGTAGCAGAACCACGGCCAGCTCGGCGCCGGCCGCGCCGAGCGAGCGGAAGCCCCTGATGAACGCCAGCTCATCCTGGTGCACAGTTCGGGGATGCCCGGCGTCAATCCGTGCGTTGCCGAGGTCTTTGGTCAGGTCTATCCAGTTCTGGATGGTGTCGATCAGCGTGGTGTCGAGCGCCCGCAGCTGGTCGGCCTTCGCTTCGATGATCCGGTCCGCATGCTGTGTCACGTATCCCCCGTTGTTCGGATCAGCCGGCAGAGCTCGGCCGCGGCCGGTAAAGCCGCAGTGCGGGCTCGCCGAACAGGTCGACCGGCGGCCCGTCGATGTCGAACCGGTCGAGGTCGACCAAGTGGTACTGGACGCCGAACCACAGCGGCAGCAGTGGCAGAGCCGAGCACACTACCTCTTCGGCCGCCCGATAGAGCTTGGCGCGTTCGGCCGGGTCCGCGGTTGATCGGGCGCGCTGGATCAGCAGGTCGAACTCGGCGGAGGAAAACCCGGTGAAATTGTCGTGGTGGATGGATTCGGAATGGAACAGCGGATAGAGGAAGTTGTCCGGCGACGGGTAGTCGATCACCCAGGTCATCCGGAACAGGGCATCGGCTCGAGGCAGCCAGCGCAGGAATTCCGGCCAGGGCAACGGGGTGAGCCGGAACCGCCAGCCGAGGGCGGCGCTGATCTGGTCCAGTGCCAGCGCCACCCAGGCGTCGTGGCCGAGGCCGGCGTTGAAGCAGAAGTCGAACTCCAGGTCGGTGCCGACGCCTGCTTCGGCCAGCAGTTCACGAGCTCGCTGCGGTGAGTACTCGATGTCGATCAGGTCGTCGCCGCCGTCGCCGCGGGCGATGGCGGGCGGCAGGACCCGGTCGGCGATCGGGCGGGTGCCGTGGAAGATCTCGTCGATGATGTGCTGCCGGTCGACACTCATCGCGACGGCCCGGCGGACGCGGGGGTCGTCGAACGGAGCGACCCTGGTGGGAAATCCGATGTATTGCATCAGCGCGCACGGCGTCCGCCGGAATCGCTCGCCGAATCCGAAAGCGTCCCCCAGCCGGGCCGGCGGGACCTTGGTGATCTGCAGGGCACCTCGCTGCCAGTCCGCGTAGCCCTCGTCGACCTCGTCGTAGACCGCCAGGTCGATCCGGTCGACGTGCCCGCCGCCGCCGTCCGGGTAGGCGGCGTTGCTCCCGTAGTAGCCGTCGAAGCGTTCCAGCACCAGTCCGATGCCCTCCCGCCACGGCTCGGCGATCCGGTAGGGCCCGGTGCTGACCGGCCGCACCCGGAAGTCCTCGGGGTCGGCCTCGATGAGCTCGGCAGGCACCGGCGCGGTGACCCGGTGCCCGAACACCGCCGCGATCTCGTGGAACGGTTCGGTCAACCGGACTTCGAGCAGGTCCGGGGCCAGCGCGCGGACTCCGCTCAACGTGTCCGAGCGGCCGGCCAGGACGGCTTCGCAGCCCTCGACCATCGCCAGGTTGTAGGCCAGCTTCGACCCGGTCTCCGGTCGGACCACCCTGGTCAGCGAGTACACGTAATCCTCGGCCGTCACGGCCCGGCCGTGGTGAAATCGGACATCGCGGCGCAGCCGGAACAGCACTCGCTTCCCGTCCTCGTCCACCTCCCAGCTCGCGGCCGCGGCCGGCCGGGGCTCGCCGGTGTCCGGGGTGAAGTCGATCAGCGGGTCGGCGAGGAACCGCAGCACGAGCGCCCCGTCGTGTTCGAAACCCTGTGCCGGGTCGATCGAGGACGGCTCGCCGATGAAGATCCGGATACTGCTCGTCACGTCTTCTTCTCCTTGTCGCCGGCCGATATCTCTTCGAGCCGGAAGTACTCGGGACCGGTGATGCGCTCGGCCAGGTCGACGAGGTCCTCGTGGGCCGGCGCGGCGGCGAATGCCTTGACCAGATTGCCGGCGGTGCCGACGGCGGAATCGGCGATCTGGCCGGCGGCGGTGATATGGACGATCTCGTCCAGCGCGGGAAACGCCGCCCGTAGCTCGGCCGTCGCCGGGGACCGCCGCACCACGTGATGTCCCTGCGGCGGCTGGGGAGTGAGAAACGACGCGTACCGGTGAAACGCCGGGCGGGTGTCGGCCGGCCGCCCGACGGCCGTCCGGGCCAGGTGGAGCGGCAGGTCGTAGTTCGCCGCGAGCCGCAGTTCCTCGGTCACGCCACCGCCGACCCGTCCGTTGACTTCGATGATCGCCGGGCCGGCCGGCGTGAGCTTGACCTCGGTGTGCGTGACCCCGTGGGTGATCCCGAGCGCTTCGTGCGCGGCCAGGACGCAGTCGGTGATCGGTGCCAGGACGCCAGGCGGCCGGACCGACGGCAGGAAATGCGCGTTCTCCCGAAACGGCGGGGACAGCGGCAATTTGTCCGACACCGCAAGGATGTTCGGGCCGTCGTCGGTCACCAGCACTTCGACCGAGACGTAGTCGCCAAGCCTCGGCTCGTCCACCGGGTCCATGCCGGGCAACAGCTCTTCCAGCAGCAGAACCGGGCTGTGGTGCGCTATCCGGCTGTCCGCGGCGACAATCTCCATCGCGGACCGCCAAGTCGCGAGCAGCTCCTCCGGACCCGGAATCAGGTAGGTCGCGATGCTGCCCATACCCACCGAAGGCTTGAGCACCGCGGGAAACGCTGCCCCTCCGGCGGCCGCGGCGCAGTCTCGCTCGGTGCGCAGGACCCACGGTTCGGGGACCGCGAGGCCGGCCTTGGCCAACTGCTCCCGCTGGATCCTCTTGTCCTGCAACGCTTGCAAGGTCTCCGGGCGGTTGGCGGGCAACCCACGCTCATAGGCGGCCGATTGTGCGACATGAACGACGCGCTCGCTCAGCGCGAGTATCCCGTCAGGCTCGTGGGCGTCGGCCACTCGCCGTATTTCGCCTGCCAGGTCCAGCGGATTCCCGACGGCGATGTCTGTCGGCGCGAGCGAGACCGCTGCCCGGCGGCGGTCCCGGCCCGCGGGCGCCTCGACGGACAACCACACCACCGTAACGCTGAATTCCTCGCACAAACTGCGCAGATACTGTTCCGGCCGTGGACCGCCCGGCGCGTCCACCACCAGCAAACGACGTTTCGTCACGAATTCCCCTCACCGTCTCCGATGCCGAGCTCCGCGCTCAGCGCCTTCTCGTGCGCTCGCGCTCGCTCCTCGCAGGCCGCGCGGTCCGCATCGGGCCAGCGCACGACGGCGTAGAGCGGCGCCGGCAGGCAGCCGCGTGCCAGTTTCGCGGGATAGCTGCTGGTGCCGAACGCATAGGACGTCATCCCGTTGCGGGAACCCCATTCAATCGGCGCGTAGAACAACACGGTGAAATAGAGGAAGTCCAGCTCCTGCGAGTAATCGAAGCCGACCAGCCGCAGGTGCAGCCGATCGCCGTCCAGCAATGCGATGCTCATGCCCAGCAGCCGTCCGTCGCGCTCCGCCCGGAACACGAGCAGCCGGTCCTCGACCGTCGCACGAAGATTCTCATAATCGGCAAGAACGGATTCGACCGAGCCGCCCACCGCATACTTCTCCCGCAACGCGACCTGGAGCCGCGCAGTGTCCTCGCCGAGCGCTTTCGTTCCACTGTGGACGGAAATCCGGATCCCGTTCTCGCGGCACTCGCGCAGCTCTCGTCGTACCTTGTTACGCCGCGAACGCTTGAGACTGGCCACATAGTCGTCGAAGCTGGACCACTGCCCGGTCAGGAGCGTCTGCGCGGCGAAGATGAACGGCGGCGAGCCACCCATCGCCGCGCTCAGCTGCCGGGCACTGTCCATCTCGTCGACATACAACGCCGCCGCGGCCGGGCAGCCAAGCTCCGCCGCAACCTCGGCAAGCTCCTTGCCGAGAACTGCGCGAACCGGAGCGGGATCGATACCGGGCAGGACACGATCGACCCAGTGCGAACCGGACACGGCGGAAACGACGTTCGGGTACAACGCCGCCGGCTTCCAGTCGTCGAACAACGTACCGAGGTCATACAGGGCCATCACCTGGCCTGGACGCACGATCCTGGTCGCCGTGAGCCCGACCGGACTGCCGTGTTCGTCCCTCGCGACCAGGTACGTCATGCGCCCGCCCGAAAGCCGCTCGCAGTAACGGAGCCAACCGGGACTCTCGTAGAGCGGTGCCCCGGCGAACAGCTCTTCGGTGCCGGCTACGTCGTCGATCCGGCTGTGGCGGGTCGCTGTCAGTCCGGTCCCCATGCCGCTGTCCTTCCCGTCAGCAGCGGCAATACCCGGCCGCCGACATGTCGTTCACTGTCCAGCGACAACAACAGGTGTCCCTGTCCGGCTGGTTCCTCCGAGCCTTGGATCACGTCGATCCGCCCGGTCCGGCGCGCACGCGCGAGCAGGACGCCGACGCCTGCCGCCGCACCACCGGTGGCGACGTCTTCCCGACCTCCCAGCGAAGTCGTGAACACCCTGGTCCGCACGGTCTCCGCCGCGGTCTCGGCGAAGAAGACGACAGCAGTGCAGTCATGCGCCCGGCAAACAGCGAGAACCTCGGCGGAGCTGAACACCGGCAACTCCGCGACGTCCGAAACCCTCGCGTACAACCTGCTTCGTCCCTGCGGCACCCGATAGACGTCCGCAGCGCTCAGCCAACCCGGCAAGTCGCCGACGCGCATCGGCTCCCCTGCTGCGTCAGTGTCGCGAGCCCAGCACAGCCATCCGTCCGTCGCACGCTCGACCTGAACGTCCAAGGCGCCGGCGGGATGCCGGACGCGCCAGGTCTCACTGTCGGCCGCGCCGAGCGCGACCGGGGCCGCCAGCGTCGTCTGCAAGCACTGGGCCAGTTCCTCGTACGGCGAGAACGTGCGAACGGTGACGGAACGTCCGGCGTGCTCTTGCACGAACGCGGTGTCCGGAAAGCCAAGGGCAGCAGCCAGATCGGCCGGTGCGCCGCACTCGTCAAGCACCACTCCGGTGTGGTTGCCGCCGCAGCCGCTCCGCACGAACACCCGACCTACCCAGAGTCGTTCGGTCACCGCGCGAGCTCGTCCCTGATTGCCGTGGCGAAAGCCTCGATGGCGGCCGTTGCGGCGTCGGCCGGCAGCGTCAGCGGCGGAGTCAGCTTCACCACCTCACCGTCCGAACCCCCGCGCAGCACGAGAACTCCGAGCTCCCGCATCCGGGCCACCACCGCCTTGACGAAGTCCGCGCCGCCCGTCGTGTGGACGCGTGCGCCCAGCATCAACCCGCGCCCGCACAACGTGATCTCGACGCCGGGGATCCGCAGGGCGGCAAGCGCAGCCGCCAGTGCGTCGCCGGTCTCGGCAGCACGCCGCGACAGGTCGTCCTCGACCACGCGCCGCACCACGTAATTGCCCGCCGCGCAGGCCACCGGATTCGCGGAGAACGTGCTCGTCTGCCGGAGCGACGCTATCCGCTTCATCACCGCGCGCGGTCCGGCGACCAGGGAGACGGGCAGACCGCCACCCAACGCCTTGCCCAGCACGACAAGGTCCGGCACGACGCCGTCGTGCTGAAAGCCGAACATCGATCCAGTGCGGCCGAAGCCCGTATAGATCTCGTCCAGAACCAGCAGAATGCCGTGTTTCCTGGTGAACTCGCGCAGCTGCGAAAGCCAGCCGGGACTTGCCGCCAGCATGCCGCCCGCGCCTTGCACGGGCTCCACCACCAGCGCGGCCACGTCGTCCAGCCCGAAATCCGGATGTTCGAGGATCTCTTTGCCCCACGCGAATTCTGCCTCGGACGACACTACTTCGGCGGTGAGGTATCCGCGGGCCGAGGGATACGGCAGGCTCAGCGCCGCGATCGGCAGCTCGGTGACGTCCCGCCGCAGGCTCGAATTCGCGGTGACAGCGAGCGACCCGCCGGTCTTTCCGTGATAGCCGCCGAGGAAACCCAGGATCTGCCGCCGTCCGGTGGCCGCGCGAGCCACCTTCAGCGCGCCTTCGACCGCCTCCGAACCGGTTGTGCAGTACAACAGCACCGGATCCGGCCAGGGCAGCAACTCGGCGAGCCGACCGCTCAGCTCGGCGCGAGCCGGACAGCCCAGCTGCCAGCCACCGTGGGCGAACCGGTGCAGCTGCTCGGACATCGCCGTCAGCAGCCCGGGATCGCCATGGCCGAGCGCATGGACCCCCGACCCCGCGGTGAGGTCGAGATACCGCCGGCCGTCCCGATCCCAGAAATGGGGGCCGTCCGCATGAGACACGATCAGGCCGATGTCGTTTTCGATGGTCGCCGACATCGACGGCGACTCGAACCGGGTCAGCTCCCGCATCGCCGTGCCGGCGTCCTCGGCCGTCATCGGGCGCACAGCCATCCTCGCTCCTTCACCAGCAGTTCCAGCCGATCCACCAACGCCTCCGCGATCGCCGCCCCTTTGTCCGCGCTCGCCGGCCGCGGGTCGCCGATCACGCCCGAGGGCACCGCCGCCCGATCGAATCGGACCGGCCGGTGCGCACGCTTCGCCACGTGCAGATCGTCCCGGGTCAGGCCGTTCTCCGGCTCGACCCCGGGCGCGACCAGTTCAGTCCGCACCCGGTCCGGGTACCAGTGCAGGAAAACCGACGTCAGGCCCTCGCCCGCGTGCGCCTCGCTGGTCGAAGCGGACCTCTCGCGGATCACGTCGCTGACCAGTTCGGCCCACTCCACCACGACGACGTCCGTGCCCTGGCATTCGACCAGCCGCCGTGCCGCGATCATGAGCGACTCGTGGTTTTCGTCGTGCCCGTTGAGCAGCACGACCCGGTTCCGGTACGGCACGATCCCCGCGGTCAGTTCCACGACGGTCGAGGTGAAAGTCTCCGGCGTCAGGCGAGTACTGCCCGGCCAGTCCTGGAAAGCGTGCAGCACGCCTGCCCGCACCGTGCCCAGCACCAGCGCGCCGTGCCGGTCGGCCACCAGTTCGGCGGCTCGCTCCACGACCAGGGTGTCCGCGCCCAGCGGGAGGTGCGGACCGTGCTGCTCGACGCTGCCGGTGACGACCAGCCAGTACGGCACTCCGGGTGCCCGGTTCTCGAACTCGGTCCAGGTCAGGTCTTCGACCCTGGTCATGCCAGCCGCCCTCCGTCGAGCACCATGGTGTGGCCGGTGAGGTAGGTGTTGCCCGCCGAGACCAGGAACCGGATCGCCGCGCCGATTTCCGCCGGTTCCGCCAGCCTGCCGAGCGGGATTTCTCCGGTGTATCCGGCCACTGCCGCCGGGTCGTCGACCCAGCCCGGACTGCGGAACTTGCCCGGTGCGATGGCGGACACCAGCACCCCCCGGTCGCCGTACTCGGCCGCGAACGACCGGGTCAGCGCGTCGATTCCGGCTTTGGCCGCCGCGTAGGCGGGACTGGCCGTGGTCCGGCCAGTCAGCCCGGAAGTACTGCTGACATTGACCACCCGCCCGCCACCGGCCGCCGCCATCGCGGGCACGACCGCCTTCATCGCGAGATAGCAGCCGAGCAGGTTGACCCGCAGTACCGCCAGAAAGTCCGCGGCGGGCATCGCGGCGCCGGCCGCGGCCCGCCCGCCGGGTCCCTTCGGAGACCAACCGTGACAGGTGACCAGCACCGCGGGTGCGCCGTGCCGGGCCATGCCCCTGTCCACGGCCGACCGCACACCGTCCTCGTCGGTCAGGTCGACCACCGCACTCGTCAGATTCTCCGCCGGCCGGTGCCCGGCCCGGTCGAGCACCAGCACATGGTGGCCGTCGGAGACGAGGCCGCGGCTCACCTCGCTGCCGAGGCACCCGGCACCTCCGGTGACAATCGCCAGCGTCACAGCACCTCCACCGGAACATAGGTGGCCAGATCCTCGACCAGAGCCGGATACGACGTCGCGGCCGCGTCCACGCCGTCGAGTACCAGCTCTCCGCCGGCGAGCACTGCCAGCACGCAGCCGGCGAACACCAGCCGATGGTCCCTTGGCAACGAAAGCTCCGCCGGCGGCTTCGGCTCCGACGGAGCGGCGATCAGTCCTTCGGAGGTGGCGGACGCTTCGATGCCGAACTGCGTCAACAGCTCCACCGTGGCGGTGATCCGGTCGATGTCCTTGTCGCGCAGCTCGGCGGCGTCCTCGATGACCAGCGGCCGGTCTGCCCGGCAGCACAGCGCGGCCAGGAGCGGCAACTCGTCGATACCGGCCTGGATGAGTTCCTTGCCGCCGACCGTGCCGCCCGCAAGACGCAGCGGGCCGCGCACCTCGATCGTGCCGACCGGCTCCGGCGACCCGGCGCCCGCACCCTCCTGCCACGTGATGTCCGCACCGAGCGACCGCAGAGCGCGGAAGAAGCCGAGCCGGGTCGGATTCAGGCAGACGTCGTCGAGCAGCAAAGACGACGACGCTCGCGGCGAGGCCAAGTGCAGTGCGGCCAGCACAGCCGCCGCGGACGGATCACCAGGCACGGTCAGCTCGAAGGCGCGCGGAGTTCCGGGAGTCAGGATCACCTGGTTCCGCGCGGCCCGCACGTCCACGCCCGTCCAGCGCAGCATCCGCTCCGTGTGATCGCGGGCCGCCGTCCGTCGCCGGATGACCACCTCGCCGTCCGCCGCGAGCCCAGCGAACAACATCGCGGATACCGGCTGGGCCGAGTCGATCTCGACGTCGACGGTGCCGCCCCGCAGCTGCCTGCCTGCCACGCGCACCGGCAACCGCTCCTTCGGCCCGAAGCAGGTCAGGTCGGCACCCACCTGTCTCAGCGGTTCTATCAGCCAGTCCATCGGCCGGTCGCGCAGCAGGTCGTTGCCGTCGACAACGCAGTCTGCCCGGCTGCCGGCCAAGACCGCGATGAGCAGTCTCGCCGTAGTCGCGCTGTTGCCGGCGTCCACTGTCTCGCCACGGAAATCGAACCCGCCAGGGCCCACGCCGTCGATGGTCACGCTCGTTCCTTCGACGTGGACAGGGACGCCGAGCTGCTCAAGCGCTCGCAGGTTCGATGCGGTGTCCCGGCAGTCAGCGAGGTTCCGGAGGTGCGACTGCCCGTCCGCGATCGCGGCGAGCAGGGTCGCGCGCTGGCTCATCGCCTTGTCCGCGTGGGGTTTCGCGCGGACCGGCCCGTTGCCGGGATGCGGCCGGCCCAGCCGGATCCGGGCCGGCACCGCCCGATGCTCAGTCGCCACGGGCGCCTGCCGGGCTCATCCGCTCGATCACGTCCTCGTCGCTCAGCGGCTGGACGGTTTCCTCGCCCGGCATCGCCGGATGCGGCACCCGCTCCGGATACTTGCGCTGATATCCCAGGTACCGGTGGCGTTTGCGTTGCAGCCCCAGGCTTTCGCCGGGTTCGAAGGTGCTGTCGGCGACCTCGAGCTCGTCGCGCTCGACCGCCCGCGCCACGAGCTCGTCACCGGTACCGGTCCTGGTCATCACCAACGAGGTCTTCGGGACCTCGGTGTCGTTCCGGCTGGTGCGGAAGATGTTCGGGTCTCCGTCGGCCACGGAGATGTCGGCCAGCCCGCTCCACCAGTCCGGACAGGCGAGACAACGGAACGTCTTGAACTTCTTGAACGTCGTCACCAGCTCGTGGAACGGCAGGCTGTGCTCGGTGCCGGAGCCGTCGCGAGCGGTGAAGTTGCCCGGGTACCGGCCGGACCGGTACTTCAGGTCGGTGACCTCGGCCAGCGGCAGCCGAAGCCGATCCTCGATGAGGTGTTCGGTCCCGGCCAGCCGGGTGTTGGACGAGCAGGCGATCTCGATGGTCAGGGCCACCTTGGACAGCATCGGCGGTGGCTCCGGCAGGTTCGCCATCTTGTTGAGCGCCTGGATCTGGCAGGCCAGGCCCACCACAGCGATCCGCTGGTACGCCGTATCCCGCAACAACTGCAGGGTGGGCGCGATCGAGTAACTCGCCTGTGCCGACGCGGTCACCGCGGCCTCGGTATCCACCAGGTGCGCCGCCGGGATCCACGGGCGGTCCTCGTCCCTGCCGACGACCAGGGCGGCATCGATCATCCCGGTTCGCAGCGCGGTGATGAGCAGCGTGGTCACGGCGCCGCCCGCCGATGCGGCGCCCAGTACCTCCGAGTTGAGAGCACGGGCTTGGCAGGTCCGGCGGCTGACCCCGACCCAGCGCTCGTGCTCGGCCCGGGTCCGGCCGAACAGCCGCAGTTCCGAATCGGCCGTGCCGGTGTCCTTACCGGGGCAGACGTCCACGCAGAGCGTGCAGCTGCCACAGGAGACGTCGCCGGCGGCGACCTCGGGGCGCAGTGCCGCGACCGGGCGGTCGACGGAGATCCGCAGCAAATCCTGAGGGCACACCGCGGCACAGGCACCACATGAGGTACAGAGATCCTGTTCGAGAACCTGTGCCGCCAGTTCGGCGTAGCTCATAGCCCCGCCGCCCGAACCATGGTGAACGACTTCACCAGCTGGTCGAGATGCGACAGGTCGTGCCCGGCGAGCACCGCCGCGAGCACCCGGACGGTCTCCGCACCGCGGTAGGACAGCACACCCTTGCGGTCGAAGTCCTCATCGCTGAGGCCCCGCAGCACCCGGACGGTGTTCGCACGCTGGACAGCGAACCGGTGCAGTGCCTCAGGCACGCTTTCCACGTCGAAGAATCTGGTCCAGGGATCCGAATCGTACCCGTAGATCTCCGGCGTCTCCTCGGTCAGAATGGCCCGCAGCCGCACCGCGTTCACCGCCTCGTTGTCCGCGAGGTGGTGAACGATCTGCCGCGGGCTCCACTCGCCCGGCTCCGGCTGGTGATCGGTGCGGGTCGGGGCGTACTCGGCCAGCAGCGCTTCGACCCGGCGCGGCCCTTCGGCCAGTGCGGTGAGCACTTCTTCGCCACTGGTCAGCACTCGGTAGGAATACAGTTGCCCCGGCGTCCCGCGCTCCTCGCGGGCGGCCTCGTCGGCCCAGGCCCGCGCCTTTTCGTCCGCGGGATCCCGGACAAGCGTGTCCAGCACTTCGGCCCAGCCGAGTTCGATCTGCATGGCTATGTTCTCCCCTCGATTCGGTCCGGAATCCCCACCGGACTCGTGAGCAGCCGGGTCCGGCGTACCGACCACCCGACCGCGAAGGCCACCGTGAAACCGGCAAGCACCGTCGCGAACACCACGGACGCGACACCGACTCCGCGCTCGGCCAGCAGCCGGCCGAACACCGGCAGCGCGACGAGCGCGAACAGCGAAACCGCGGCCTCCTGGGAAATCGCCAGCCTGCCGACCAGCCGCGCCGCGGTGCGGTACTGCAACAACGAGTCGAGCGCGGTCGCCGACAGCACCGATCCGCAGCCCAAACCCAGGAAAGCCACCACCCCGGCCGGCACGGACTGGTTCAGCCCCAGCAGCAGCAGTCCGGCCGCCATCAGTGGCGGCGCGGCCCAGATCAGCGACGGCAGCCGCTCGACGGCGAACTTCCGCGTGATCATCACCGCCACGAACGAACCGGCCGCGGCACTGCCGTCGAGGGCGATGATGCCCAGCGCGCCGCCACCGAGTTCCGCGTTCACCGGAGCGACCAGCACCGCGGCCAGCGCCACGGCCAGCGGCCCGGCGCAGCCGAGCAGCAGGTGGACGGCCACCGCCGGGGTGCGGCGAAAGGCCGCGCCCAGCTCTCGCCACCGGCCGAACATCCGGTCGGCCGTGTCCGGCGGCTCCTTGGCCGGAAGGTGCCGAAGCCCGGCGAGGATCGCGGTGCCCGCCAGCAGGCACGCCGCGACGCCCAGCAGCATCACCGGCTGCGGAGCGACGGCGTTGAGCAGGGACACCCACAACAGCCCGGTGACCTGAGCGACCTGCAGCAGACCGAATCGAAGGCCGTTCACCCTGGCCAGCTCAACCGGCTCGCACACCCGGACCACCAGCGCGAAACTGGCGGCCCGGTACAGCGGCCGGATGATCGCCGACACCAGGAACACGCTGGTCAGTACGGTGGTGCCGGCCGTCGCGAGCAGCAGCGCGCCGCACCCGAGAACTGCACAGCCGCGCACCACGTTGGCGATGATCGCCACCTTCAGCGCGTCCCGGCGGTCGAGCACGCTCACGCCGATCACCTGCCCGATCAACCCGAGACCGAACTCCATTCCGACGAGTATCCCGAACATTTCCGCCGAACCGGTTCTCGCGAACAGAATCAGCCCGACCGCGAGCGTGAATCCGCCCACGCCGACATTGGTGACAAAATAGCCGAACAGGTATCTGCGGATCGCGGATGAAGGAGGCACACCCGTGCCACCAGCCCGAATGGATGTCATTTCGGACGCTCTCCTGCCGTTTTACGCTGCGGGGCGAGCCCTGACCGTGATGGCCGCGAATGCCTTGTCGAGCAACTGAAGCGCCGCTGCCGTATCCGCTGCCTGCACCCGCACATGCCCCAGCCGGGAATACGAGCTCTCCAGCCCGTTCAGCAGAGCGCCGGCCTCCGCCGACTGCGCGTGTGCGCGCACCCCGGGCAACGCCGCGACGCCGTCCCAGCCGTCGATGCCCTCCAGAACACCCTCCGCGGGCGGCACGAGATAGCGGATCGCCGCGGCTCCGGTGTACTGCGGCCGATCCCGCCTCGCGATCAGCTCCGGCAGCGCACCGATATCCTCGCCGGCGACCTGCCGGAGGAAAAAGTCAGCCATGTCCAGCCCGGTCGCATCGGCGATCAGCTGCGGAATCTCGTCGCCCGCCTGCCTCAGGTGAGTTTCCAGAAACACCGGACCGTCCGGGCCGAAGATCAGCTCACTGTGCGTGATGCCATGCTCGATGCCCAGCGCCGTCAGGCACTCGCGAACGTGCTCGACCAGGGCCGTCTCGGTCTCCGCGGCGATCCGCGCCGGGACAACATGGCCGTATTCCACTTTGGACACAGAGTCCTTGAACTCTTCGTTCACGGCGAACACGTAGTGGTGGCCGCGGTGGGAGAGGCACTCCACGCTGTATTCCGGCCCCTCCACGAATCGCTCGCCGATCGGCGAGGACGGTTCGACCCTGGGCGCGTGCTCGGTGGCTGCCCGGTGATACGCCGCATCGAGTTGCGCGGGCTCGGTCACGACCGTCACCCCCGCGCTGGCCCGGCCGCGGCTGGGCTTGACGATCAACGGCGGGCCGGCTTCGGCGAAGAAGTCTCGCGCCTCGGCCGCCGACGGCAGGTCCCGGTACGGCAGCCGGTCCACGCCCCGCTCCCGCAGCCGCCGACGCATTTCGACCTTGTTGTGCACTCGTTCCACGACCTCGGGCGAGTAGAACTCGACACCCAGGTCCGCCGCGATCGCCGCGGCCTTGTCCTGGTCGAGGTCGGCCATCGCGACGATCCGATCGATCGGGAACTCCGCGTTGATGTGCCGTCCGGCGGCAATCCAGCGCTCCACCGGCGAGTCGTCGCTGAGCACCACC
This sequence comes from Amycolatopsis sulphurea, assembly GCF_002564045.1. Classification (NCBI taxonomy): domain Bacteria; kingdom Bacillati; phylum Actinomycetota; class Actinomycetes; order Pseudonocardiales; family Pseudonocardiaceae; genus Amycolatopsis; species Amycolatopsis sulphurea. The sequence continues at coordinate 849,966 of NZ_PDJK01000001.1, read as the reverse complement.
ACCGCCTGGTTCTCGCCGAGCTTCTGCACCCAGCCGAGCGCGGCGGCCCGGCAGAGCGCGACCGTGCGCAACTCGGGAAACATCGCCCGCAGCCGCGGCTGCAGATCTGATCCGCCACCCACGGCCAGCACCTGCGAAATGGGCCGGGGAACGATCTCCCCAGGCTCTCCTTCCAGCACTATCCCCACCCCTCGTTGGTGATTATTCACAGATGAGAAATACGCTTATTCACGCATTTTTTCTCATTTTTCAACCACTACTACCGACCGTAGCGAGACGGTTCACAGCCGACAATAGTCCGATCGAATGAGATCAGCATCACAGTGCCACTCTCCTCGGCACCTGACTCAGGTCCGGATTTTCCGCGGCAGATCAATCCAATACCGATGCGAGGTTTGTCAGATAGTTGTAGCTATACGAAGAAATCCACGGCCCACGAAACAAATGGAATCGACGCACTTTTCGCCCGGCAACCCACGGGCAGCCGAGCCGCCACGGCAGGTCGGACGAGCACCGCCCGGACGGCCTCGAACACGGCGCCGTCCGCGCACCGACTCCCCTGACGGTGTCGGCAAAGTCGGTGTGAGGGCCCCGCACAGCCCGCGGAGGTCTGTGAAGGGGCCCTTCACGGACTCTGAGTCCGTGAAGGGCCCCTTCACAGCCTTACTGCTGCCGAGTCGCGAAGATCTCCGCGACGGCTTCCTTGAAACCGTACTCGCCGAAATGCCGCGCGCCCGGATCCGGGCGCGCGGCGAGGTCACCGGAGTCGGTGCCTATACACATGAGCAGCAGACTCTGGCGATGCATAGTCGGCACTGTACGGACGCCCAGCGCAAAAGGCGTCCGTACAGTGGTCCGCCGGCCCGGCAGCCGCGGGGGACGGAGCCGGGCAGACGGGGTCAGATGGCGGCCCGGCCGCCGTCCGCCGGGAGGACTGCGCCGGTCATGAATCCGGCCCGGTCGCCGGCCGCGAAGGCGACCACTTCGGCGACCTCGGACGGGTCGGCCGCCCGCGCCATCGGCACGGTGCCGCCGTAGCCGCCGACGTCCGGGCCCAGCGCGGCGACCGCCTTCGACGTGCGCATCGGTCCGGGTGACACCGCGTTGACGCGGACGTTCGCCGGGCCGAATTCCGCCGCCCACGCCCGGGTCAGGGATTCCAGCGCGGCTTTGGTCGCCCCGTAGACGCCCATCTCGGGCATGCCGATTCCGGCGGCCGTCGAGGAGATGTTGACGACGCTGCCGCCGCCGCGCTCGGCCATCGCCGGTGCCAGGACGGTGGTGAGCACGAACGGCGCACGCACGTTGACGGCGAATGCGTGCTCGTAGTCGTCGAGGTCCTGTGAGGCGCCGAGCAGGATTGCCGCGTTGTTGACGAGGATGTCTACCGGACCGGCGTCGGCGGCGAGCTTGCGCACATTCTCCTTGTCGTGCAAATCGGCTGGCAGGAAACGGGCGTTGCCACCGAGATCGTCGAGGACCGGCGCTGCGCGCTCCGGATCCCGGCCGGTGATCGTGACCTCGGCACCACCCTCGGCGAAGATTTTCGCGATGGCGTGCCCGAGGCCGCCGAATGCTCCCGAACCGGTAACCAGAGCCTTTTTATTCTTGAATTCCATAGGCTGTCTTTCGTTGGTCTTCCCGAAGGGTCACGCCGCCGCGGCGGCGTTCCTGATCCAGCTGCGGAATTCGATGGCCAAATGCTCGCAGTGACCCTCGATCAGGGAGTCCGGAGAGGTGGCCGGATAAATGACGCGGACCACGACGGCCGCGCCGGTTTCGGTGTCCCGCGCCTGGTGCACGCAGTACGCGAAGGCGGTGCCGTCGTCGAGAGTCAGCTCGGCCTGCGCGAGCGTCTGCGGGTAGGCCGGATCGAGGTATTCCGCGATGACCGGGGGAAGTTCCGGCACCATCGCCACCTTGAACCGGGTGAGGTGCCCGCCGATCGTCTCCACCATGCCACCCGGGTACGTGGGCGGCTCGACGTAGTGCTCGGGGTGCGCGTTCACGAGAAGGGCTTTGTCCCCGAATTCTCCGGTGCCCGCTTGCCCGCGGAACCAGTTGGTGAGCTGAGTACCCGTGAGCCCGCGCACCGCGAATTCGGTCCGTGATTCCCGCCACGCACCGCCGGCCGCCTCCACGAGCTCCTTGTGAAAACGGTCACCCGCGTCGATCTGCTCCTTGAGCAGATCCATCATGACCTGACCTCCGGCCACATTCTTCAGGTTCTTCAGTGCCCGGCGAGCAGCCTTCAATTCCCACTGGTCCACCGCGGACTCGTCGAAATCCTGTCCTTTCGTGTGCACGGTGACGGTGACCGAAGTGGACGGCTGAACATCAGCGGTGGTGCTCATGACGATTCTCCTGTTCAACATACTTGACAGCTCACGCCGGTACGGTCGAAACGGCCGGTGGAGCAGAAAGAAGGGTCGAGTGCCCTCATCTCCTAGTGTAAGATGCAGTCATGGATCTTGCAAGCGAGCCACCCGTTCGTGGCCGGCGCAGGCACGGCGCGGAACTCGAGGGTGCGTTGCTGGACGCAGCGTGGGACGAACTGATGGAACGCGGGTATTCCGGCCTGACCTTCGAGTCGGTCGCCGGGCGAGCGGGCACGAGCCGTCCGGTCGTCAACCGCCGCTGGGCGACCAAAGGTGCGCTGGTTCAGGACGCGATCCTCCGCGCGAGTGACCGTGGAGTCCTGACCGACCCGGCCACCGGGTCACTGCGGGACGACACCATCGACCTTATGGAACAGCTCAACGTGTGGTTCGCGGGCTTCGCGGCGATCATGACCGCGCAGCTGGCCGCATATTTCGACGAACTCGGCACCAGTCCCGCCGACCTGCGCGAGATGCTGACCGGGTCCCGGCAGTCGGTGATCGAAACCGTGCTGCAGCGCGCGATCGACCGAGGCGAGATCGACGGCGCGAAGCTGACCCCGCGGATCGCCGGCCTGCCCTACGACCTGCTCCGGCACGAGGCGATCATGCATCTGCGGCCGATGTCGTCCGAGTCGATCCGGGAAGTCGTCGACACGATCTTCATGCCACTGGTCCGCTGAGGAAGTGTCCACTGTGGATGGCTGATTGCCGTTGTCCGGGAGGAGCCGGGTTACCGCGCGGCTCGGGACGGAACCTGCGAATCGGCAGCCCCTACTGTGCGGTCCACCCCCCGTCGACGACCAGACTGTGGCCGGTCACGTAGGCGGCTGCGTCGGAGACCAGGTACAGCACGGCCGACGAAACGTCTCCCACCCCCGCGATCCGGCCGAGCGGAGTGCGGTCCGTCAGGAACTTCTCCCCCGCCGGATCGGCCAGTGGCCCGGCTTCGCTCAGCGGAGTGCGGACGGTGCCCGGGGCGACGGCGTTCACGCGGACTCCGTGCGGCGCTTCCTCGACCGCGAGGCAGCGGGTCAAGTTCTCCACTGCGCCCTTGACCGTGCCGTAGGCCGTGCTTTGGGGACAGGCGACGATGCCCGCGACCGAACTGAGGAACACGACGCTGCCGCCGCCGCGCACATGCGGAAGTGCCGCCTGCGTCAGCACATACGGCGCGCGCAGGTTGACCGACCACATCCGGTCGAGCGCGTCGAGGCTCCGCTCGAACGGCGCGGCTTCGCCGAGCCCCGCGGCGTGGACGAGGATGTCCACGGTACCGAAAGCCGCCACGCATTCGTCGACGATCCGCTCCGGTGCACCCGCCTCCCGCAGGTCCGCGGTAAGACCGACCGCCGCGGCGCCGATCTCGCCGGTTACCTTGCCGAGCCGGTCCTGGTCACGGCCCACTGCGGCGACTCTCGCCCCGGACGCGGCGAGCTGCCGGGCGATGGCCGCGCCGAGTCCGGAGCTTGCCCCGGTCACCAACGCGACCCGTCCGTCAAGGCGCAGTTCCATGGTTTTTCCTCCCCTGTCCGTCATTCGCTTCGCGAGGCGCGCAGTGCCGACGGCACCGCACCTCGCCACCAGTCGGGTTCGGCGGTGCCTTCGGTCACCTCGCCGTCGCAGCGCACGTAATAGCGCTCATCACGGCCGGGCTCGGCGAGCTCACCGGCCAGCACGCGTTCGAGCCAGTCGGCGCCGAACCGCATCATTTCCGCGGCCACGCCGCCGAGGGGATGGAACTCGTTCTCATACACCCGGATCTCCTTCGGCGCGGTGATCCGCTCGTAGGAGGCGATGATCTCCTCGAGACTGCTGAGCTCGTCGAACTCACCGATCCCGATCAGCACCGGGCACACGATGTCCCGGACCAGATCGCCCAGCGGCAACCGAGGCGCCAGCTCCCGGTCGAACGCCTCCTCGTCGGTGTAGCCGGACATCTGCAGGTAGTTGCGCTTGAAGCTGGGCTGGGCCCGCTCGAAGATCGTGGTGAACTCGCCGGTGACGCCTTCGAAGCTGGCGAGGGCGGCCAGCCGGCGGTCGGCCGCGGCGAGCCGGTGTCCCCAGTAGCCGCCCATGCTGACCCCGAACATGCCGATCCGGTCCGCGGCCACCTCCGGAAGGCCGGTCAGGTAGTCGATCCAGTGCGCCAGTGCCCGTTCGGAGTTGGTCACCCCGACCGTAACGCCGCTCTCGCGTGTCTCCCCTTGGCCCGGCCCGTCGATCGACAACGCCACCATCCCGCGCGAGGTGTAATACCGTTCGGCCGGGGACAGGAAGTGCTCTTTGACCATGTCCATGCCCGGCCCGAGGATCACCGCCGGGGCCGCGCGGACGTCCCCCGCCGGCAGATGCAGCAACCCGTAGAGATGACCGCCCTCGAAGTCCAGCACTACCCGCCGGACCCGTCCGCCACGGAGGTCCCCGATGTGGTCCACGCAGCGGTTGAGGTGCTCGCGGAACACGGCCCTGCGGGCATCCCCGACTGGGAGGGCGCCCAGCGCACCGCACCACAGCGTCGCGGACCGCTGAGCGAAATCGGCCGCCGTCGCCAGGAAACCCGTCCGGCGGTAATGGGCGGCGCGCGTTTCGACCTGCTCGGCGACACCAGCCCACGCCTTCGGCATCATGGCACCGGCCTTGACCTGGCTGAACACCCGCTCGAAGTCGGAGTGGTCGACCCCGATCATTTCGAGGCTGCCCCGCGCCTGCGGGTGCAGCGCGTCGAACCCGCCCTGGGCGATCGCCGCATCGAGAGCCCAGCTCTGCCCGATGGCTCGAGAAGTCATCTTCCCTCCAAGTATATAAGACCTTAATTACTAAGTCCTTCTTAGTTAAGCCCTATGCTAAGGTCCCGTCAAGCGGAGGGAGAGTGCATGCCGGACAGCACCGAAGCCGAGACCCGGGACCGCCTCGCACGGGCGGCTTACACACTCAGCGCGGCCGACGCACGGCTGCGCGGCCGGGTGAGCCGGGATCAGGGCGCGCTGTCCTTCCCGCACGCCCGCGCCCTGCGCGCGCTCGCCGAGGAAGGCCCGCTCTCGATCAGCCGGCTCGCCGGGCATACCGAAACCACTGGTGCAGCCGTGACCCAACTGGTGAACGGCCTGGTCAAATCGGGAGACGTCACCCGCGAGCGCGTCGAGGACGACCGCCGGACAGTGCTCGTCCGGATCACCGCATCCGGCCTGCGCAGACACGAGGAACGCGAACGGAAACTGGCGGCTGCCTTCGACGAGACACTGGAGCACTTCCGGCCCGCCCAGCTCACCGCGGCGATCGAAGTCATGGCCGCGATCACCGCCTTCTACGACAAGCTGTGACCTGCCGAGGTACGGAAGGACTTCCGACGCGCCGAAGCGAGGGCTTCCGGCCCGCGGCGTCGAACATGGCAACCCCGGGTCGACGCAGATGTCGATCATCCACGGAGCTGCTTTGCGGTCGATTTCGCCCATGGCCCCGTGCATCGGGCCAGTACGCCGAACATGCCGGCGCCGAAGCCCAGTGCTGGTGCGCGATCCGGACGCGCCAAGTCGGCGGTACTCCATGGGTACTCCTCGCCGTGGCCTCGCGATCCGGAGGGACACGGAGCCGGCGATTTCCGGCCGCGGTGGTCGTTTCCGCAGACATCGACGCCGCGAGCGCCTCTCCCCGCCCAGTCGTCATGCTTCGGCAGGATCACGCACACCACACCGCCCGGTGTCCACGCGTTCCGCGCTCGGGCCACATCGCTCTCGTGTCCGGCCGGGCATGAGCGTTCGCGTCAAGTCCGATGTGGACAGTGGCGGTCGGGTTCTCGGTGACGAGAAGCGAACCGGGGGCTTACGACCGGCGCGCACCGGGCCACGTCGGCTCCGCACGGGCGCCACAGCCGAGGTCGTGCACCGATGAAGGACGACCGGCCGTTTCGCACGTACTCCGCGGACTCGAGTGGGCCGAAAGTCACCACTTGCGCCGTCACCATCCCCGAGTCCGCCGGGGACCTACGGCCCTACCCACGCATCATGCGCTGCCGCACGATCGGAAGCCGAGGAAAGGGCACCTCATGAACTCCCCCGGTCGCTTCATCATCGTCGGTGTCGACGGTTCGCCACACGGCGATGCGGCGCTGCGGTGGGCCCTCGGCGTCGCCGCGCAGCCCGGGGACCGGGTGCACGCCGTCGTGGTCCGGCCCGCCGAGGGGTTGCTGCGGGGGACATCGTTCGCGCTCCACGGCCCGGGTGCGGCGCCCATGCCACACAACCACATCTCGAGCATCCGGCAGGAATACCCGGACGCGCCGGAAGTCACCGTCACCACACCACGAGGAGACCCGGCCACCGAACTGGTCACCGAATCCACCGAGGCAGATCTCCTCGTGGTCGGCGCACACGGCACCGGCCCGGCGCGGGAACCGTTACTGGGCAGCGTTTCGCGGGAGTGCGTACGGTACTCACGCTGTCCGGTGGTGGTCATCACGCCGGAAGCGGCACGGCATCCGCGGCCACCCGGTGAGTCTCGTCGAACTGCGCGGGCATGCCGCCGGTGATGGTGGCTGCTCCGCATCACCACCGGCGGATCACTGCAGAGGCGCCGACCAGTCCAGCTGAACACCCTTGCCGGGCCGCGATTCGAGGGTGAAATCACCGCCGGCCGCTTCGGCTCGTTCGCGCAGATTTCCCAGCCCGCTGGGGGAAACCTCGCCCGGTAACCCGGAACCGTCGTCCGAGACCGAAATCCGCACCACGCCGTCGCGTACGGATACCGAGACCGTCACCGTTGCCGCGCCGGCGTGCCGTACCGCATTGCTGACCGCTTCGCGCACGACCGCTTCCACATGCTCGGCCAGCTGCGCGGGCACCGCGTCGAGCGTGCCCGACATGCTCACCGTCGGGTGCAGTGGCGCGTCGTCGGTGAGCTCCGCGATGGCATCGTGCAGCCGGTGCCGCAGCCGGGTTCCCCCGGCCGCCCCGCCGTGCAGGTCGAAGATCGCCGTGCGGATCTCGTGCACGATCTCGTGCATCTGGTCGATGCTGTCCTGCAACCGCCGTTGCAGTTCCGGCGATTTCGCCCGGCGCTGGGTGCTCTGCATCGCCAGGCCGACCGCGAAAAGCCGCTGGATGACGTGATCGTGCAGGTCACGGGCGATCCGGTCGCGGTCGGACAGCACGTCCCGTTCCCTGGCCGCCTGCTGCTGCGCCGCCAGCTGAAGGGCCAGCGCGGCTTGGTCGGCGAACGACGCCAGCACCGGCAGCTGGGTCGTCTCGAACGGCGCAGCGCCCAGCTCCCGTACCGCGATCAGGACGCCGGAGGTGTAGTCGCCGGCGCGCAAGGGAACCACCAGCGCGGGGCCGTACCGGTGATCCGCGGCGAGTACGAGCTCGGCCAAGCGGCGCGGAGTGCGGTCCCGGTAGACCGAGCCCACGACCGTCCAGGCGACCCCGATCCGCGTCCTGGCAAGGTCCTCCGCCCCGGCTCCCGCGCACACCGCCACGGTCAGCTCCTCGGCATCACCTTCCCACTCCTCTCCGGTGTCGAGGCGGCCCGATCCGGGCAAGGCGAGCATCGTGACGTCCGAGCCGGTCAGTTCCAGCGCCCGCCCGGCGATCAGCTCCAGCGCGTCCACCGGGTCCGTCCCGCCCAGCAGCTCCGTGGTCACCTCACTCGTCGCGCCGAGCCAGCGCTGCCGCAACCGGGCCTGCTCGTACAGGTGCGCGTTCTCGATCGCGATCCCGGCGGCGGCGGCCAGTGCCTGCACGATGACCTCGTCGTCGTCGGTGAAGGCCTCGCCGTCCTTCTTCTCGGTGAGATAGAGGTTGCCGAACACCTCGTCGCGGACCCGTACCGGCACACCGAGGAACGAGTGCATCGGCGGGTGGTTCGGGGGAAAACCGGCCGACGCCGGATGAGCCGAAAGCTCCTCCAGCCGCAGAGGCTTCGCATCATCGATCACCAGCCCGAGCAGTCCGTGTCCCTCGGGCAGGTGCCCGATCCGGGCACGCGTCGCGGCATCGATCCCCCGGTACACGAACTGCGCCAGCGCCCCGTCGTCCCCCAGCACGCCCAGCGCGCCGTAACGAGCCTCGCCGAGCTCCACGGCGGCCCGCACGATCCGATGGAGCGTGGTGTCCAGTTCGAGGCCGGACGCGACCGCGAGCACCGCGTCGAGCAGACCGTCCATCTTGTCGCGGGTGCCGATCAGGATCTCGGCCCGCTCCTGCAGATCACGCAGGGTCTCCCGCAGGCGCAGCTGCGACAGAGTGCCGGACAACCTGCGGCCGGGCTCGCCACCTTCCGACATCACGCCGCCCTTCCGGTGCTCGATGCCGTTCCGGACAAATGACCTTCGCCTCTGTGCACCCCTTTCCGGGAGGTACACCCTGGCGGAACGGCTACGCACGACATCCAGTGTGCCGCCTCTCGCGGCCAGAGGAGAACGATGACTCTCCACGCGGCTCCGACCGGCCAGCTCAGCGCCGACCAAGTCGTCTCCGTGCTGCGCTCGGCCACTCTGGCGCCCTCCACGCACAACACGCAGCCCTGGCTGTTCAGCAGCGGCCCGAGCGGCATCGAACTCTACGCCGACGCCGGCCGGACGCTGCCGATCGCCGATCCCGACCGGCGCGAGCTGCTGCTGTCGTGCGGTGCCGCGCTGTTCAATCTGCGGACCGCGATCCACGCGATCGGGGTACATCCGGCCACCACGCTCTTCCCCCGCCGCGACGACTCCGACCTGCTCGCTGCCGTCTGCCCCCGCGCCAGCACCGTCATCGACCGCCGGCTCGCCGTCCTCGCCAAGGCCATCCCCCGCCGGCACACCAACCGCACCCCGTTCACCGCGAAGCCGGTTCCACCCGAAATCGTCGGACGGCTGCGGCACGCCGTCGAAGTGGAGCACGCCTGGCTGCCCCAGCTCGACCGGCACCAGCTCGCCGGCCTCCGGGAGCTGGTGTCCGAAAGCCACCGCATTCAGGTGAACGACCCGGCGTTCACCGCCGAGTGGCAGCGCTGGACCGGACGCGCCCGCGACAGCCGGGACGGCGTGCCGCTCGGTGCCGGAGGTACCACGGCCGCCGACGACACCTGGGTGCTGCGCGATTTCGGCAGCAGCAGCCGCGCTCCGGCCACCCCGCCTCTGGTGGTGGTGATCGGCACCTTCGACGATCTGCCGGTCGACCGGCTACGCGCCGGCCAAGCCATGCAACGAGCGCTCCTGACCGCGACCGCCGACGGAATCGACGCGTCGTTCATCTCCCAGCCGGTCGAGGTTCCCGCGACGCGCTTCCGGCTGAGGGAATTGCTCGGAGAGGCCCTGTGGCCCCAGATCATCCTGCGTCTCGGCTATGGCACGCCAGTCTCCTGGACGCCCCGCCGGAGTGTGCAGGACGTCCTGCTCGGACCGCCGATGCTCAGCGCCTGAACCCGGCGGCTATCGCTGCCGGCCACGCAGCTCCGTGACGAGCACCGCCGCCTGGGTGCGCCGTTCCATGCCGAGCTTGGTCAGCAACCGGGAAACGTAGTTCTTCACGGTCTTCTCCGCCAGGAACATCCGCTCGGAGATCTGGCGGTTGGTGAGGCCCTCCCCGATCAGCTCCAGCAGCGTGCGCTCCTGATCGGACAGCTGAGCAAGCGGCCCGCGCTTCTTTTCCGCGCTGTCGCGCAGCTTCGCCATCAGCGCGGCCGCGGCGTGCGCGTCCAGCAGCGACTTCCCGGCCCCGACGTCCAGCACCGCCGAAACCAGGTCGAGTCCCTTGATGTCCTTGATGACATAGCCGCTGGCCCCCGCCAGGACGGCGTCGAGCATCGCCTGTTCGTCGGTATAGGACGTGAGCATCAGGCACTTCACGCCAGGCAGCCGGGAACGCAGCTCACGAGCCAGCTCGATGCCGTTGCCGTCGGGCAGCCGCACATCGAGCACGGCCACGTCCGGCCGCAGGGCCGGGATCCGGGCCAGCGCCTGCGACACGGTGCCCGCCTGGCCCACCACCGTGAGCTCGTCCGCCTCTTCCAGCAGGTCGGCGACCCCGCGCCGGACCACCTCGTGATCGTCGACCAGGAAAACCCGCACCATCGGCCCGTCTCCCGCCTCGGCAGCCACACTCCGCCGGGCAGCCAGGAAACGAGCGTACGTCCGGATGGCCCGGCTCGGCCAGGGTCCCGGCAAAGTTGGTCGAGGACCCGTGATCAGCAGAGAGAGCCGTGGCTGCCCGACCGGTTTCGGGTCCGTGAAGGTGCCCCTGACGGACTCAGAGTCCGTGAAGGGGCCCTTCACAGCCCTTCACAGCCCTCCGCAGCTGCGCAGGGCCCTCCACACCGACTTTGCCGACACCCTGGCCCGGCTCGGCCATGACCGAAGTCCTCAGCCCGGTGGAGAAGATCCCCGTTCCACCGGAACAGCCCAGCGCAGCTCGCCATCCCCGGCGACCGCACCTCCGGCAATCCTGAACGTGCCTCCCCGGCGCTTGGCCTGCTCCGCGAGCACGGCCAGCTCGCCGGCCGCGGTACCGGCGACGTCACCGGTACCCTCGTATCGGACGACCGCGGTCACCAGCTCCCCCGACGCCCGGACCTCCACCGCCACCTCCTCCGCCGCGGCATGGAGGGCGACCAGGCGCAGGGCCTCCGTAAGGAACGGGATCACCGCCTCGCACGGGATCGTTTCGAATTTTCCGGTCAGCTCCGAGGACACCGCGAACCCGAGCCGTGCTGCCGCCTCGGACAGCACCCGCAGCACCTGGTCGCGCACCGGTTCCGGGGCCGCCGATGCGGCGTCGTCCAGCTGGAACACCGTGTCCTGCACGTGGCCGATGATGTCGTCCAGATCGGCGATCGTGCCCTTCAGCCGGGCGGCCACCGCCGGGGACCGCACGAGCCCGGCAGTGGTCTGCAGGGACAGGCCGATCGCATACAGGCGCCGCAGGATCTCGTAGTGCAGCTCCGCCGCGATCCGGTCGCGTTCGTCGTGCAGTGCCTCGGCTTCCCGTTCGGCCCGGGCGGCCGCCAGTTCCATGGCCACCGAGGCCTGGTCGGCGAACCAGACCGCGATCTCCAGATCGCCACCCGTGAACGCCGGGCGGCCGCCCAGCCGCGCGACCGTCAGCACCCGGGTCACCTGCCCGCCACCGGTGAACGGCACCAGCAACACCGCGTCGACGTTCAGCTCGACGGCGGAGGGCACGGCCAGCCGGGATCGCTCGTCCGGCAAGGAACCCATCCTTGGCTCGCCGCTCGCGAGCACGATGCCCGCCACGGTGGAGTCCGCCGGCACGACGATCCCCCGGAGCTGATCCGCACCGGCCCCGATCGCCCGCTCGACGCGCACCGTTCCCGGGTCCGGCCCCGGGCAGACCACGCTGACCAGGTCCGCCGCCGCCAAATCCCGCACGTACTCCACGACCCGGGCCCATGGGTCCCCGGCATCCGGCGACAACAACTCGCGAGTGACCACCGCGGACGCGCGCAGCCACTCCTGTTGGTTCCGAGCTGTCTCGCACAGCCGGGCGTTCTCGATCGCGCTCCCCGCCGCGGCCGCCAGCGCCAGCGCCAACTGCTCGTCTTCCTCGGTGAAGGGCCCACGATCCCCGCAAGCGAAGTACAAGTTGCCGAAGACCGCGCCCCGCGCACGGACCGGCACCCCCAGGAAACCGGTCATCGGCGGGTGCCCCTCGGGGAACCCGGCCGAACGGGGATCGTCCTGCAACCGGGTCAGCCGGATCGGCCGCGGGTCCTCGATCACCGCGCCGAGCAGTCCTTTTCCCTCCGGGAGCCGGCCGATCCGCGCCACCGTCTCCTCGTCCATCCCGGTGTGCACGAACTCCGTCAGCCGCCCGTCCGGCCCGACCACGCCCAGTGCCGCGTACTGCGCTCCCACCAGTTCCCGACCGGCCTCCACGATGCGCCTGAGCAACACCGGCACCGCGAGACCACCGGTGACCGCCTGCGTCGCGCGCAACAGCCCCCGGAGCCTGCCCTGGGTCCCGATCACCTCTTGCGCGCGTTCGACCAGCTGTCCCAGCAGTTGGTCGAGTTCCAGCCCCGGCCGGCCGGGGAAGCTCAGCCCGGCCGGCTCCGATACGCTCCGCTGGCTCAACCCGGCTCCCGCCTGTCGGCTCGGTGTCCCAGCCACGTAGCACCGCGAACACACCAGTTTCGCCATCCGGGAGCGAGGCCGTCAAGCGGCCGTCAACGGACCTGTGGCCGGGCCGGTTCGGGGTCGCCGAGCGTCGCCGCTACCGCTCCGGCCGCACCACCAGCACCGGGCACCAGGCATGCTGGATCAACGCCTGGCTGGTCGAGCCGAGCAGCATTCCGGTGAACCCGCCCCGGCCACGGCTCCCCACGACCACCAGGCGAGCCCGGGCGGACTCGTCGAGCAGGATGTGCCGCGGCCGGTCCCGGACCAGTTTGCGCTCCACCGGCACATCGGGGTATTTCTCCTGCCATCCCGCCAGCCGTTCGGCCAGCAGCCGCTCCTCGTCCGGCTGAAGAACCTCCCATTGCGGCAGCAGACGCGCCATCCCCTCGGTCGAGTCGTAGGTGACATCGGCCCAGGCATGCACCGCGACCAGCGGGGCCCGCCGGAAGCTCGCCTCCTCGAACGCCGCGGCGATCGCCGCCTCGCTGTTCGGGCTGCCGTCCACCCCAACCACGACCGGCCCTTCCTGCGGCACCGCACCGTCGCCGTGACGACCGCGGACCACCGTCACCGGGCAGTACGCGTGGCTCGCGACCGTCGCGGTGGTGCCGCCGACCAGCATCCCGGCGAACCCGCCGAGGCCGGTTCGGCCGAGGACCGCCATCCGGGTCCCGCGAGAGCGATCTATCAGCGCGGCCGCGGCCGGATCGTGGCACACCTCGGTCCGGACCCGCACCGCGGGATCGACTTCGAGGGCCAGACCGCGGGCCTCCGCCACGATCCGGTCGCCCTCCCGCTGGATGTTCCTGAAGAGCGCCTCGCTCCCGGCAAGCCCGCCACCGTAGTAGAGCGACGCGACCCGCAGGCAGTGCAGGAGTTCCAGCTCCAACCCCCGCCCGGCGGCGAGCCCGGCGGCCCAGCGGACCGCTTCGGCCGATCCGTCCGAGCCGTCGATCCCGGCGAGCACGGTACGGCCGCGACCGGTCATCGTCCTACCTCCTCTTCCGCGGACACGACGTCCGCTCCGACCACGCCGGGCACCGCCAGCGCGAGCAAAGTGGCGACGTGGCGATCGGATTCGTCGTCATAGCGGTCCACGATGCGCACGATCCCGTCGCGCACCTCGACCTGCCAGCGCCCGTGGCCGCCATAGATCTCCAGCCGGTGCCGCACGTCCGCCGCGATCGCGTCGTCCGCCCGGGCCAGCACCCGGACGACATCGCCCCGGGTGACGATCCCGACCACCCGGGCACCATCGACGATCGGCATCGCCCGGATCCGTCCATCCACCAGGGCCTGGCAGAGATCGGCCACGTCGGTGCCGGACGACATCCCGGTCGCCGGCGTGGTCATCACCGCACCCACCAGCGTGTCGACCGCACCGGGGCGGGCGGGATGCCGGTATGCCGAGCGTGCGTCCGCCGGGACGCCCCGGCGGATCAGATCCGCCTCGGTCACGATCCCGATCAACCGGTCGTCCTCGTCGACCACCGGCAGCGCGGTGAACCCGTGCCCGGACAGGATTTCGGCCGCCTGCTTGACCGGCGTCCACGGATACACCGTCATCACCGGAGACGACATCAGCTCGCGTGCGCGCATCAGGTCCGTCCTTTCATTGTGCTGTCCCGAAAGCAGGCAGCGAACCAGGTACGCACGCTGCCGGGAGCAGGCCGTCGGCACGGGTCACCGAGCCACCACCCGCTGCACATACCGGCTCAGCAGAACCAGCAACCCCACCAGCGCGAGCGTCACCCACTGCGCCGGCTCACGAAAGCCGAGCACCGAGAGCTGGATCGCGAGCCAGCCCGCGATCACCACGCTCGCGGCATACGCGAACCCGGGCGCCTGCCGGTCAACCCGCCAAGCCACCCCGGCGGCCCAGCCGAGAGTGCCACCAACCACGACGATGAGCGCCACACCGGGCAGCACCCAGGTGGACAACCCGAACGGGGCGAGGACGGCGGTCGGCAACCGGAAACCGGGCACGCCCGCGATCAGGCAGACCCCGCCGACCAGCGCGCCCGCCGCAACCACGGTTTCGTAGGACGCGAGCACCCGCAGCGCGACCCGGCCCCGCATCGTCGTCATGGCCGGTTCCCCGGCCGCACGACCGCCACCGGGCAGGCCGAATGCACCAGCAGGGCCTGGCTGGTGGAACCCAGCAGCATCCCGTCGAACCCGCCCCGCCCCCGGCTGCCGACCACGACCAGCTGCGCGTCCTCGCCGAACTTCAGCAGCGTCCGCACCGGCCGTCCCGGGCCGGCCCGCACGTCGATCCGCAGCTGCGGGAACTTCTCCCGCCACGGCGCGAGCTGGTCCTCGACCCGCCGGCATTCGGCCGCGGCGACCTCGCCGGGCACCCGGTTCGCGCCCCGCGCCGAACCGTCCGCGTGCCACTGCTCGTTCCAGGTGTGCACGGCCAGCAGGACTTCGTGCCGGGAGACCGCTTCGGCACAGGCGAAGCCGAGCGCGTCATCGCTGTCGGCCGAGCCGTCCAGCCCGGCCACCACCGGACCGGCCGCCGGGGGCGGATCGTCCGGCATCCGGCCCCGCACCACCACGACCGGGCACCGCGCGTGGGCGACCAGCCCGACCGCGGTCGAGCCGACCAGCAGACCGGTGAACCCGCCGAGGCCCCGGGAACCCAGCACGGCCAGTTCGGCGCCGCGGCTCTCCCGCCGCAGGACCGCGACCGGGCTTCCCTCGGCGACGAGCCGCTCGGTCGGCAACGACGGCCATCGCTGCAGCACAGCGGCTTCGGCCTCGGCGAGCCACGCGCGGGCCTGATGCCGGAACCCGGAACGCACCCCCCGTACCCCCGGACCGGTGATGCCCGGCGACGGGACCACGTACACCTGCACGAGCCGCAGCACCAAGCTCCGCCGGGCCGCCTGCTCGGCGGCCCAGACCACGGCGTGGCGCGCCGACGCCGAACCGTCCACGCCCGCCAGCACGACGCCCCGGTCACCTTCGGACACGATGAGTCCCTCCCCCGGCCCGCCGCTGCGCGCGCTGCCGCTCGGACCGCTCGCGATCGTGCTCGTCCTGCGCCGAAATCTCGGCTTCGGTCAGCACGATCGCGTCCGGTCCGGGGAAGATCGTCGAAACATGATCATCGGCCTGCCAGCGCACCGTGAACGGCGGACCGCCGTCCGGGGAACCGACCTCGACGATGCGGCCCCGCTGCTCCGGGAGGTCCACCCGGACGCCCTTCACCACCAGCCAATCTCCGGGCTGTGCCTGCATTTCTCCTCCTCGATCCCCAGTGCTCGAACTGTCATTGCGGGCAAAGCTCCACCGCCACCACGCCTGCCACAATCCGCCCCAGCGCGGCTACGAGCCGCCGCTCGGCCTCGTCCGCGAACACACCGCGGATCGTGACGATCCCGCCGGTCACCGACACCTCCCAAAGAGCGCGATGCCCTGCGTAGTCACGCAGCAGTCCCCGCAGCTGAGCCGCGATCGTGTCGTCCTGGCGGACCAGCGGCCGCAGCAGATCGCGGCGGCTCACGATCCCGGCGAGGCCGCCTTCGTCGATCACCGGGATGCTGCGCAGCCGGCCCACGAGCATCCGTGCGGCGATGTCGCTGACATCGGCATCGAGGTCCACGGTGTCGACCGGTTTCGTCATGACCTCGTGCACCCGCAGGTCCGGCCCGACCGGCTCCCCGGTCAGCACCCCGGCCAGCGCGTCCGCTTCGGTGAAGATGCCGACGACCTGGTTCTCGTCGTCGACCACCGGCAGCGCCGCCACACCGTGCTCGGTCAGCAGCGCGATCGCCTCGCGGACCGGGGTTCCCGGTCCGGCCCGGACCACCGGCCGGGTCATGATGTCCCGTGCTCGCACGGTCTTCTCCCACACTCTTCAGGGGCCTGGCGGCTCAGTGGACGACGGCTACCGGGCACGCCGCGTCCGCGAACAGCCGGTTTCCGGTGGACCCGGACAAGCCACCCGTGACCGGCCCCGGCTGCCGATGACAATCAGGAGCGGCGCTTTTCCACGGTCTCTCACCGGGACCGGCTCCGGTGAGAGACCGAAGTCCCTTCTCGCGAGGACGGAAGTGCCGCCCGCAGGCCGTGAAGGTGGCCTTCACAGCCTCAGAGTCCAGGGTGTCGGCAAAGTCGGTGTGAGGGGACCTGCGCAGACTGCGGAGGTCCGTGAAGGTCTGTGAAGGGGCCCTTCACAGACTCAGAGTCCGTGAAGGGACCCTTCACGGCACCAGGTCCGGGTCGTCACAACAGGGGGCCGGGGTAGTAGGTGTCTGCGGTCTCGTCCTCGGGCAGTGGCTCGCGTTCCTCGGCGGAACGGGCAGGGACGATCACGACCGGGCAACGGGACTGCCGCAGGCAGTACGCGGAGACCGAGCCGACGAGCATCCGCAGGACCCGGCTGTGCCCGTGACTGCCCAGCACCAGCATCGCCGCGCCGGCCGAGGCGCGGACCAGCGCCGGGCCGGGCGCCCCCTCGATCGTCCCGGTCCGCAGCGGCACCGGTTCCCCCTCGGCACGCACGGTCGCCGCCATGGTGTCCAGTTCGCGCTGAAAGCGGGCAGCGATCTCGGCGGGCGGGCGGCCGGCCGCCGGCTCGAGGTCACGGAGCGGGCCGAACGTCCACGCCCGCAAAGTCACCACGGTCCGGCCACTGGCTCTGGCCTCCGCCAGCCCCCAGCGCAACGCCGCGGCACTGGCCGCGGATCCGTCGACGCCCACGACGATCTCGTCCTGGCCGGCTGTGGTCATGGTCTTCTCCTCCGTCCGCCTCGCCCGCCGACGCTAAGCCGGTGCCGGCCACCGGGACTGTGGGCAGACGTCCGCGACGCCGGAGTCTTTGGTCCCGCGGCCCAGGACGCTGCGGCTCTCGCCTAACGCGGCACATCCCTCACGATGACAAATCCGTCACTCGAAACGGTGCCCGTTTCGGCACCGGGGTGACCCGGTGTAGCCCAGCGCCGAAGAATCCCTTCCCTGGCCCGGTATCCGGGGCCACCACCAGGACGGCTAGGTTGGCAGCCTGCACATTGTCGCCTAAAATAGGTATTCCGCATCGAATCGGTTATTTCGATTCGGCGAGTGAATGCGAACGCTGTCAGCGCTCCGGCCCCCGTGTTCAGACCTGTGCACCGCGAAACGGTCGAATACCCCGGAGATGTGATGCCGCGACCAGATTTCCCGGCGGAGGCCCGCCGCGGCCGCCGATGCGAACACTGCGGGCGGCACATCACGCCCGGACGGATTCAGGTCGCCCTGGTCCCGGATCCGTCCGCCGTCGATTTCACGGAGTACGCGATGCACGGCCGGCGTCTGGTCTACGCCTGCTGCGACGAGCATCTCACCGCGGTCGTCGAACGAGCCCACGTCGGCTGGAGCGAGGCGCAGTGGTGGTTCGAGCTGCTCAGCCAGGCCAGCCTGCATCCTTCGTTGCAGGACGCGACGGTGGAGCGGATCGCACGCGAAGCACGGCTGGCCCCGGAGCAGCTCCACGCGGCAATGACGTGGAACTCGCGCTGCACGCCATCGCACGCCCGGCTCCCCGGCGGGCAGCTTCTCCCGGCGATCCCCGATCCTCGGAAACCCCTTGGCCCGGAGCCGCCCGGTACGTCGCAGTGAAGCTCGGACACAAAGCAGCACCGCTGATCGCCCCGGACCCCGGATGCCGAACGTTCCTCGGCCCGCCAACGCTTTTCCGGCCGTACAGCAGGTCCGTCAGTCAGTACCGGCCGGATCCGGGGACCTTCGGCCCTTTTCGGCATGCTGGTCCGCGCGGAGCCTGAAGGCGACCGGCCGAGCTCGGTCGGGGGGCCCGGCGGTCACCAGCCGTCCGGCCGCGGCACGGCGAAAGGGCGAAAGGGCGAAAGGGCAGGGTCCCGGCAAAGTTGGCCGAGGACCCGTGATCAGCAGAGTGCTGTGGCTGCCGCGTCATCATCGACGGCGCCTGCCCTCTCGATCGATCACGCCCGGCAGCAGGCGAAGCGG
Organism: Amycolatopsis sulphurea; assembly: GCF_002564045.1. Taxonomy (NCBI): domain Bacteria; kingdom Bacillati; phylum Actinomycetota; class Actinomycetes; order Pseudonocardiales; family Pseudonocardiaceae; genus Amycolatopsis; species Amycolatopsis sulphurea. The sequence continues at coordinate 831,501 of NZ_PDJK01000001.1, read as the reverse complement.
AGGTGTTCGAGATGCGCGACCACCTCGTGGTGTGCGCCGGACCTGTCTCGGGTCTGTGAAGGGGCCCTTCACAGACTCAGAGTCCGTGATGGGCCCCTTCACGGACCTCCGCAGTCTGCGCAGGGCCCCTCACACCGACTTTGCCGACACCCTGGTGCCGAAGGGCACTGACGCCTCCCGGCGGGCCGGCCGGGCTTCGATACGGCCGCCGCGGCGCGGTATACAGAGATGAGAATCGATGACAGTCCAGATCGTGCACATCGACGAGGAAACCCGCCTGCTGAACGGAATCAGCGCTTACGTGGCGGAGGTGAGTTCCGCGGCCGGCGTCGGTCCGGAATCCTGCACACTCGACCTCGATCGGCCGATGTCGGCCTATATCGCGCTCGACGGGCAGCTCGCCGCCTATCCCGGACGCGATACCGCTCTGGTGTGGGATGAACGCCATGGCTGGTCGTTCACCGTCGAAACCCACTCCGGCGAGGATCTGCTCGTGGTCGCCTATCTGGGCGGGGAGCGGGTTCCGCCGCCCGGCGCGGTCCGGGAATTCCTCCGGAGTGTCCGTGCCCGGACCCGGCGCGGCGAACCGCCCACGCCGCCGACCTTCGGATAACGCTCGGTCAGTCCGTATGCAGCACCGCGGCTCCGGTGACCCGGCCCGCGGCGAGATCGGTCAGCGCCTGCACGGCCTCGGAAAGGGCGTAGGCCGTCGTGCTGACGTGCAACCGGTGCCGGTCGGCGAACCGGAAGAACTTCCGCGCGTCCGCCCGGGTGTTGGCCGTGACGCTGCGCACCTGCCGTTCCTGGAACAGATGCCGCCGATAGTCCAGCACCGGGATGCCGGTCAGGTGGATCCCGGCGACCGCCAGCGTGCCCCCGCGATCGAGCGCGGACAGCGCGATCGGCACGAGTTCCCCGGCCGGTGCGAACAGGATGGCCGAGTCCAGCGGCTCCGGCGGGACGTCACCGGCGGACGCGGCGCCGAGTTCCAGCGCGAGCTTCCGGGCCGCTGCGCTGCGGGTGAGGACATGCACCGTGACACCCCGGGCCAGTGCGACCTGGGCCGCCAGATGCGCGCTCCCGCCGAACCCGTAAATGCCGAGGCGACCGCCTTCAGGGACTTCGGCACGGTTCAGCGCCCGGTAACCGATCACACCCGCGCAGAGCAACGGCGCCAATTCCTCGTCGGAGTAGCCTGCCGGCAGGCGATGGGCGAACGCGGCCGGGACCACTGCGTACTCGGCATATCCGCCGTCGGCGTCCCAGCCGGTGTACCGGGATTCCAGACACAGATTCTCCTTGCCGGTACGGCAGAACCGGCACACTCCGCACGTGGCGCGCAGCCAGGCGATGCCGACCCGGTCCCCGGGCGAGAAGCCGCCCAGCCCGTGCGTCACCACCTCGCCGACGACCTCGTGTCCCGGAATCACGCCCGGTGCGTGCACCGGCAGATCTCCTTCCGCGACATGCAGGTCAGTGCGGCATACTCCGCACACGCGCACGCGCACCAGAAGTTCCCCGGGGCCGGGCACCGGCACCGGCAGCCGCTCCCGGACCAGCGGCCGCCCGCCGATCGGCCCCGGCTCGCGCACACGCCAGCCCCACATCCGCTCCGTCATCGCCGCCCCTCTCCCCCACGTGCCCGCCGTCGTCCACGATGACCTCGCGGCGGCTCCGCGCGCGACGTCCGCAGGTCCCTCTGCCCGGGGACGTTCGGCTCTTCCGCCGGGACGAGACGGGCCGCAGAGTGGTTCGATGAGCACACCTGCCCGCAGCGCGGCGCGCCGGACGGTGACAGCCGGGATCCTCGTGCTGCTCGTGGCCGCGGCGGCCAGCCGCGCCGCACCGGCCGGGGCCTCCGCGCCGCCTGGATTCTGGTCCGGCATCTGGCACGGTCTTCTCCGCCCGATCACGTTCCTTGCGTCGCTCTTCGGCGGCAGCAGCACCCACGACAGCGGGCACTGGTACGACTTCGGCTTCGTGCTCGGCATAGTCGTGGCCGCGAGCGCCTTCCCCCGGCCGGGCTACTTCCACACTGGCCGACACCGGAAATCCCGGTAGCCCACCCGACCTCGGATCCATTGTGGACACCCGCCGGAGGACCCCGCACAGCGGCCCGGGTCAAGGGGGCCGGCGCCGCAACGTCGCCGCCCCGATGAGCAGCGCCAGGCCCGCGCAGCCGGCCACGATCAGCATGTTCCGCACGAGCGTGCCGTCCACCTCGGCGAAGTGCGTGACGTGCGTCAGCGCGTCCACCGCGTAGGACAGCGGCAGCACGTCCGACACCGCGTTCAGCAACCAGCTCATCGAATCGCGCGGGACGAACAGCCCGCACAGCAGGATTTGCGGCAGCACCACGACCGGCATGAACTGCACAGCCTGGAATTCCGTCCGGGCGAAGGCGCTCACCAGCAGCCCGAGGGCGGTGCCGAGCAGCGCATCGAGGACGGTGATCAGCAACAGCGCCCACAGCGGCCCGGCCACGCTCAGCCCCAGCCACAGCACGGACACCCCGGTCGCCACCACGACCTGGACCACCGCGACCGCACCGAACGCGAGCGCGTAACCACCGAGCAGGTCCAGCTTGCCCAGCGGCAGCGCCATCAGCCGTTCGAGCGTGCCGCCGGTCCGCTCGCGCAACGTGCTGACCGAGGTGAGCAGGAACATGATCGTGAACGGGAAGACGCCGAGCAGCGCGGGCGCGACAACGCTGAACCGCACGGCCGAATCGAGCACGTACCGCAGCAACACCATCAACGCGGTCGGGACGACCAGCAACAACGCGACGGTACGGGGATCGTGCCGCAACTGGGTCAGGATGCGCCGCGCGGTCGCCGCGGTCATCGCCGGATGGTTCACGCGCGGACCTCCTTCCGCCGGATCAACCGCAGGAAAGCCTGTTCGAGATCGGTGGTCCCGGTCCGTCCCCGGAGTTCGGCTGGAGTACCGGTCGCCAGCAACTCGCCCTCGCGCAGCAGCAGCAAGCGTTCACAGCGTGCTGCCTCGTCCATGACGTGGCTGGAGATCAGTAACGTCGTCCCGGCTTCCGCCCGGGCCCGGAACAACGTCCAGAGCTGTTCCCGCAACTCCGGATCACACCCGACGGTCGGCTCGTCCAGCACGAGCAGCTCCGGCTCCCCCAAGAGCGCGACCGCGAGGTTCGCGCGGGCCCGCTGGCCCCCGGACAGCTTCGCGACCACAGTGTGCGCAGCGGATTCGAGCCCGACTTCTTCCAGCGCCCGGCGCACCGACGCGCCACCGGCGCCCAGCACCGTGGCGAAGTACCGCAACGCCTCGGTCACCGTCAAATCGGCGTACACCGCAGGTTCTTGCGTCGCGTAGCCGATCCGGTGCCGCAATTCCGGATGTCCGGCCGGACGGCCCAGGACGGTGACCGCCCCGCTCGCGACGATCTGGACGCCCACGATCGACCGCAGGAGCGTGCTCTTGCCCCCGCCGTTCGGTCCCAGCAGCCCGGTGACCGTGCCCGGGGCGACCGCGAAACCGACTCCTCGCAAGACTTCCCGGCGGCCTCGCACGACGTGCAGGCCCTCCACCGAGATCGCCACGGGCCCGGCCGGCCTCACGGGTGTGTCCGCTTCGACTGCTCGGCGAACCACTCCCGCTGCCACCACCGGTACCGATAGCGATTCATGGTGAGGACCGCCAGGTTGCATACCAGCGCCAGCGCCCCGCACACCCCCAGCCACACGCCCAGCGCGGCCCCGAAGGAATCGGCCAGGACGGTCGTCTTGGACAGCGGCGGCGCGACGACCGCGCCGGATCGATCCACCCAGATCGAGATCGTGTCGCCGCGGTGCGTCCCAGAGCGGGCCGCGACGGGCCCCACTCTCGACGATCCGTCAGGTGCCCACCAGGTGGCATCCGTGGGCGCCGTGCGCGCGACGACCCCGCCACTGTGGTCCGATGAGAACGGAGGTCCGTCGGCGAGCAGAGTCGCGGTCGCCGGGTGTCGCGCGGCCTGCTGCGCCACGAAGATCCGCTGCTGACCGGCGTAGACCACGGAACCGGCGGTCACCGCGAACGGAACCGCGGCCAGCGCAAGGACCACGGCGCAGGAGATCAGCGCGGCCTGGATCCGGTCCGAGGTCCGGGCAACCGAGCGACGTCCGGGTACCAGCAGACGCCACCACCTCATGAGACGGCTCGCCGACGAACTCATGTCTCGCGCCTTCCGTCTGGGGCTGCGCTTTCCGGATCGGCTTGCGCCGCCGGGCAATCAGCGCGCCGGTTCCCGGATGTCAGTCACCTCCGCCACCGGGCGGCGCCGGGTCGTCCGCACCGAGTAGGCGTATCCGAGACGCAGCAAGGTATGCACGTGGCCCAGTCCCCCGAACAGCTCCAGGAGCAGGCCGCGCGTGGCAGCCGTCTCGAACGGCTGCGAGACGAATGACGTGGCCAGCCCGTCCGCGGTCGCGGCGAGCAGGACCCGCTGGAGCGCGAGTCCCGCGCGGACGTCGGCGGCCGTTCCCCGATCGTCGGTCAGCACCGCGGCCAGCAAAGGGTCTTGCTCGAACGGACGCGGCGGCACGGCCGGATTCTCGTGAGAGGACCGCAGGGACACGACGGGTGGGGCCTTCGCCGCCGGCCCGAACGCCGCGGTCGGCACGCCGTCCGGGCTGTCCGACGGACGCCCGGTCCAGTACGCCGCTTCCGCGCGGAATTCCGGGTCTGTCCGCTGCTCATGCTCGGCCTGCCGGATCAGGGCGGTCACCCGGGGATAGCGCCCTGTCCCGTCCAGGAATTCGAGACGGCCGCGTTCGGTCCAGGCGGCGGCGACGAGATGCGACCGCACCGCGTCCGACACCCGGCGGTCCGAGAACGGACGGCGGTTCGTGTGCCGGTGGAAGACCGCCTCGGCCAGCCGCCGCTCCGCCGCTGACGCCGGTCCGCCCCTTTCGAGGTCCACCACCGCCAGCAGGTCGTGTTCCGCGGCCACCGGCCGGATCCTCAGGTGGGCACGGAATCCCTCCGCCTGCAACGTAAGCAGCAGGTTGCACACCGCCGCACCACAGGACAGCCGGGCCTCCCGGCCCGCCGCGTCGGCGATCGCGAGCACCCGGCCGCGGTCCAGCCAGGTCTCGATCCGCGATCCGGTGACCACGAACCGCCACGGCTGGGTGTTCTGCGGGGAAGGGGCACGGACCGCGGCCGCGAGCGCCCGTTCGACGGCCGGGGCGAGGGAAGCGTTCATGGTGGTCTCCGGTCGGTCGGGCGGATGCCACCCAGCTTCGGCCGTTCGTGGCGCGTGCCCTACCGGCACCGGTCACGACCTCGAAGGACCAAGTGCTCTCACTCCCCGGCAGGTGGGATGACGTTCCTGGGACGCCGACAACAATGTGCGTCTCAGCAATCCCGGTCCCGGAGCGCCTCGCGAAGTTCGGCTAGGGCACGATGCTGGATGGCACGGACGTCGGCGGCCGGGATGGCGAGCATTTCCGCGGTCTCGCCGACGCTGAGTCCGACGACGATGCGCAATGCCAGGATCTCCCGCTGTAGCGGCGCGAGGCGGCTCAGGGCCGCCGGCTGCCCGGTACCCGTTCCGAACCGGTCACCGGCAACGATCCGGCAGGCGTCGGCCACCTTGTCGGCGGCGATCTCGTGCACGAGGTGGAGGAACGAGCCGCCACGGTCCCGGTGGCCGGGCAGTGCCCTGAGCACGGCCGCGCAGACATTCTGGGCGACGTCGTCGGCGGACAGATACGCAAGGTCGCGCCCTCCCAGCAACGCCCGGCAGTAGCGGGCCACGACGAGACGCAGGACGTGCACCAGCCGGGCGACGGCCGCCTGATCGTCCTGCCCCGCCGCGCGGACGAGCCGATCGAGGTCGTCCCCGGTGAACCTGCCGTTGGTCGACCGCGCCCGTCCGGCTGTGGCGGAGGAACCGTCGCGGCCGAACATCCCGGCGGCGGTCACTGCTCTGCGTCCAGGATCGGCGTACCACCGATCAGCCTGGCGCAACACTCCCTCTGCCTCATCGCCCACCGTCCCGTTCCTCGGCCCGATGTCTCTGCCCACGTGAGCGTCTCCCTCCCGCGCGAGCCCCGCGGAGAGCCGGGCTGCCTTGGCGCGAGGACCAAAGTCCCTTGACCTGCACCGTGTATTCAGGGCGATCACGGGAAACAGCGCGGGCGTGACCGAGCGCTACCCCCGCGAGTGTCGAGAGCGCCGTCGCGCACTCACGAGATCGGCGTGGTGATGCTGCGTGATCTCCTCGATGAACACCCGGCTCGCATACGTGTCTGGCACAATCCGGACGTACGCCGACGCACCGGACCAGGGAGATGCGATGTCCGCCCAGCTAGATGAGCTGATCGCGCAGTTCGAGAATTTCCAGGCCAAGGTGCGGCAGGCCGAGGCCGGCTTCTCCGGCGTCGGCGACATGCAGGAGCGGATCGCGCAGGTCGAGAACGCCGTGACCTCACCGGACGGCGCGGTCACGGTGGTCGCGGGCGCCGGTGGGACGGTGACCGACATCCGGCTCGCCGCCGGTGCCACGCGCCTCGGCTCGGCGCAGTTGTCCACGTTGATCATGAGCACCTTGCGCCAGGCGGTCGCCGGAGCCGTCCAGCAGCAGGCCGGAATCGTGGACGACGCCTTCGGTGACGCGTTCGGCGTCAACACCTCCGAGCAGGTCCGGCAGGCTCAGGCGGAGGCTTGGGGAACCGAGGCGGAGGAACCCGCGTCGGAGCAACCGGCACCGCAGCAGACCGCGCAGCGGGCAACGCCGCGGCGCCGTCCCGGACCGCGGGACGACGACGACTATTTCGAGGACAACTCCATCCTCCGCCGCGACTGATCCGACCGAGGGGCCTTCTCGATGGGAAACATCCAGACCAATGTCGACGCGATCTCCGGGTACGTCCGGCAACTCCCGTACTACGAGCAAGAAGGGGCCAAATTCGGCGGCAAGATCGACGCCGCCGACGTGACCGACCAGGCGTGGGGCGTCGTCGGGATCTTCGCCAAGCAGGGCTACACCGACCGCCTCCAGGAACTGCGCTCGCTGCTGGGCGAGATGCAGGACGGCGTGGACGGTTTCATCACCAAGCTGAACAAGGCCGCCGAGCTGTACCGGGGAGCCGAGGACGCCGGGAAGGTCACATTCGGCCGGTACGAGGCGGAAATCGACGGGGCGGGGAGGCCGGGCGAATGACGGAGGAAAAGAAGAGCATCGCCGACACGCTGAATGTCGCGCCGTACGACGAGAGCACGGGTGCGAACCTCGATCGCGCGGCGGGGTACGTGCCGGTGGCCGGGACGGTCTACAAGGCCGGCAAGTCGATCGCCGGCCACGCCCAGCAGGCAGCCCAGGCGGACAACCCCGGCGAGCTGGCTTCGGCGGGCGCCGCGCTGGTCGGCGACGGGGCGAAGTTCGTCGGCGCGGCCGCCGGCGACATGATCACCTTCGCGATGGACCCGATCGGCTGGCTGGTCAGCCATGGGCTGAACATGCTGCTCGAACTGGTCCAGCCGCTCCAGGACGCGTTGCACCAGGTCACCGGGGACGGTCCGGCGATCGGGCACGCGTCGGAGAACTTCGCCACGATCGCGCAGGGCTTCGTCGCCCTCGCCGACGATTTCGAGCGGACCGGCGACACGGCGCTGGCCGAGTGGGTGGACGACGCCGGCAACGCGGCGAAGGAAGCGCTGGGCGACTTCTCCTCGGGCATGCGCGGTGTCGGCTCGGCCGCCGGTTCGGTCGCCGAGGTCCTGCAGATGTGGTCGATGGTCATGGTGGTCATCGAAGAGGTGATCAAGGCGATCATCACCGAGCTGGTCTCCTAGCTGATCACCCTCTGGCTGCCCGCGCTCGCCGCGTCGGTGATCAGCTTCGGCGGCTCGGTCGCCGCCGCGATGACCGCCTCCATCGCCAAGGCCGCCAGCGTGCTCGCGAAGGTCACCCGGTACCTCGGCAAGTTCGGCAAGCTGCTGGACACGTTCATGCAGTTCCTGGTCAAGTTCTCGGGCAAGATCGAGGTGTTCACCAGAAAACTGCGCGTCGGGGTGATGCCGGGCGAGACCAAGTTCGGGATCGGCGCGGCCGCGCAGGGCTTCCAGCCGAGCAACCGGGTGCTCACCACGGGGTTCGGCACTTCGGTCGGCGCCCAGCCGTTCGTCGCCGGAGCGGGCGTCAAAGCCGGCATCGCGGCCGGGAGGTCCGCTTACACCGAAGGCAAAGACGCCGTCACGCCCGAAGGAGACGAACCGTGGTTCGACAAGAGCAAGATCGGCGGGGACAAGAGCCCGGAGGAGACCCGCAGGAACCTCGACATCTAGCCGCCACGCCGGAGGAGTTCGCCCAGTCGGCTCCCGCCGAGGCAAGACGACAGGCAATGGGGAAGATTCTCGAGCATCAGGACCGCCTCGACCGCAAGACCGAGCAGCTCAGGGTCCGTCCCGGGTTCCGGGAGCGGGTCGAGGAGTTCATGCGAGACCAGTGGCGCGAGCCGGTCGTCGCGCTGCGGCTCAGCGACGACAAGCTGTACTTCGACGTGCCCGGCAGGCGCCGGGACGGCACGGCCGCCGGACAGCGGGTCGTCCGGCGGTTCTTCTGGAACATTCTGCGTGGCGTCGGCAGGGCGGCCGTTGTCGTCTTCGCCCTGATGAACAGCGACGGCAGCACCGGCGGCACCAAGGGCGAGCGGAAGGCCGACGTGCAGGGCCCCGCGAACGCGATGGCGCTCGACCTGGTCGACCGGCTGCGAAAGCTGGACGGGCCGTGGCTGGTGTTCTCGCCGTCGTGCGTCGCCGTCGTGGACACCGGATCGACGATCATCGACCCGGCCGACGCGCCCCCGCCGCGGATCGTCTGGCAGGCACGCACACCGGAGCCTCCGGAGATCAAGTTCCGCGCGCGCACCCTGACCTGGCCGGACGGCTCGCGCTTCACTTTCCCGCTGTACAGCCGAACCGAGATTCAGCGCCTGCGGCAGTACCGCGATTCCCTGGACGGCAGGAGCCAGACGTAAACGCCGTGCCGCCACTCTCCCGCCGGGCGTGCCGTCAGTGCCCGAGGAGCGCATCGCGGCACGTCACCAGAAGTTCCCGGAGCCGGACGAATTCGCGCGGCGCGGCCGATGACGAGCCCGATGTCCTGCATGCGCGGTTCCTCGGCGAACGGGACTGCACGGCCGTCCCTGCACAGCCCGCGGAGGTCTGTGAAGGGGCCCTTCACAGACTCTGAGTCCGTGAAGGGCCCCTTCACAGACCCGAAACCGGTCCGGCACGCGGAGATCCGTCGACGCTTCTCCGGCAGCGACGTCTCCTCAAGGCTCGACGATGAACTTGCCCAAGACGCCGCGCTCGCCCAGACCCGCCACGGCCTCACCGGCCCTGTCGAGGGAAAAGGTGCCGCCAATGGGTGGGTCCACGGCGCCGGACTCCAGATACGGGACCAGCTTGTCCCACTCCCGCCGGGCGAAGCCCTCGCGCGGCATCGCGTATGCACCCCAGCCCACCCCGCGGACGTCGAGGTTGCCGTGCAACAGCCGATTCACCTTCACCGTCGGGATGTCACCGGCGGTGAAACCGATCACCAGGAGCCTGCCCAACGGGGCCAGGCTGCGCAGCGAGTCGGTGAATCGGTCACCGCCGACCGGGTCCACGACCACGTCGACACCCACGCCGTCCGTCAGCTCCTTGACGGCGTCCTTGAACCCGTCGGCCAGCACGACCTCGCCGGCGCCGATCGACTGCACGAAGCGGGCCTTCTCCTGGCTCGACACCACGGAGATCACGCGAGCGCCCATCGCTTTCGCCAGCTGGATCGTCGAGGTTCCGATGCCGCCCGCTGCACCGTGGACGAGGACGCTCTCGCCGGCGCGCAGCTGCCCGCGGGTGGCGAGGGCGAACATCATCGTCAGGTAGTTCAACGGCAGGCAGGCGCCCGCGGCGAAGCCGACCGTATCGGGCAGCGGGAAGACACTGCCCGCAGGCACGGCAGCCAGTTCGGCGAACGCGCCGATGCCCGGAAGCGCGGCCACCCGGTCGCCGGGTGAGAACCCGGAGTCCTGCGGCGCCTCGCGGACCACACCCGCGAGCTCGCCGCCCAGTACGAAGGGAAGCTCGGGCTTGTACTGGTATTTGTCCTGTGTCAGCAGGAGATCCGGGAAGTTGACCCCGGCCGCCTTGACCTCGATGAGCACCTCACCGGGGCCTGCGGCCGGATCGCCGACCTCGCCGACCTCCAGCGACAGTGGCCCGTCCGTGCGGGTCACCCGTGCTGCGCGCATGTACGGACTCCATTCTGGACAGTCGGTGCACCTGGTTCACCCGACGCTGCGCCCGGCCGGGATCGCTCAGGAACCGCTGCCGATCGCGGTCGATCGGTTCACTGCGCGGGCCTCAGGTTCCCGGCGAGCCAGTCGGCGGCGTCGTCGAGCCACAACCAGCGGGCGTTCGCGACGTTGTGGTCACCTTGCTCGATGAAGCGGTACGTTCCGTCCCGCACCTCCCCCGAGATCCACGAGCCGGTCATAGGACCGTTGACGAGGGGATCCCGGCCGCCGTCGACGAGGAACACCGGGGCCGCGATCGACGAGACCTCGGCCGTGACATCGAGGGAGTCCGCGAACCGGGCCGCCGCCTCCTCGCTGCCGGCCCGGACCGTGGCAAGGCTTCGGACATACGGCCCCATGGCCTCCCAGCCGGCCTTGGCGAACCCGCTGACCACGACCCCCGCCGCGAGCCGCTTCTCCCGTGCGAGTGCGGTCACGGTGTAGTGGCCGCCCAGGCTCGAACCCCAGATGCCGATCGACGACGGGGTCCACGGTCCGTCGAGACTCCGCAGCGTCTCGATCACCTCGGTCACCACCCGCGAGAAATCCGGGCTGAAGGGCTGCACCGTCGTCAGCTCGCCCTGCGCCGGGCCGTCGATCGCGACTGTCGACAGGCCGCGGGCAAGCAACACGTCGGAGACGGCGAGTTGTTCTTCCTTGGCACCGTCGAGGCCGGAGACGAGGAGGACCACCGGTCCGGTCGGACCGGCCTGCGCCGGATGCCTGAGCACCGCGCGGAAGGAGTCGCCCGACAACCTCCGGGCCTGCGGCTCACGGAGCGAGATCGCACGCCACTGCGCGCGGGCCGACGCTCCGTATCCGTCAGCCGACGCCGTGGGCCACGCCTGCGCGAAGTACAACCACACCGACGCGGCGCGATAAGCGGTCACGGCCGTCTCGAGCAGTCCGGCCTCGGCTGCCCTGTCCCCCGTATCCAGATGCCGGCTCGCGGCGCCGCGCAGCACGTCCGGCCACTGCTCCGGGTCGGGAATGGTCTCGACCAGTGCGTCGAACTCGTACCCGTCCAGGCCCGCCGCCACCGCACGCGAACGTGTCCCGGCGGCGAGATCGGCGACTATCTCGTTGGTCATGCGAATCCGTCCTTTGCTGCGTCCAGTCGGAGGGGTCGGGGGCTGCCGATGGTCATCGGAACCCGGCGAGTCGCTGACGCACCCGGTCGAAGTACACCGCGAGCAGCAGGATGAGGCCGGTCATCAGCATCTGCCAGCTGTTGTCGAAACCCTTGAGGGCCAACGCGTTCGACAGCACCTGAAGGAACGCGGTGCCGATGAGGGCGCCGTACACCGAGCCCGCGCCACCGGCGATGGCGACACCGGACAGCAGCGCCGCCGCGATGACGTAGAGGACGATCGACGAGCCTCCGGCCGAGGGATCGGCGATGGTCTGCCGGCCCGCCATCATGACGCCACCGAGCGCGGCACAGAGTCCGCTGAGGCCGTAGACCGCGGGGACGACCCATTCCCTGCGCACGCCGGACAGGGCGGCGGCCTCGGGGTTGCCTCCCACCGCGTACACCGACCGGCCGAACACCGTGTACTTCAGCGCGAGGGCAGCGACGACGACCAGCACGACCGCCAGGACCGCGCCGTACGGGATCCGGTTTCCCCATGCGTCGTTGCCGAGGAAAGAGGCCAGTTCGCTCCCGGAGGTGTCGATCTGCCGGTTTCCGGACCACAGCAGGGCAATGCCGCCGATGGCCGAGGCGGACGCGAGGGTCACGACGAAGAACGACATCTTGAACCGGCCGATCAGGAGGCCGTTGACGCCGAAGCCGATGGCCGCGCCGAGTCCCAGCGTCACGACCAGCGCGACGGGCTCCGGCCATCCTGCCTCGACGCACTTGGCGTAGGCGATTCCGGAGATGCTCAGGATGCTGCCCATCGACAGGTCCATGCCCCCGGACAGGATCACCATGGTCATCCCGATCGCCAGGATCGCCGGGATCGCGGTGGCGCGCAGCAGGTTCGTGACGTTCGCCGGCGAACTGAACGTCGGCTCGGTGAGCACCTCGACGACGATGACGAGGACGAGCAGCGCGGCGACCGCGATCATCGGTGTCGAAGGGCCCGCCAGCCGCTGCCGCCACGGTCTCGGCGTCGGCGCGGCCCGGACCTGCGCGGCCGCGGATGCGGCATCCTGCTCGCCAGGTCGTGGTGCGATCAGCTTCCGGATCATGGTTCTCGATCTCCCTAGGACGCGAACGACAGTCGCGTGACGGACTCTTCGGTTGCCTCGTCGCCCGCCTGCTCGCCGACCACCCGCCCCTTGGCCATGACCACGACGCGGTCGGCCAGGCGCAGGACTTCGAGCAGCTCCGACGACACGACGACCACCGCGATACCCCGGGCCGCGAGGGCCTCGATGATCGCGTAGATCTCGGCTTTGGCGCCCACGTCGACCCCCCGCGTCGGTTCGTCGAGGATCAGGACCGACGGATCACGCAGCAACCACTTGCCGATGACCACCTTCTGCTGGTTCCCGCCGCTCAACGTGCTCGCGAGCACGTCGAGACCGGCGGATCGCAGGTTGACCCGCGTGGCCACCTCGGCCGCGTGCTTGCGCTCGTGTCGCGGGAAGCGCAGCCCCCGGCGACCGAGCAGCCGCGCCGCCGCCATCGCCAGGTTCTCCTGCACGGACATGGTCAGTACCAGGCCCGTCCGCTTCCGGTCCTCCGGCACCAGCGCGATGCCCGTGGCGATCGCGGCCGACGGCGAGGTCAGGTTCACCCGCTTCCCGGCGACCTCCACGTCGCCCTGGAACGGCCATCGGCCGAACAGGGTTTCGGCCAGGCTGGTCCGCCCGCTCCCGGCCTGGCCGGCGATACCGACGATTTCACCGGGGCGCACTTGCAGGTCGATGTCGCGCAGACGCGAGGTACTCAGCCCCCGGACGGTCAGCGCCGGCGGCCGCGCATCCGGCTCGCCCCGGTCTCTGGCGCCGGGACGGGCGAACAGGTCGGACATCTCACGGCCGACCATCCGGTGCACCAGCTCGAGCTCGTCGGTCGCTGCCGTCTCGAGGTCGGCGACGTGGCGCCCGTCGCGGAGCACCACGAGCCGATCGGTCAGGTCGAAGTACTCGCGGAGCCGGTGCGTGATGTAGACGACCGCGCTCCCTTCCTCCTGGAGCCGCCGGATCATCGCGTACACGACCTCGGTCTCGTCTGCCGTCAACGAGCTTGTCGGCTCGTCAAGGAGCACGACGTCCGGACGACGCCGGACGACGCGGGCGATCGAGAGCATCTGCTGCTGGTGAAGCGGCAGTGTTCCGGCAACCGAGCGCGGGCCGATCACCAGTCCGAGTCCGGCGAGTTCCTCGGCCGCCCGGTCGTGCGCCCGGCGCCAGTCGATGCGACCGAATCGTCGCGGCAACCGGCCGTCGAAGAGGTTTTCGGTGACGCTCTGGCTGGGCTGGATCTGGATCTCCTGCGCGACCAGAGCGACGCCGAGGTCCCGCGCCTGCGCCGGGCTCACCAGGTCCGTCTGCCTGCCACCGATGCTGACGTGGCCGGCATCGGGCCGGTAGCTCCCGGCCATGATCTTGAGCAGCGTGGACTTGCCGGAGCCGTTTTCGCCGGCCAGGCCGAGGACCTCACCGGCGTGCAGGTCGAGGTCGACGCCGTCCAGCGCACGGACTCCGGGGAAGTCCTTCGTCAGGCCGCGTACCGACAGCACGAGCCTGCCGGAAGGCTGCGCCTCATGCGGGCTCACGACGCGTCCACGGGACACGCGACCTGCTCACGCTGAGCGGCGCTCACTTCGAGGATCGGCTTGTCGTCACTGGTCACTGTCGGCGCGAGACCGGTCGGCTCCAGGTCACGGCCCTCACCGATGCCGGTGGTGCGGACCGCGATCGTCGGCACCGAGGAGATCATGCTCTTGCTGATGCACTTGGGGTAGAGCGTCACGAACTTCGGCGCTTTCTTGCCCGTCGCCAGGTCGATCATGTACTTGACGGTGAGCTGGCCCTGCTCTGCCTGCCCCCACAGGAACGAGTAGTCGATGACGCCCTTGGACAGCGCCTCGTGGCCCACGGCGTCCACGTTGTAGCCGACGATGGTCAGCTTGTCGCGGACCCCGAGGTTCGTCGCCGCCCGCGACGCCGCGACCGCGTTGGTGTCGCTATAGGCCACGACGCCGACGGCATCCGGGTGCTGCTGGAGCGCCGCCTGGGCCGTGCTGAGCCCGCCCGCGATGTCATCGGTCTTGTTCTGGTAGGTGCCGACGACGGTGATCTTGCCGTTGCTGCATTTCTTGACCTCGTCGGTGAATCGTTGCTGCATGGCGACGAGATCGGCCTGCGGGTATCCGTAGGCGCCGTAGATCACGCCACCACCCTGCGGGTACTTCGTGCAGAACAGCCGGGCCGAGTTGACCGCACCGGTCAGCCGGTCCTGATGGAACGTCAGCGTCGCGTCGGCGAAGTTCGAGACCTCGCCCGCCACGACCGGGATGCCGGCCGCGAGGGCGCGCTTGCTCGGCGGCGTCATCGCGTCGGGAGACAGCGGGAAGAACGACGTCACGTTGGCCTTCTTCGAGGTCACCAGATCCATCGCGCTGATCATCGAGTTGATGGGGTCGTCGGCTTTCGCCTCGACCAGGAGCGGCGTGGCACCACACGCCTGCGCCGCGGCCTTGAACGCATCGTTGTACGCCTTGCCACCGGCGTTGGAGCTCCAGACGACGGCGCCGCCGATCGTCAGGCCCTTGCCCGACTCACATGTGGCCGCGGGACCCGCGTGGGCCTTGTCCAGCGCCTTGTCGGCGTCGGACTGCGACACCTTCTCCACCGGAACGTCGCCAGAGTTCTTCGAAGCGCCACATGCCGCTACCGCGACCACAGCCGCGACGGTCCCGACGACCGCCACAGCCGACCTCAACCAGTTCATGGTGGAACTCCTCAACCTGAGCGATTCAAGAATGGCCGGCCTGAAACCTCATCCGACAGTTTGTGATGCAACTTGTGCCGCATAACATCCCATGTGACCTGCCTCATGTCAACGCATCCGCGCCGAGATCCTGCGTGCGCACGCCCGGTCCCGCGCCCGGAAGGCAACGCCCTCGTCACGGCCGCCGCGACGACTCCCTTGCCGCACAACGCAAAACGCTCGGCTGGGGCACCCCCCAGCCGAGCGTCTCGCCAGGCACTTGGCCGGCAGCGGCGAACCACTTGTAGTGCGACGCCCCCGCGAATCCGCCGATACGCGAGCGGACCCACACCGCCGTCCACCGCAGGGTGTCGGCAAAGTTGATCGAGGACCCGTGATCAGCAGAGAGAGCCGTGGCTGCCGCGTCATCATCGACGGCGCCTGCCATCTCGATCGATTGCGCCCGGCAGCAGGCGAAGCGGAGGCGCTCGAAACGCGCGACCACCTCGTGGTGTGCGCCGGACCTGTCTCAAGTCCGTGAAGGACCCCTTCACGGACCTTCCACGGACCTCCGCAGCCTGCGCAGGGCCCCTCACACCGACTTTGCCGGAACCCTGGCCGCCCACCGGATCAGTCGCGGACCGGCCACGGGTTGAAGCCCGGAAGGACGAGGTGGCCCGCGTCGACCGGCAGCTGGATGCCGGTGACGTAGTCCGCGTCGTCCGAGCACAGCCAGACCGCGGCACGAGCCTGCGCGCTCGGCGGGATCACCCCGGTGTTGCGCATGGCGGTCCACTGGTGGACGGCTTCGAGGTAGTCCTCGCGGGTGCCGTCCGGCTTGCCGCTGGTCCTGGTCCAGCCGGCCTGGTGGTCGTTGATCTTGGTGTCGGTGGTACTCGGCAGCAGCGCGTTGACCCGGACGCCGAGTGACGCGAGTTCCAGCGCCGCCGTGCGCATGATGCCGATGACGCCGTGCTTGGCCGTGACATAGGCGACGCTGAAGGGCACGGCCTCGACGGCGAGGTTCGACGACGTGACGACGATGGCGCCGCCCCCGCCGTGGGCCAGGATGTGCGGGACGACCGCCTTCAGCGAGCGCCAGACACCTTCGAGGCAGACGCCGATCTGGTTGTTCCACGACTCGTCGGAGGTCTCCCACACCGGCGACGAGGACCAGTCGTAGATGCCGGCGTTCGCGACCAGGTAGTCGATCCGCCCGAGTTCGGAAACAGCGCCGGCCGCGGCGGCGTCGAGGTCGCGCTGGCTGCGCACGTCGCCCACGAACGACACGCAGCGACGTCCCAGCCCTTCGACCAGGGAGCGGGTCTCCGCCAGGTCCTCCTTGGTCGCCAGCGAATACGGAAGGCCGGCGATGTCCTCGGCGATGTCCAGGATCGCGACATCGGCCCCGCGGCGGGCGAACTCCAGGGCGATCTCCCGCCCCTGCCCACGACCCCCGCCGGTGACGAACGCGACCTTACCGTCGAACGAGCTCATGATCTTCCCTTCGACCACATCGGATGCGAGATCTTCTGATGGAATCCTACTGCATGATAGCGTGCAATAAGTCTACTTTTGAATGCAATCCACCAGGAAGCTGAGGTTGTGGCTCATGCGCGCCATCATCGTCGACAGCAAAGGCCCCGAGCGGCTTCGGCTGGCCGAGGTGCCCGAACCCGTGCCCGCCCCCCACGAAGCGCTCGTGCGCGTCTCGGCGGCGTCCCTGAACTACGGCGAGGTCGTCCACGCCTACGGCCGGCAGGACAACGGCCTGCCGGCCCCACCGGATGGCCTGGTGCTCGGCGCGGACGCCGCGGGTGTCGTGGTGCGGGCGGCCGCCGACGGCAGCGGTCCCGCCGTCGGCACGCCGGTGGTCTCGATGGGCGCGTCGGGAGGCTGGGCCGAACTGCGTGCCGTATCCACCGCGACCCTGGGCGTCGCGCCGGTTGACGCCGATCCCGGTGCCTTGAGCACGATTCCCGTTGCCGGACTGAGCGCACTGCGCGGTCTCAAGCGCATCGGCAACATCCTGGGCAAGCGGATCCTGGTGACGGGCGCCTCCGGCGGAGTGGGCCGGTACGCGATCCAGCTCGCCCGCATCGCCGGAGCGGAGGTCGTGGCCTCGGCCCGGAGCCTCGATCGGTATGGCGCGGACCTGCGGGCCCTGGGCGCCACCGAACTGGTCGGCTCGCCCGCTGAGATCTCGACGACGGTTGACGGTGTGCTCGACCAGGTCGGCGGTCAGCAGCTTGTCGACGCGTTCCGGGCGCTGGCCCCGCATGGAACGCTCGTCTCGGTCGGCCACTCCTCCGGCGAGCCGGAGACCTTTCCGTTCGGCGCCCTGTTCGGCGACGCAGGGCGGCACGACCGTGCGATCGTGTCCTTCTTCCTAGGCGCGCAAAGCGACTTCGAAGCCGACCTGACCTGGCTCGCCGCCCAAGTGGGTGCGGGCACACTGGATCCGGGGATCGTGTGGCGGGACGACTGGGCGAACGCCTCGGAGGCGTTCACCGCGCTGCTGGATCGCCGGCTGGGCGGCAAGGCCGTCATCGAGATCCGCTGAGCCAGGGAGGCAACCGTGTCCACACGCGATCAGCCCGAGCTGCCCGATCCCGTCCGCATTCGCACCAACGGAATCGAGCTGTCCGTTCACCTTGCCGGGGCCGGGCCTGCCGTGGTCCTAGCCCACGGTTTCCCGGACCTTGCCTACTCGTGGCGGCATCAGGTGCCCGCGCTGGTCGCGGCCGGCTACCGCGTCGTGGTGCCGGACATGCGCGGGTACGGCGCCAGTGATCGGCCCACTGCCGTCTCCGGCTACGACGCCGAGACGGTGGGCGCCGACCTGATCGGGCTCCTCGATGTCCTGGGGGTCGACCGCGCGGCGTTCATCGGCCACGACTGGGGCGCGAACAGTGTCTGGCCCCTCGCGTTCACCCGGCCCGACCGCGTACGAGGCATCGCGGGACTCAGCGTTCCTTACCTCCCGGCGGCACCGGTCTCGCCCCTGGACATCCTGCGCAGCCGTCTCGGCGAGGACTTCTACATGGTCCGATTCCAGCCCGTCGGTCCTCCCGAGGAGCTCTTGGCGAAGGACGTGCGCGCGACCCTGCTCGCGATCCTGTCCGACCGCGATCCCTTCGCCGAGGTCGGCAGCTCGATGCTGCCACCGTGGCTGAGCCCTCAGGAGCTGAGCCGGTACACCGCCGCGTTCGAGCGCACCGGTTTCGGCGCGGGCCTGAACTACTACCGCAACATGGAGCGGAACTGGGCGGCCGCGGCCGGCCGAAGCGGGACCACCACGACCGTCCCCGCGCTGTTCGCGACCGGGGACCGGGACGCCGTGGCGGCCTTCATGCCCTCGACCCGGATGCCGGAGGTCTTCCTCGACCTGCGAACCACGACAGTCGCCGGGGCGGGGCATTGGGTCCACCAGCAGGCACCCGACGTCGTCAACCCACTCCTGCTGGAGTTTCTCGGCGGCCTGCCGCAGTAAAGCGCGCCGGGTGGCCGCCGGAAGCGGTGGCTACCCGGCGTCGCCGTCGGCGGCGTTCCGCTCGACCCAGCGGGCGGTGGCGTCGATCGAGAACTTGATGTGCTTGACCATCTCGACGCGGGCCAGCTCGGCGTCCTGGGCGATGATCGCGTCGGCGATCGCCTGGTGCTGGGACAGGTTGCGGGCGATCAGCCGCGAGTTGCCGGCGTAGGCGCCGAACGACAGGTTGTGCGGAAGCTTTCGCCGCAGATCGCGGATGGTGGCCGCCAGGTGCGGGTTCCCGGCCGACTCCATGATGACCGAGTGGAATCGCTCGTTCGCCACCACCCAGGCTTTGGCCTGCTGGTCGGTCGGCTCGTCGAGAGTCGTCCGGAACGACTGCCAGGAGTCGGTCATCTCGGCGAGCTGCTCGTCGTCCATCCGGTCACAGGCCAGTGTCGCCGCCAGGCCCTCGAGTTCGGCCCGTACCTCGCCGATCTCGCGGATGTCCTGGCTGGACTGCCCGTTGACCCGGGCGCCACGGTTGGCGTCGATGGTGACGATGCCCTGGGCCGCCAGGATCCGCAACGCCTCGCGCACCGGGGTGCGGCTGATCCCGAACTCCTCGGCGATCGCACCGTGCCGCAGCCAGCTCCCGATGGCGATCTCGCCGGAGAGGATCTTGCGCTGCAGCCGGCTGACCACCTGGTCGCTGAGCGACTCCGGATCCGGGCGGGCGCTCTCGTCGGCGCGGTCGATCATCGTGGTTCGCCCTCCCATCGGACCAGGTGCCCTGGACCATAGCGCATCCAATACTTCACAAGACTGATGCTCCCACCGAAGTCGGCAATGCAACCAGAGCAAGCTCGGACGCAACGAGCCTCTCGTGTGCCTGGAGCAATGGGTCGAGCCAGACGTCGTAGGGCCGCGTCGGCGCACGTACCGCCGCATGGGCGAACAACCCCTGACGTCGCAAGCCCTCCTTGCGCACGGCGATGCTGGTGCCCTGCTGGACCTCGAACCCGATCGACGAGGCGATCACGTTGATCATCCGGCGCGCCAGATCAGGCCGGCCGGCCGCGTAGTGGTCGAGCGCGGCCCCTACCACCTCGGGCCGCGTAACGCCGCAGGCCGCGACGGTCGCGCCCTGCTCCAGGTCGTCGACGAGGCTCAAGCCGCCCAGTCCCGAGATGCACCGGGCCGAGGGCATGCGCTGCCGCAGACGGCGGATCCGCGCGAACGTCGGCGGTGCCTCGCACTTGACGGCCGCGACGAAGTCCAGGCCGTCCAGAGCGTCCGCCAGGGCATCGACCCCGATCGCGACCCCCGACCACGCGGGGTAATCCTGAACGACGATCGGCAGATCTCCGGCCCGGCGGTGCACGTCGATCACGCGGCGGCGCAGCTCGACCGGGTCCGGCGTGTCGACCGGCACCATGAGCCCGGCAGGTGCACGGTCGGTGCAGGAAACCAGCTCGGGCACGACACGCCGCCGCGTGTCCTCGTCGAGCGCGAGCGCCGAGGCGTACACCGGTACGTCCGTGCTGGCCGTCACGGTCGCCAGCACCCGTTGCTGCTCCGGAATCGAGAGCGTTTGGGGCTCTGCGATGATGCCGAGCGCGACAAGCCCGTGACAGCCGCGATCGGCCATCGCCCGCGCATACCGGGCGAGGCTGTCGTGATCCACCCGGCCGGAGTCCTCGTCGAAGGGCGTCGCGAGCATCGCCCACAGCTCGAGAGGTTCGGTCTGCGTGCTCATCGGCCCACCGCATAGCCTTGCGCCCCACGGGGATTCGCCGCGGCCGACAGGATGCCGGTCCGGTGATCGCGCCGTGCCGAGGACAGGCGGCCCAGCTTCCAGTCACCGGCTCGGGTCAGCCGGTGACCCCGGCCTTCGAGCGCCGCGAGCACCCCGGCACCGAGCCGGTCCTCGACGACCAGCCCGCCGGGTTCCCAGGTGCGCGGCCAGAAGCTGCCCGGAAAACTGGTCGTGTGGAACATCGGCAGCTCGATCGCGTGCTGCTCGCCGAGCCCGGCCGCCAGGACACGCAACAGGAACACGAGTTGCCATTGGTCCTGCTGGTCGCCCCCGGGCGTGCCGAGCGCGATCAGGCCGTCGTCCGACACGACGGTGGTGGGGCTGAGCGTCGTCCGCGGGCGGCACCCCGGTCGCAGGGCGGACGGGCTGGCCGGATCGAGCCGCATCATCTGCAGCCGTGTCCCCAGGCAGAACCCCAGCTCGGGAATCGTGGGTGACGACTGGAGCCAGCCTCCGGAAGGCGTCGCGGAGACTGCGTTGCCGAAGCGGTCGATGACGTCCACATGGCACGTGTCGCCGCGCATGTCACCCGCGACCCGGACCGTCGGCTCTCCCGCGGACTCACCGAGATCGCCGGACGGCAGGCGCAGGGGCGGGCGATAGGGCTCTCTCAGGGCGGACGCGCGACCCGGGCGAAACTCGACCGACGCGGTCTCGGTGATCAGGTCACGACGTGTCTTGCCGTACTCGGCCGACAGCAGGTGCTGGAGTTCGGGCTCGGTCAAGTCGTCCCCGTAATAGACCTCACGGTCGGCGGCGGCGAGCTTCAGCGCCTCGGCCACCAGGTGGATGCCGCGCTCACTGACCAAGTCCAGCTCGTCGTCGCCGTAGCCCTCGAGGATCCGCAGGCTCTGCAGCAGCATCGGTCCCTGGCTCCACGCCCCCGCCTTGTGCACGACGTGCTCGCGGAACTCGATCGAGACGGCCGGCTCGAGATGCGCCTCGAACGTCGCCATGTCCTGGCCGGTGAGCACCCCGAAGTGATCGCCACCGGTCGAGTGCAGGTGCCGCGTGCCGCGGACGAAGCGGTCGACCGCTTCAGCGACGAAGCCGGCGCCCCAGGCGCGACGCGCCGCGTCGATTCTGGCCTCGCGAGATCGGCCTGACGCAGCGGCGCGCGCCTCCTCGACGAGCCGCCGCAGGGTCCGGCCATACGCGCCGTTGCCGACCGGCTCGCCGGGCGAAGGGGGCCTGCCACGATCGAGCCACTGCTCCGCCGAAGTCGGCCAGGAGCCGGTGAACAGCGTCGCGACCGACGCGATCACCCCCGCGGCGTTCGCGAGCAGCGGGTGTCCCCGTTCGGCGTAGTGGATCGCATAGCTCAGCACGTCCTCGAGCTCCCACGTCCCGTAGTCCCGCAACAGCAGCAGCCAGGCGTCGACCGCCCCAGGCACCGCGGCCGCGAGCGCGCCGGAGCCCGGGATCTCGTCCAGGCCCTCGGCCCGGAAGTGCCCGATCGTCGCGGATGCCGGAGTGGGACCCTGCCCGCACAGCACCAGTGGTTCGGCTCCGGCGCGGGTCACCATCGCGACCAGGTCACCACCCGGCCCGTTGAGATGAGGCTCGACGATGTGCAGCACGAAGCCGGCCGCGACCGCGGCATCGAAGGCGTTGCCGCCCCGTTCGAGCACCGACTGTGCCGACGCGGAGGCCACCCAGTGCGTCGAGGCGCTCACCCCGAAGGACCCGGTGACGAGCGGGCGGGCCAATTCCAGCGGCGAGAAACTGGTCATGTCGTCCTTCTTGCATTGAATTTGCTTCGATGTGGATGCAATACTAGCTGCTATGCCATCCTCCCGGGAAGGAGTTCCCAGCCCGATGTCCGAATCCACCCATGATCAGAAGTTCCCCACCGCCCCCGGCGACGAACTGGTCTTCGAGAACGACCGGGTGCGCGTCTGGTCGATGACCCTGGCGGCGAACGGCGGGATCTACGACTTCCACCAGCACGAACACGACCACCTGATCCTGTGGCCGGACGCCGGCCGCGCGGAGGCGATGCAGTACGGCGACGACGACTGGACGATCTCGCAGGTCGCCGAGCCGGGATTCACCATGTTCAAGACCGTGGGCAGCGGCGGCCCGATGGTGCCCCACCGGATCCGCAATCTCGAGGACCACCCGGTGACGCACTACATCATCGAGCTGATCAGCGAGCCGTCGCCCAGCCCCGTGACCCTGCCCACCGAGTCCAACGGGCGTGGGCACACCACCAACCCCGGCATGTCCGTCGGATCGTAGCCGCGGCCGATGACCTTCAACCTGGCGACCATCCTGCGCGAATCGGCGGCCGCGACCCCGGACAAGCCGTTGCTGCACACCAGCCGGTCGACGATCACCTACGCCGAAGTCGACCGGCGTTCCGCCCGGGTGGCGGCCGCACTCCGGGCCCGCGGCCTGACGACCGGTCACCCGGTCGCGGTGGTGCTGGGCAACACTCCCGAGTTCGTCGTCTCCTATTTCGGGATCCTCCGTGCGGGCCTGACGATGATGCCGCTGAACCCGCAGCTGACCGCCCGCGAAATCGCCTACCACCTCCGCGACAGCGGAGCCCGGCTCGTCATCACCTCCGGCACCGGCCTGCACGCGGTGCGGCAGGCGGTGGACGAGGTCGGCCCCCTCCCGATTTACGCGGTGTCCGACGGGGAGCTTCCGGAAGGGAGCGTCCCGTTCGCATCACTCGAGCAGTTCGAGCCCGCGGCGGACATTCACCCCACAGCGTCGGACGATACCGCTGTACTGCTTTACACGAGCGGCACGACCGGCGAACCGAAGGGCGCCGAACTCACCCATTTCCAGCTGTACATGAACTGCTCGGTCGGCGGTGCGCTCATGGGGTTCACCCCGCAGGACGTGACGACCTCCGTGCTCCCGCTGTTCCATGTCTTCGGCCTGTCGGCCCTGCTGAACGCCACCGTCAGGTACGGCGCGAGCACGATTCTCATCGAGCGCTTCGCCCCCGAGGAGGTGCTCGAGGCGCTCGACCGCCACGGAGCCACGGTCTTCGCCGGCGTCCCGACGATGTTCTCCGCCCTGCTCCACGCCGGCGAGGGCCGGCGCGGCCTCGGCCGCGTCCGCACCGCCATCTCCGGTGGCGCCTCGATGCCCGCAGAGGTCATCCGCAGCTTCGAGGCGGCGTTCCCGGGGACGACGGTGCTCGAAGGGTACGGGTTGTCCGAAACCGCCAGCACCACGACGTTCAACGTCAGCCCGGCCGAGCGCAGGTTCGGCTCGATCGGCCGGCCGATCTGGGGTGTCGAAGTCGCGATCGTCGACCAGGATGACCGGCCGATCGGCCCCGGACCGGACCACGTGGGTGAAATCGTCGTCCGCGGCCACAATGTGATGAAGGGCTACTACCGCCGCCCGGAGGCAACGGCCTCGGCGATCCGCGAGGGGTGGTTCCACACCGGCGATCTCGGGTACCGGGACGCGGACGGCTACTTCTACGTGGTGGACCGGCTCAAGGACTTGATCATCCGAGGCGGGTACAACGTCTATCCCCGCGAGATCGAGGAGGTTCTGTACGAGATCCCCGGTGTGGCACAAGCCGCCGTGATCGGGCGGGCCGACGATCGCCTCGGCGAGGAGATCGTCGCCTTCGTCGCCGCCGCCCCCGGCGTATCACTCGACGCCACCGCGGTGCAGCAGCACTGCCGCGAACGCCTCGCAGCCTACAAATGCCCTCGGCAGATCCGGCTGCTGAAGTCGCTGCCGCTGGGAGCCACCGGCAAGATCCTCAAGCGCAAGCTCCGCGAACGGGAAACCGGTACCGAGAAATCAGCAGTGGCAGATGACGGCGGCGGGGACTCGACAGGTTCGGCAACGGACCGCGCGAAAGGAACCCGAGGCGTAAAAACAAGGCCATGAAGGTGAGCCGGGCGGTCCTGTCCGCGAACCGGCCAAGTGCACCCCCCAACGTTCGGCAATCGATTGGGGACGCGCCGCAATTCGGGTAGGTTGCCCGATGTCTCGGTGCGCCGGGAACGACGACCCGTGAGATGGGTCCAGTTCGAGGGGAATCAGATGCACAAGGGTTTTGTCCTGTCCGTCGGCCGTTCGGCCGTGGTGATCGCCGCGGTCACCACGCCGGCGGCGTGTTCGTCGGAAGCCACCGGCGGCCAGTCGGAAACCGCCACGGCCCGCGCCGAGGTCTTCGGGGTGGCCGGTTATCGCGGCATCGTCCCGGGGATGGCCAAGGAGGCAGCTCTCGCCACCGGGAAACTCGCCAACGCCCCGGTGTCCGAGCTGGACGGCTGTACGGTCCTGAGCTGGCAAGGCGGACCTGCGCCGGACCGGGCCCGGCTGGCGGCCGAGGCCGAGGCGGATCGGAAGGCCGAAGACCTCAACGCCAAGGCGGACGCGGCCGACCAGGCCGGCAAGCAGACTACGGGTAAGTCCGCCTCGGCGGCGGCCAAAGCTGCCGCCGAGGATGCGGAGACGGCCATGCTGGCGGCAGACGCCGCGCTGGCGAGTGCCGACCTGGCAACCAAACGAGAAGAGCGTGACAAGGCGTTCGCCGCGGCCGGTGGTGCCTCGTTCGGCAAAAACGGCTTGCATGGGCTGGGCGCCCCGCCCGAGGGCAAGACCGCGGAGGGCATCGGCGTCGGATCCTCGCTGGCCGACCTGCACAAGGCGTACGACGCACGGGGCCTGAAGCCCGGCACGGCCGGGCGGTTCGAGCTGCCCATCGCGGAAAACCCGGGCTGGCGCTTCGAGTTCACGCCCACAGCCGCTGGTGCCGTCGGCGGGGTGGCGATCACCGACGGTGCCACGAAATGCCGTTGAGGCAGAGCCGAGCAGGCTCCTGAGTCCCTTGTGGACGGGTGAAGGCCTCCTTGGCGCCGTGCGCAAAGAGGCCTTCACTCTCACCGGGAGCCTGCCGACGAGCACTCCGCAGTACTGGTGGAATACGGTGACCCGGTCACGGTACCGAACGTTCACCCCAGGGTCCCGGCAAAGTTGGCCGGGACCCGTGATCAGCAGAGTGCCGTGGCTGCCGCGCATCGTCGACGGTGCCTGCCATCGTCGTCGATTTCGCCCGGCGGCGGGCGAAGCGGAGGTGTTCGAGGCGCGACCACCTCGCGCTGTGCGCCAGACCTGTCTCGGGTCTGTGAAGGGGCCCTTCACAGACTCAGAGTCCGTGAAGGGCCCCTTCACGGACCTCCGCCGTCTGCGCAGGGCCCTCACACCGACTTTGCCGGGACCCTGTTCACCCGGTGAAACGAATGGTTCAGATCGGCATCGAGGGTCAGGCTGTCCACCGGAATCGTTGCCCGTGCGGAGCGAAAGTCGTTCTCCTGCAAGCGGATCCGTTCGGGTGGCCTCGCGGGATGCGTCGATGCCCGCTCAGGTTCGGTGCGTGAGGTGCACGGCGAGCGCTTCGAGCGACCCGGCCGCGACGACGAGGACCAGCACGGCCATGCTCAGGATGGCGACCATGCCGTAGGTCGTCGCGAGGCGAAGGCGCAGTGCGAGAACCAAGCTCAGCAGGGTGCAGACGATCGGCACCGCCCACAACCCGTGCGGCCGGGCGAACAGGCCCAGCACCGCGAGCGCCGCCAGGGCCACGCTTATCAGCAGCGCGCTGAAAAACGCTTGCCGGAGGATCGCGCTCTGCCAGTACACCGGCACTGCGTCCTCGTCCGAGGATCGACCATTGCTACTCATCCAGCCAGTCCCGTTCGGAAAAATCTTCGATATACTCGTCGTTTTCGACCTGGTGCCGCGAAGCGGCCGGCTTTTGCGCCGGCGCGGGCGACGGTTCCTCTGCATGCTCGTCCGCCAGCGCACGGAGTGCGCTTTCGCCTTTGGCTGCCTCCGCGTCCTTCTCGGACTCGGACAAGCTGCCATACCAGGCGGCGAGGTCGCCGGCAGGTGCTTCCAGAACGCCGGCGTAGAGCTGAGACTCGACGGCCCGCCTCGGCGTCACGTTGCCGGCCAGCAGTTCGCGGGCGAGTTCCGCCATGACCGGATTGTCCGCGCTCGCCGCCAGCTTGACCAGCACTGCGCGCCGGGCACGATCCTGGACCGGATCGCCGGAGAACTGTGGCTGATTCCCGGTCATGGTCACGCGCCGGGGTGATCGTAGCCTGCGGGCAGCGGGTGCGCTTGAAATGTGCCACTGGCACCGGCGACATCGAGAATTCCGCCGTGAATGATCCGGATGGTGTTCTGGATGTTCATCAGCAGATTGGTCATCTGTTTCCAGTCGTCGACGATGCCCTTGCACTCCAGCGCCGCCAGCCCCCAGAACGCGGCCGCGCCGACCACCGTCTCGGACAACGCGGCTCCGGCAGCGACCTCTATCGCGGCCCAGAAGACATTGTCGAAGATGCTCTGAATCAAGTCGTTGATCGACTCCGAGAACTCCCATACTCCCTGGGCGGCCTCGCGGTACTTGTCTCGCAGATCCGCCAGACCACGGCTGTAGTCATTGACCACCTCGCCGAGCCTGGTGAAATACTGGAAGGCCTCATTGGCCGCGTTGCCGCTCCAGGAGGTCAGCAATGCGTTGACCGTGGCCTTGAGATCCTGTCCTGCATCGGAGCAGAAGAACGACAGGGAGTTCAGCGCATCCGACGCTTTGGCGAACTGTTCCCAATCGCCGGCCACCCAGCCGGAGAACTCCTGAGCCGGGTTCACCCCGATCGTGCTTTCGAGGACCTTCTGGCTCCAATACCCCGGGCTGAGGAGATTGCCCAGATCGTTGAGGAGCTGAAGGGGGTTGGTGAACCCGTCGGCCTTGGGCTCGGTGAGCCGGCCGACCGGAAACGTGGTCTGCTGGACGGCCTCCGGTCCCCGAGGGGCGGGGATTCCGGGCAGCGGCGGCATCGGCGGCGGGCCGCCGGGATCGGGATAGGTCTGGTCCAGCCGTCCGGCCGATGCGTGGTCGTTCCGGTCGTACATCTGCCAAGCGCGATCCAGCTCGGCCGCGCTCGCCTCGCAGACCTTCTCCAGGCTACGCAGCGCGGTAAGGATCTCTGCCTTCGCTTGCTCATGGCTGCCGACCAGGTCGGCGATCAAGCCGGGTTGTGCGCCTATCTTGAGGTTCCGGTCCGCGAATTTCTCCGCGGCCGCCACGTCCTGCTGATGGTTCTTGACGATCCCCGCGTACACGCCGAGCTGAAAAGTATCGACAGCGAAACCCACGAGCCCTCCTCTGCGTAGCCGTCCAGACGCTCAGCGTAACGCACCGCCGGGGTCGACGGGGTTGATTGGCGACACAAAGACACAGCGTCCCCCGCATGACCTACGACCCCAGCGATCGGTCCGGCCGACGAGGTCCGGGAGCCGTCTCCGGACGATCTGTGGATGCTGCCGGTCGCCCAGGCGCCGACGTTACCGTTGGCCGCGCTGGAGAAGTAGTCGACCAGTACCTCCGTGACAGCGTCCATGCAGAGCCACCCAAGCTCGGCCGAGGCGCCGGCCGGATCGCCCAAGACGCCGTTCTCGCTCGGCCTTCGCGGGAGACGGCAGCGAGCATCGCGGGATCCGGACCGGGGCCACGGCGTCCGTTCGCACCGACGTGGGATCGGGGCGAGCATCACCGAAGTTTCGGCGATATCCGCGTGCCCGCCGACCGCATCGCCGCGACCGCAGTGCTGCTCGACGACCTCGGTCCACGTGCGAGGAAGCGACCGCGGTCGGCGAAAACGACGACGCCGACCCTGGCGGGAGGGACGCATCGAGGCGCGGGGCCATCGCGGCCAGGGCCTCGAAGTTCCCCATGTGCGCCGAAAAGATGAGGATGCGCTCGAACCCGTGCCGCGCAAGGCTTCGGCAAAGTCGGTGTGGAGGGCCCTGCGCAGCTGCGGAGGGCGGTGAAGGGCGGTGAAGGGCCCCTTCACGGACCCGAAACCGGTCGGCAGCCACGGCTCTGTCTGCTGATCACGGGCCCTCGATCAACTTTGCCGTGGCCCTGCGTGCCGCGCAAGGCTTCGGCAACAATCGAGGAAGAGCGCCGAGGGGGCTGATCGAGAGGTTGCCGGCGAACGCCATGTGATGCTCGGAGCACCCGATTCCGAGCGTGGGCGCGACAAGGGCATCGAGCCGCGCGGCCACCCGCACCGCGAGCGCGCCCGCGTGGTCGGCATCCACCGAAGCGGCAGGCGCGGCCCGTGCTGCTCGATCGCTCCACATAGGACGATGACGGTCCGCACTCCGGCTGGATCTCCGGGTAGGTCATGGCGCGCAGCCGACGCTCGGGCATGGGCCGGTTCACCGGACCCCGCAGGGCGTCGGCAAAGTCGGTGTGAAGGGCCCTGCACAGACCACGGAGGTCCGTGAAGGGTCCCTTCACGGACTCTGAGTCCGTGAAGGGACCCTTCACAGACCCGAAACAGGTCCGGCACAGACCACGAGGTGGCCGCGCACCCCAAACACAACCGCATCGCCCACTACCGGACGAAACCGATGAAGAGCGCAGGCACCGCCAACCACACTGCTACGGCGCCCCTGAAGCTCCCCGCAGCAAGCTGCCGGGCGTGGCGCGGGTGACGCCCTGGCCGGAGGCGTTCACGAGGGCGAGAAGCTCCTGTGTGAAGCGCTCGTTGCGAGACGGTCCGGGTCGAGGCCTCGGACTTGAGGCGTCCTCGGCCGGATCTGACCCCGGCTCGCGGTAACGGCCGTGGATCGTGGTGACCTCGTGACCGTGAACGTGTGAGCTGATCGTGAAACCCGCGTTGTCAGTGACCGACAGCAACGGCCCATTCCTGTGGTTGTACACGACGATGTCGTTGCGGGCGCCGATGAGGGTGTTGGGCAGGGTGAGGTATCGGGCCGCTTTCACCGCCATCGTGAGCACGGGCGCCGTGTCCTGGGCGGTGCCACAGATGAGCAGGAGCACTGGGCCGCTGGGGTTGGCGGCGTACATCTGCTGGAACTGCGGCAGCTGTACCAGCAAGCCGATGAGGGTGTCGCCGCTGATGCTGAGACGTTTCTCGTTGCCACCCCGCTCGATCGTGATCCGCACGGCACGCGAGTGCCCGTGCGCGATGATCACGTTGGGGCCGACGTGATCAGCACTGGGCGTGCCTGGCACTGGGATGGTGGTGACCGGCTGCCACGGTACTTCCACGAGCCGGCGGTTCGGGTCGTGGACGAGCAGCCTCTTCCACTCGGAGCGGGGGATGTGACGGGACGAGGTCTCGCCGGGAAAGGTTCGCACGACCTCGGTCATCCGGTCGAGGTGGGCCACCATGCGCCGCACGAGCTCGTCGTGGTCGCCGGTGAGGTCGAGACCGCCGATGCGCGTATGCCCGGTGCTGGTGCTCGGCAGGCCCACACGGGCGACCTCGTACGGAGAAAAGTTGACCACCTTTCCGTACCTGTCCTTGCCTTGCAGCGGGACCTCGGCGCCGGGTTCGGCGTCGGGGATGTACTGGGCCTGCGGCAGATGTGTCTCGAAGAAGGTGATGTTGTTGATGTTGCCCTCTGAGTAGACGCCGAGCCGCCGGTGCCGTGGCCGGTGCCAGCCCCACGGTGCCGGTCCGGGCGTGTGGAGGCTCCAGCCCAGGTTGTCGCCGACGCCAAGACTTCCGTCGGCCCGCTGGAAGACCGCGCCGTTGTTGGTCAGCACGGACACGGTCATCCCCTCCCTTGACAGGCAGCGTCCGGTGTTTTGCGCGTCGTGGTCACCGCCGGACAGCAGCACAACGGTGGGAAGGGGCTTGGCTTGACTCAGCGCCCGCAACCGTTCGATGTGGGAGAGCAAAGCGGCGAACTCACGTGGCTGCAGGTTCGCCTGAGTGCCGTCGCGCAGCGGCACCACGAACCCGTCGCGGCCACCCTCGGCGTGCACGTGGAAGTCCCCGTCCAGCCGCAGTCGTGGCCGGGGCCGGTGGGTGCGCTCCGGGACCTCGCGCGCGGTCTCGCCGGGCAGTGTCGTGATCGCGATGTGGTGGCGGCCGGCGAGCCGGAAACGGTGCTCGCGCGTGAACGCGACACCGGGCTTGGTGCCGGGCATGACCTGGCAGACGATGTCGCGCAGCATCACGGTGATCGGCTGCCCGTTCGGGTCCGTGGCGCGGACGGTCCGCGCCGGGGAGGAAAACATCGAGCCGGCAGAGCTGACTGGCTCGGCGACGTCGGAGCTCCGTTGACGCCCGGACCAGCGCGGGAAATGCCACCCATAGAGGGAGCCGGTGCTGGGGTGCAGCAGACCGTCCACGGAACCGGCTGGCGCCGCGGACGGCGCCACAGCCTGCCCCGTCGGGGCGACCACGAGCACACGGGCGTCGACAAGCAGCAACGGCGGCAGGGGTCGTACACGCGAACCCACGGGGGCCTGGGTCTCTATCCACAACACGACTCCGCCGTGGTTGCGCAGCGCGACCCCGTGTGGTTCACCGCCGGGAACTTTGGTCAGCACGAATGCCATCGCGCCGGAGCCCAGGCCGCGTATCTGCCGGACGACCCCGAAGATCGAGCCGCGAGCCGGGCGCCACACTCCCCCGACGGCCCTGGCGAGCCCGAGCTCAGGCCTGCGTACCAGGACGGCGTCGTCGTCGCGAGTTACGCGCGTGCTGCCCCAGAAGTGCCGACGCACCGCGTCGAGCCGCACCACACAGTCCCGCGCGGTCCCATCATGCGGCGGCAGCACGACGCGCAGTTCCTCTTCCAGCGCCTCGGCCGCAACCACCACATCCTGACGGGCGGCAAGTGCTCGAGGCCGCACCGCATCATCGCCGGCGCCGATCGCGCCCAACCAGCAGCCCGCGACGGCATCAGGCAGATCATCGACCGCGTGCATGACCATTCGCTCACGCCGCCACTGTGGGCCGGGCCAGAGCACCGGAGAAACGACCGAACGCCATGAGCGGCTGTGCTGGCCTGCCAGGGCGGCAAAGCTCGTTGACCAGGCGGCCCGCCGAGCACAGCGCACCGATACCGGCGGTGCTGCCGATCACCAGGTGCCGCCACGCGCCGTCCTGACACTGCTTTGGGAAGTACATCGCCGTCCTCAGCCATCACCATCTGGAGTAGGCGCATACAAACTGATCCACCATGCCGACCAGGCAGGCCTGACGAGATGTTGAGGACCACCATCCGAATCCGAGCGCGATGTTGACAGCCCCGCTGCCTAGGACCGTCCACCATCTCCGCTGATCAGGCAAATCGCCCGAGTTCGGCGGACTCTGCGGGGACCCAGCGGAATCTGCAGATGGGTCTGCAAACGATCGTTTCCGGACTCATGTTCCTCGTGGACGGGCGAGTGATGCTGCTGCCGCGCAGTCTCGCCGGCCCGCACTGATCCGCGGGCCACCGCGTTTCAGGCCTGCTTCATCGCGCCCGAGCCGCTGGGCGGCTTCCCGAAGCCGATCACACGGTTGGAGACGCCCGGACTTGTACCCGGTAACCGCTTGGCGCGGCAACCCGGCATCGCGAGCATCATGACTCGGTAGGACAGGGCGGGTCTTGTCGTAGCAGGTGGCGATGGCGCGGCATGGCACGGCAGCCCCGCCTGGACCGGGCGGCTGCCCGCCCGGAATCCGCCGCCCAATCCAACGCCTGCCGCTGGGTCCCCAGCACACCACGACCTGACCCGCGGCAAGCCTATCCCTTACGCACCAAGGGATTGCCGGGACCCGCGCACCGGAGTCAGGGCTGGGTCAGGACGATGCGCCTACTACTGTCGGCCGGTTGCGACCAGGCGCGCTCGACATCGGGCAGCGGATCGGGTCGGCCTCCACGGGGAAGGTGCCACGACGCTAGTCCCCTCCGCCGGACGCTGCCCGGGCACGTGCCGCTGCCTGCCCCTAGCGGCACTCAATCCTGCCGTTGGGGGCAGGCCTGGGCCGGACTAGTGGCATGACTCCAACCGTGCGGGGTAGGAAATGAGTTACACGAACCGTGCGGGGTAGGAAAATGAGTTGCACGGACCAAGCCGCCGATCCGGCTGGGTGAAAATTGTATGATTTCCGTTCTGTTGTCAATCTTTGAATTCGTCGAAAAGCTCCGTCCTGGCGGGCACGGCAAGAGCGGCGCAGCCACCTCCTCGCGGAGATACGGGAGCCACTGATGACTGTTGCGGAAGAAAAACGCCATTACCGGAGGGGCGATGCGCCGGGGCAGGTGCCGTTGCTGGGCAACGCGCTGCAGATTTTCCGGGACCCGCTCACCTGTCGGCCCACCCTGCGCAGGGTCCCGGCAAAGTTGATCGAGGACCCGTGATCAGCAGAGCGAGCTGTGGCTGCCGCGTCATCATCGACGGCGCCTGCCATCTTCCTCGATTGCGTCCGGCAGCAGGCGATGCGGAGGTGTTCGAGGCGCGACCACCTCGTGGTGTGCGCCAGACCTGTCTCGGGTCCGTGAAGGGGCCCTTCACGGACCTTCACGGACCCCCGCCGTCTGCGCAGGGCCTCTCACACCGACCGCCGACGGTGGCGGCGATGCATACTTTCGCCGCCGGTATGCGTTCGTGGATGCGGGGAAATCTCGATTGGTCGGCAAACAGCGACCGCTATCAGGTGACCGACGGAGTGCGGTTGTCCACTGATTCCTCCTTACTGGCCTCGGCCACCGCCCCTGCAGACGACCGACTCACCGGATAGAGGAGTTTGATGCGCCCCACCCCCGGCACCGGTAGCGAGCCCGTGCACGTCGTCCTGCTCGGCGCGGGTTACGCCAGTATCTGGGCGTACCGGGCCGTGACCCGGAGACTGGGCCGGAAAGCGCGGGTGAGCATCGTCGCGCCCGAGCTGGTCCATGCTTTTCACGGCTGGACCGGTGAGGTGCTCAGCGGGGAACTTCCTCCGGAAGCCCAGCTGAGCCCCATTTCCGAGGCCCTGCCCAGGGCGAAGCACGTGCACGGGTGGGCGCGCGGCGTGGACCGGGAAGCCCGGACCGTCGCGGTGGACCTCGTGTCCGGTGGCTCGGCGGAACTGCGGTACGACTACCTGGTCGTGGGCATCGGAGCGGTGGAAGAACTGGATTCCGTCCCCGGGTTGCGTGAACACGCTTTCGCGTTGCGTGCGGCCGGGCGGGCGGGCCGGCTGGCCGCGCATCTGGACGAGTGCGTCGACGCCGCCGGAACCGCGGACTCCGAGCAGCGCGCGGAATTGCTCGGTGTCGTCGTCGCCGGCGCCGGGCTCGCCGGGATCGAGGCTTCGGTGGCCGTGGCGCAACGGCTGGCCCGGCGCACTCGCGATGCCCAGGTGACACTCGTCGGCTCCGGTGCCGACCTCGGCGGGGAGCTGTCCCCGAAACTGCGTGCCCGGGTCCGGGAGGAGCTGGCCGCCAACGGTGTCCGGGTCGTCCGCCCGGCCAGGGTCGTTTCCGTCGCGGAGAACGGGGCCAAACTGGACGACGGATCGTGGCTCCCGGCCGCGACCACGATCGCCGCGGTCGGGCACCGGGCGCACCCGCTGCCCGGCCTCGACGACCTGGAACACGACGCCCGCGGCGGCCTGCGCACCGACGAGTATCTGCGGCTGGGGGACCGGATCTGGGCCGGTGGCGACGCGGCCAGCATTCCCTTGCCCTCCGGCGAAACCTGCCCGATCGACGCGGCCTGGGCGATCGGGCAGGGCAGCTGGATCGGCCGGAACGTGGTGCGCGCGGCAACCGGCCGTGAGCAGAAGAAGTTCACCTGGAAAAGCGTGGGCGTCACCGCGGGCTTCGGCGCCGGGCACGCGGTACTCGACGCCTGGGGAATCCCCTTCCGCGGCCGGCCGGCGTGGCTTTCCCGCGCCGCGTTCTTCTCTTTTTACCTGCCCTCCCGCCGCCAGCTCGGGCGAGTCCTGCGGATGGTGGTGCGGCAGCGCCGGAATCGGCGTTGAGGCCGACGTCCGGGTTCGCGGCCCGGCCGGGATCGGCAAGGGCCACTGCCGGGCGAGTTCCGGTACGTCTTCCCGGCTCGCACCGAGGCTGAAACCAGCCGGACGCGCCGGTGAACCGCTCGGGTGCGGTTGTGGAGAGTGAGGTGGTAGCCGTCGGGGTCGGCGAAGGTGAAGGTGCGGCCGAAGGTGATACCGGCTTGCCCTTATGGGCACATTTGCGGCACCAACTTCCCGGCCCGGTCGCTAACCGCAATGTGCACGCCAGTCCAGGAAGCGACGTACTCGTCGGCGTAGTGGCGGCCGACGTAGAGAGGGTCCCGGTAGTTGTCGCGAAAGGACCGTTCCGGGTCGCCCATCGCTTTCAGGATGGCCGGCCGGTCACCGGTCGAGCGCGCGATCACCATCACATGCCCGTCCAGGCACCGAAAGATCGCCGCAGGATAGGGGCCGGACGATCCGGCCGCGCGGCGTCCTCGCGAAGCCGTTGACGCGGGTAGCCCTCGTACATTTTTCCCTTGATGCCAGCGAAATATTCGAGGACGCCGGAGGCGGTGACCCGGCCGCGGCTCGGTCGCTGTGCAGGTGCGGACAGCAGCGCGGCCAACGCGGCCCCGACTGCGTTCACCGCGGTGACCGAGGCGATCAGATCAGCGGGAAGAGGCAGCGGAGCCTTGTGCGGCCGGCCGATCGCGATATCCACTCCGCTGACGGCACTGGCGATCCGCAGATCGTCGCCGAACGCCACGGCGCGGCGACTTCGCCGGCTACCCCTACCCCGTCGACCACCAGGCCTTCGGCCGAACCGGGTGCACCATCCTCTTCGTGCACGAACCGCTCCCGGCGAAGTGACCTCAGACGGAGATCAGGATCACGACGTCGTCGGCCGGTAAACCGGCACCGTCACCGACCGCGGCCGGAAAGCGGGCATGGCCCGGGGCTCGACGCCGATTTCGGTCATGTAGCGGCGGTAGATGTCGTGGCGGCGGCGGGCTTCGCCGATACGGCCGGCGGTGAGCAGCACCTTGATCAGGTTGAGGTGCGCCTGCTCGTCGTAGGGGTCGTCCGCGAACAGGCGCAGGGTGTGGCGGACGACCTCGTCGACGTCGCCGCAGGCCTGGCAGTGCTGGATCAGGGCGCGCAGGACCGCCTGGTGCAGGGCGCGCAGTTCTTCGACGGTGTGCTGTGCCCAATCGGCATAGGGGTCGTCTTCGAGGAAGTCGCCCGTGTAGAGGCCGGCGGCGCGGTACATGCGGTCCACGGCGTCGGGGCGGCCGCGGCGGTATGCCTCGACGGCGCGGGCGGCGATCTTGCGGAACTCCGCGACGTCGATGCTCACCAGGTTCGCGTCCAGCCAGACCGACGTGCCGTCGGTGAGCAACGGCTGCGGGCCGTCCTTGACCGGCTGCAGGACCTGGCGCACGGTGCTGAGCAGCACCGAAAGCCGGTTGCTGGATTTGCCGGGATCGACATCGGGCCACAGCATTTCCATCAGCTGGTCCCGGGAGACGGGCCGGCAGCGCGACACCAGGATCTTCACCAGGTCACGCGCTTTCCGCGACTGCCATGCCGTCCGGGGCACGGCCAGCCCGTTCCGGGTCACGCGGAAGACGCCCAACGCGTGGATCTCGACGGTGCGCGGTGCTTCGGTGGGCGCGTGCCGCCAGTGCGGGCCGGGTTCGACGGACGGATCGAGGCTGCGTGCGCGCATCATGGCCGTCGCCTCGTCGAGGGCGAGGCCGGGCATGGCGACGATCGCCGCGCTCGGGCCGGCGGGGGTGTCGTCCGTTCCCTGCCAGGGCTCGACGGCTTCGTGCAGCACGCACGAGCCGGCCGCGCCGCCGTGCTCGGACGATCGGGTGAAACGCGGCCGCCACGGCTGGACCTGCCGCGGAAGGGCCTGGCATGAAAAGACCTGGCGCGAAAGGACACTGCCGAGCGACCCGGTCAGCGTCCGGGTCGCGTGGGACCACGCCGGAAGGCTGTGCACGCGGGGAAGGCTGTGTGCGCGGGAAAAGCCGTGCGAGCGGGGCGAAGCGTGCCGCGTGAACGGGCTCGGCTCCCGGTAGACGTCCACGGCTGAGGTCGGGTGCTGCGGCACGGCGGGGTGCGGCCTCCGGAGTTGCGGCAAGGTACCTCCGTCGTCGTGGAACCGAATCCGTGCGGGCAGCTCGCCGTTGCCGGACGTGACCGCACACGTCCGCCGACCCAGCTCGGCACTGAGCCCAGTCTGCCCGATTGTCGCGCGGTGCGGCTGCTCGCCGTCTGCCCGCGCCCGCGATACCCGGTTCGGCCACGGATTCTCGGGCCGACGCTCGGGTAACGCTCTTCGTACCGTACCGGAGTGCCCGCCGGCCATCGGGTCAGCACCCTGCCCGGCGCGCGGATTCGCGCGGCTGCCATGACCGCGGGCCGGACGCATGCCGTAAGCGCATGGTTTCGCGAGCATCGGCCGGAACCGGGCGGGGAATATCCGCATGGGGGGCCGCCCGGAAAGCATGGGCAACCGCCATCACGGTGAAAACCCGGCGCCGATCCACCGCTTCGCGCGGCGAACCGGTGGAGCCGCGAGTACGCCGAAAACTCATGCGCGTCCTCCCCCGAGTGAGTGCCGGATCCGTCAACCTCCAGTCGTGGAAAACGGTCATCTGTTACGACGGCCGCCGAAGTTGCTCCGGTCGGGGGACGTGCTCCGGATGGAGCAGTGCGGCCCCGGCGACTACGCCGCCGAATGCCTTTAAGACAACACTAAGCCTGTCAGAACGCCCATTCCATAACCTTCGCCCCGTCCACGAGGTGCAGCCCGAAGAGATGGGACCGGATGACGGTGAACGACGAGGCGAGCTATGAGGTCTATTGCCTTGCCGACCGGCTGTTCTACGACCAGCCGTCCCGTCATGCCGGCGAGAACACCGACTTCGCGGTCACCGCACGGACGACTCCGCGGGACTGGGCGCACGAGCCGAGCGACACCTGGATGTACTACGCGCCCGACGGTGCGGTGGTGCCGACCCAGGGCTGGAAGATCCACGTCTCCTCCCGGCTGGCGGACGCCGAACGGGTGCTTGACACCGTGTGGGACTTCTGCCTGGAGAAACGTATCCCCTTCAAGTTCCTGCGCAGCAGGAATGTCGCGGTTATGTTCAACGCCAAATCAGCGTTCCGTGGCTCGAGCGGGAAACTGGTGACCATCTACCCGTTTTCCGACGCCCAGTTCGAGGCTGTGCTCGCTGAGCTGGACGGCCTGCTCCAAGGCGTCGCCGGCCCTTATATTCTCAGTGATCTTCGTTACGGTGACGGCCCACTGTATGTGCGGTATGGCGGTTTCACCGAGCGTTTCTGCGTCTCCGACAATGGTGAGCGTGTACTCGCCATCGAGGATGCCGAAGGCGTGCTGGTGCCCGACGTTCGCGGCCCGACCTTCGCACTCCCGCCGTGGATTTCCCTGCCGTCCTTCCTGGAGCCGCATTTCGCCGCCCGCGCGGCGGTGACGACGACGGATCTGCCTTACACGATCGAAAGCGCGATGCAGTTCTCCAATGGCGGCGGGGTCTACCTCGGCCGGGAGAATCGCAGTGGCGACCGGGTCGTGCTCAAGGAAGGCAGGCCGTACGCGGGCCTCGACGCCACCGGCCGCGACGCGGTGACCCGGATCGGGCACGAGCGCGAAATGCTGACTCGCCTCGCCGGGCTCGACGTGGTGCCCGCGGTGCTCGACTCCTTCGAATTGGGCGGCCATCACTTCCTCGTCGAGGAGTTCGTCGACGGCAGCCCGCTGCAGCGCCTGCTGGTGCACCGTTACCCGCTGACCCACCCCGATCCGGGGCCGGCCGAGCTGGCCGAATACGTCGAGTGGGCGCTGGGCATCCTGGCCAAGGTCTCCGCCGCGGTCGACGCGCTGCACGGCCGGGGCGTCGTGTTCGGCGATCTGCACCCGGAGAACATCCTGGTCACGGCCGAGGGCCGGATTGTGCTGATCGATTTCGAGGTCTCCACCCTG
The DNA here is from genome assembly GCF_002564045.1 of Amycolatopsis sulphurea. Classification (NCBI taxonomy): domain Bacteria; kingdom Bacillati; phylum Actinomycetota; class Actinomycetes; order Pseudonocardiales; family Pseudonocardiaceae; genus Amycolatopsis; species Amycolatopsis sulphurea. The sequence goes on along the minus strand of NZ_PDJK01000001.1, from coordinate 793,243 downwards.
GTCTCCGACGAGGCCCGCTCGTCGCTGGCACATCCGGCATTCTCCGCGCCCGCCGACCGGGCCGGCATCGAAGTGGACCGGTACGCGCTCGCCTGCATGTGCCTGGGCATGTTCGCTCCGCAGGCCACGATCACCACGCGGTTCGACTCCGGTAAGGCCCGCCAGATCGCGGAGTACGCGGCCGAGGTCTTCCCGCTGCCGCCGGGCGCGCTGGACGACGCTGTGCGCACCATCGAGGGCTCGGCACCGGCGCCGTCCCGGATGCCCGGCCTTCCGCTGCCCGGAGTGTCCACTTGGGACGAAGTGCGGACTGCGCTGCGGACCTCGATCCTCGCCTCCGCCACGCCCGACCGCGACGATCGCCTGTTCCCCGGCGACATCGCGCAGTTCTCCCCCGGCGGCGGGATCAGTCTCGCCCACGGCGCGTCGGGTGTGCTGTACGCCCTCGCCGCCACAGGTGCCGGACGCTTCCCCGAACACGAGGACTGGCTGCGCAAGCATGCCTTGACGCCTGCCGAGGGCACCACCACCGGCTTCTACAATGGACTTCACGGCGTCGCGTACGTGCTAGCCGAGCTGGGTCATCGCCACGACGCGCTGAGAATCGTCGAGCGCTGTCTCGCGATGCCGGTGGACGCCACCGAACTCGGCCTGCACGGCGGGCTGGCCGGCATCGGGCTCAACCTCCTGCACTTCCGGGACGATCTCGGCATCGAGCCCGCGCTGTCGATCGTGGACCAGGTCTCCGACCGGCTCGGCGGGGTGACCGATGTGCCCGAGATCAGCGGGGGCGACCATCCCCGGGCCGGGCTCATGTTCGGTTCGGCCGGACCGGCGCTGCTGTTCCTGCACGCCTATGAACAGACCGGCGATCAAGCGCTGCTCGATCGCGCGGAAATCGCGCTGCGCCAGGACCTTCGACGGTGCGTCCGCGCCGATGACGGCACCGCGCAGGTCGACCAGGGCTGGCGGACGCTGCCCTACCTGGACGAGGGCTCGGCCGGGATCGCCTTGGTGCTGCAGCGGTATCTGCACCACCGGCCGGACGACCAGCTCGCCGAAATGCTGACCAGGCTGCGCGCGGTGACGCGGAGTGCCTACTACGTGCAGCCCGGCCTCTACACCGGCCGGGCCGGGATGCTCCTGGCCGCCGAACCGTCCGCAGTGGACACCTTGGTGCGCGGGCTGAGCTGGCACGCGGTGCCCTGCGCCGACGGGCTCGCCTTCCCCGGCGACCAGTTGTTGCGCCTGTCCATGGACTTCGCCACAGGAACGGCGGGCGTGCTGTTCGCGCTCGGTTCGGTGCGGCACGGCGAACCCGTGCGGCTCCCGTTCCTGGCCGACCCCCAGAACCCGGATGCCACTGGGCATTCGTCAAGTAACGAGCACCTGAAGGAGGTGTAAGAAAATGGCACTTCTCGACATGCAGGGCCTGGAGGCTCCCGGCGGCAAGGGCGGCGGCGGCGGTTCCACGCTGACCGTTCTCGGCTGCGCGTCCCACACGCCGAGCAACCTGAGCCTGCTGCTCTGCCACTGACATTGCGCAGTGGCACAAGGGTCCTGGGCGAGGCTTGGTCCCCCGCCCAGGACCCACACTTCGTGAAAGGATCGGCCGTGCCCGTCCGCGACCTCGCCGAACGTCTTCCCCTGGTCGACGATCTGCACGGCCACCGCGTGCCCGATCCCTACCGGTGGCTCGAAGACGGCGCCAGCACGCAGACGCGGAGCTGGCTCGACGGCGAGGACGGCCGCTGGCGCACGCACGCCGCCACCCTGCCCGCACGCCGGCGGCTGCACCAGGACGTGCGGCGGCTGAGCGCGACCGGTGTGGTGACCGCGCCGCGGTGGCGCGGCGATCGGCAATTCTTCCTCCGGCAGGAACCGGGTCAGGAACACCCTGTGCTTTATGTGTCCGAATCGGACGGTGCCCCGCGCGTACTCCTCGATCCGATGGCGCTGGACAGCGACGGCCTGGTCGTGCTCGACGCGTGGCATCCCAGCCACGACGGCGCCCGCCTGGCGTTCCAGATTTCCCGCGGGGGAACCGAAAACTCGGTACTGCACGTGCTCGACGTCGAATCGGGCGAGCCACTCGACGGCCCGGTCCGCGGTTGCCGGTCCACGCCGGTCGCGTGGCTGCCCGGCGCCAGGGACTTCTGTTACGTGCGGGAGCAGCGGGTGTGGCTGCACCGGGTCGGCACCCCGGTCGGTCAGGACGTCGCCGTGACCGGCCGGACCGGATCGTTCGGCCTGGAAATCGACGAGGGCGGCCGGTGGCTGATCCTCTCCGAAGGCACCGGCCTGTGGCTCGTCGACCTCGGCACCGGCGCGCTGCGGACCGTCCACGAAGGACCGGACGGGCGTGCGGCCGCCATGATGCACAAGGATCTCCTGTACATCGTCACCGACCAGGACGCGCCGCGAGGCCGCGTGTGCGTGGCCGACCCCTCCGCGCCCTCGCAGTGGCGTGAGCTGATCCCCGAGGACCCGGCTGCGGTGATCAGCGGCCTGGCCGTGCTTGACGGGATGCTCGTGGTGAGCCGGATCCGCCACGCGATCGGCGAGGTGAGCCTGCACGACCTCGGCACCGGCGACCGGGTCGCCGAGGTGCCGGTGCCTGGTGCCGGATCGCTGGGATCGGTGTCGACCCGCGGGCGTGAGGCCTGGTTCAGCTACACCGACAGCGTGACCCCGGGCGCGGTCCACCGCTACGATGCCGAGACACACCAGACGACGCTGTGGGCGGGACCGCCCGGCATCGCCGTGCCCGAGGTCACCAGCCGGCAAGTGACCGCGACTTCTCCGGACGGCACCCCGATCCGGGTCGTGGTCCTCGCGAAGCCCGGCAGCGGTCCGCGGCCCACGATCCTCTACGGCTACGGCGGTTTCGGCATTCCGCTGACGCCTTCGTACTCCAGCTACATCCTCGCGTGGGTGGAGGCGGGCGGTGTCTTCGCATCTGCCCAGGTGCGAGGTGGTGGAGAAGAAGGCGAGCAATGGCACCGGGACGGCATGCTCGACCGGAAGCAGAACGTCTTCGACGATTTCGTCGCCGTGGCCGAGCACCTCATCGCCGAGGGCTGGACCACGCCGGCGCAGCTGGGTATCTGCGGTGAATCGAACGGCGGGTTGCTGGTCGCGGGCGCGCTGACCCAGCGTCCGGAACTGTTCGCCGCCGCGGTGTGCTCGGCGCCGCTGCTCGACATGGTGCGCTACGAGCAGTTCGGCCTCGGACCGCAGTGGCGCGAGGAGTACGGCACCGCCGAGGATCCCGAGCACCTGGCGTGGTTGCTGGGCTATTCGCCGTACCACCGGGTTCGGGAGGGCGTCGCCTACCCTGCGGTGCTGTTCACGACGTTCGGCGGGGACACCCGGGTGGACCCGATGCATGCCCGCAAGATGTGCGCGGCACTCCAGTGGGCGACCACGAGCGGGCGGCCGGTGCTGCTGCGCCACGAGCCCGACGTCGGCCATGGCGCAAGCTCGGCTACCCGGGCGATACAGCTGGCCGGCGACATGCTCGCGTTCCTCGCCGCGCACACCGGACTGGACATCCCATGATCACCTTCGGTGACGTGGCACGGCGCGCGGGCGGCTGGCTGCCGTTGATCGGGCTCGCCGGGCTCGTCGGCAGCCTCAGCACGCTCGCGTTGCCCACCGTGCTGGGCAATGCGGTCGACGCACTGATCACCGGGCACAGCAGCACATTCTGGGTGGTCGCCGCCGGGCTCCTGATCGCCGCCAACGTCATCTTCGACGTGATCGACGCCTACGCGGGCACCGCCTGCGTCGCCGGGACCACGGCGTGGCTGCGCGATCGCGTCGTGCGGCACGTGCTCGCGATCGGCCCGGCCCGTTCCGCCCGGTTCGAGACCGGCGACCTGGTCACGCGGGTGTCGGGCAGCGCCACCGAGGCCGCGCAGGCCGGTCCGGCGCTCGTCACGACGGTCTCGGCCGCGTTGCCGCCGATCGGCAGCCTCGTGCTGCTGGCGTGGATCGACCTGTGGCTCGCACTCGCCTTGCTGGCCGGGCTGGCGCTGGTGGTAGTCGTGCTGCGGACGTTCGCCTTGCGCAGCGCCGAGGTGATGCTGGCCTACCTGCGGACGCAGGGCACGATCGCGGCGCGGCTCGCCGAGTCCCTCGGCGGGGCGCGGACCATCGCCGCCGCCGGCACGGTCGGTGCAGAGGAACGCCGCGTGCTGGCGGAGCTGCCCGAGCTGCACGAGCACGGCATCGGCACCTGGAAGGTCATGGCACGCTCCAGCGCGCAGGCCACTCTGGTCGGCCCGCTCGTGCTGGTCGCCGTGCTCGCGGCGGGCGGCCTCGAATTGCTGCGGGGCCGGATCACTCCGGGCGAGCTGTTCGCCGCCAGCCAGTACGCGGTGATCGGCGGCGGGCTCGGCGCGTTGACCGGGGTCTTCAGCAGGCTCGCCCGAGCCAAGGCAGGAGTGCACCGGGTCGGCGAGGTGCTCGGCACCGAACCGCTCCCCTACGGCGCCGAACCGTTGCCGGACGGACCCGGCACCCTCGAATTCCGTGGTGTGACCGTGCGCGCGGATGATGCAGTGCTGCTGGAGAACGTGACTCTGCGCGTCCCGGGAGGGGCCGCGGTGGCCGTGGTCGGAGCGTCCGGGGCGGGCAAGTCGGTGCTCGCGGAGGTCGCCGCGCGACTGCGTACACCGGATGAGGGAGAGGTCCTGCTCGACGGCGTTGCGCTGGCCGCGCTGGATCATCACGCGCTGCGGGCCGCGGTCGGATGCGCGTTCGAGCGGCCCGTGCTCGTCGGTGCGTCGATCGGGGACGCCGTGGCTGCCGGGCGCGAAGTCGACGTGCGAGCGTCGGCGCGCGCGACGCACGCGAACGAGTTCGTCAACCGGCTGCCCGACGGCTATGCGACGCCGCTGACCGAGGCGCCGATGTCCGGCGGCGAGTACCAGCGGCTCGGTCTGGCCCGTGCGTGGCCCGCACGCCGCCTGCTGGTTCTCGACGACGCAACGTCCAGTGTGGACATGGTGACCGAAATGCAGATCGCCCGCACGCTCACCGAGGACCACGGCGGGCGCACCCGGCTGATCGTCACGCACCGCGCGGCGACCGCGGCCCGCGCCGACCTCGTGGTCTGGCTGGACAAGGGCAAGGTGGCCGCGACCGGGACGCACGAGCAGCTGTGGGCGCGGCCCGGCTACCGGGAGGTGTTCGGGTGAAACGCGAAATAGCCTTCGGTATCAAGACGATGCCGCGCGGGCCGGCGGTGGCGTTGCTGCTGTGGTCGGTGCCCGAGGCGCTGCCCGCCGCACTCTCCGGCGTCGCGGTCGCGAACGCCGTCGACTCCGGTTTCCTGGCGAATCGCCCCGGCGTGGGTCTCGCGTGGCTCGGCCTGCTGCTCGTCGCCGCCGGATTGGGTGCCCTCGGCTCGCGGCAGGTGTATCGGCTGCTCGGCGCGCTGGTCGAGCCGTTTCGCGACACCCTCGTGCGCAAGGTCGTCGGCGGCGCGCTGCGGCACGCCGTGCACGGGCGCGCCGACGACGGGGCCATCGCGCGCCTGACCCACCAGGTCGAGATCGTCCGGGACACCTACGCCGGGCTGATCGTGGTGCTGCGCGGGTTCGTCGTCACGGTCGTGGGCGTCGTGGTCGGCATGCTGTCGGTCGACCCGGTGATCGTGGCCTTGCTGCTGCCGCCGTTCCTGCTGGGCCTCGGCCTTTTCCTGGGCACGCTCGGGATGGCGGCCGAACGGTTCCGCCGGTCGGTGCACGCCGACGAGCGGCTCGCCGTGACCGCCGGGGCCGTGCTGGCCGGCACCCGCGACATCGCCGCGACCGGTGCCGAAGAGCACGCGGCGGACATGGTCGCCGGGCCGATCCGGGCGCAGGCCGACGCGGAGCGCGCGATCGCCGGTGTCACGGCGGCCCGCAGTCTCTGCCTGGCGGTCGGCGGCTGGGTGCCGCTGGTCGTCCTGCTCGTCGCCGGACCGTGGCTGGTCAGCCGCGGGCTCACCGCCGGGGCCGTGCTGGGCGGGCTCACGTACGTCCTCATTGGACTCCAGCCGGTGCTGCGCAACCTCATGGCCGCGATCGGCGGCAGCGGGCTGCGGTACACCGTCACCCTCCGCCGCATCCTCGACGCCGCCGAGCCGCCGGCCGAACCAGAGCGCCGTGCCGAAGTCGGCCGAGGTGGCGGACTGACTGTCCGCGACCTCACTTTCGCCTACGGAGCGCACGCCGAGCCCGTGCTGCGCGGGCTCGATCTCGTCGTCGAGCCGGGCGACCACCTCGCCATCGTCGGACCCAGCGGCATCGGCAAGTCCACTCTGGCGGGGCTGCTCTGCGGGCTGCTGCGTCCCCATGCGGGCGCGGTCCTGCTCGGTGACGTCCCGGTGTCCGAGCTGTCCCCCGAACGGCTCGCTCAGGCTCGAACGCTGATCCCGCAAGAGGCATACGTCTTCGCGGGCACCGTGTGGGACAACCTGACCTACTTCGCCCCGGACGCCGCTCCCGAACAGGTTGCGCAAGCGGTCACCGCGATCGGCGCGGACGAACTCGTGGCGCGGCTCGGCGACGAGGTCGTGCCGTCTGCGTTGTCGGCCGGTGAGCGTCAGCTGATCGCGCTGGTGCGGGCCTACCTCTCACCGGCCGCGGTGGTCGTGCTCGACGAGTCGACCTGCCATCTCGACCCGGCTGCCGAACGCCGGGCGGAGGAGGCGTTCGCGCAGCGCGACTGTACGCTGATCGTGATCGCGCACCGGATCAGCTCGGCGTTGCGCGCCCGCCGCGTGCTGGTGCTCGACGGCACCGGCGCGGCCGTCGGCGATCACCGGACGCTCGTCGGGACCTCTCCGCTCTACCGGGACCTGCTCGGTCACTGGAACCCCGATCGCCGCCTGGAGGAAGTGCCATGACCGCAGGGGAAAACGCCGCTCAGCCGGCCCCCCGGGACGAAACGAAATGTTGCCACGGGCAGCCGGGCGAGACCCCGGCGACCGTGCATCCGCTGGCGCCGCTCACCGCCGAAGAGATCGCGGCCACCTCCGCGATCCTCAAGGGCGCCAAGGGACTCGGCTCCATGACGCGGTTCATCAGCGTCGAGCTGCACGAACCGGCCAAACGGTCCGTGCTCGACGGTGTACCGGCCGGCCGCGAGGCGTTCGTCGTCCTGCGCGACCGGGACAGCCGCACCACCATCGAGGCCGTCGTCTCGATCAGCCGCGGCGAACTCGTGTCGTGGCGCGAGGTGCCCCACGCGCAGCCGGGCTTCTCCCGCGACGAATTCGACGAGTGCGACACGGTCCTGCGCGCCGACCCCGGTTTCCAGGACGCGTTGCGGCGCCGCGGGATCACCGACCTGGACTCCGTCGCGATCGACCTGTGGGCGGCCGGCCACACCGGCCCGGCCGAGGACCCGGCCCGGCGCCTGATGCGCCCGCAGATCTACGTGCGGCAGGGCAAGTTCGACAACCGGTACGCGCACCCGGTCGAAGGGCTGACCGCCCTGGTCGACATCGATCGGATGGAGGTCGCCGAACTCGTCGATCACGGGGTCGTGCCCATCCCGCCCCGGCACGGCAACTACATCCCGGAGCTGGTCACCGGCGAGATCGGCGGCTACCCGGACAACGTCCCGGCCTTCGGCTCGACCCGGTCCGATCTGCGGCCGCTGGAGATCACGCAGCCGGACGGCCCGAGCTTCACCATCGACGGCAACGAGCTGCGCTGGCAGCGCTGGCGCCTGAACGTCGGCTACACCATGCGTGAAGGCCTTGTGCTGCACCAGATCAGCTACGACGACGGCGGACGCGAGCGGCCGATCGTGTACCGGGCCTCGATGTCGGAGCTGTACGTGCCCTATGGCGACCCGAATCCGTCGCAGCGGGTGAAGAACGCCTTCGACATCGGCGAAGGCGGCATCGGGCCGTGGCTCAACTCGCTCGCGCTGGGCTGCGACTGCCTCGGCGAAATCCGCTACCTGGACGTCGTGATGTGCGATGACGACGGCGATCCGGTGACGCTGCCGAACGCCATCTGCATCCACGAGGAGGACGACAACCTCGTCTGGAAGCACACGGACGGCAACCTCGGGCACGCGGAGACCCGCCGCCAGCGACGGCTCGTGGTCTCCTGCTGGGCCACCGCGAACAACTACGACTACGGGTTCTTCTGGTACTTCTACCTCGACGGCACCATCGAGTTCGAGGTGAAGCTGACCGGCATCGTGTCCACCGGCGCGTACGAGGGCGAAGATCCGGTGTGCGGCACGGTGGTGGCTCCGGGCCTGTACGCGCCGAACCATCAGCACTTCTTCAACATGCGGCTGGACATGTCCGTCGACGGCGAACACAACAGCGTGTACGAAGTGGACACTGTCGCCATGCCCGGCGCCGAGCAGCACAATGCCTTTGCCGCACAGTCGAAACTGCTCGCCCGGGAAAGCGAGGCGCAGCGGCTGGTCGATCCGCTCGCCGGTCGCAATTGGACAGTCGTGAACCCGTCGGTGCGCCACCACACCGGCCGCCCGGTCGGCTACCAGCTGATGCCGGGCACGAACGTCCTGCCCCTGGCGCAGACCGGATCGCAGACGAGCCGGCGCGCGGGCTTCGCCTACCGGCATCTGTGGGTCACCGCCTACGATCCGGCGCAGCGCTATGCCTCCGGCGAATACCCCAACCAGCGTCCCGGCGACGACGGCCTCGCCGAATACGCCAAGGCCGACCGGCCACTCGTTGACACCGATGTCGTCGTCTGGTACACGTTCGGCACGAACCACGTCCCCCGACCCGAGGACTGGCCGGTGATGCCGGTGTCCAAGGTGGGCTTCCACCTCAAGCCGGTCGCCTTCTTCGCCGCGAACCCCGCGCTCGACCTCCCCCGCCCCGGACACCACGGCTGAAAGCTGTGAAGGACCCCTTCACGGACTCTGAGTCCGTGAAGGGCCCCTTCACAGTCCTGTCCCGAAGGTGCGCCGACTACGGCCGCAGCACCACCGGAAACGCCCTCGGCGCGTGGACGTGCACGCTGCGCCGGAACGTCAGCTCCTCGTCCGGAGCAGCCGCCCGCAGGTTCGGGAAGCGGTCGAACAGCGCCGGCACGGCGACCTCCGCCTCGAGCCGGACGAGTGCCGCGCCGAGGCACCGGTGGATGCCGTGGCCGAACGCGAGGTGTCCGGTGGTGTCGCGATCCGGGTCCAAAGTGGACGCATCGGGGAACCGGCGGGGGTCGCGGTCGGCGGCTCCGGTCGAGAGGGTGACCGAGGCGCCGCGCGGGATCCGCACCCCGCCGATCTCCAGGTCCTCGGTGGCGAACCGCAGCGAGGCGTTGAGGGCGGGTGAGATCCAGCGCAGCAGCTCCTCGATCAGGTTCGCCGCCGTGTCCGGCTTCAGCCGCTCGAGCGCCGCGGAGTCGGCCAGCAAGGTCCGCACGGAGTTGGTGATGAACACCGCCGACGTCTCGTGGCCGGCCATCAGCAACAGCATCGCCATCGCGACGATCTCGATGTCGGACAGGTGTTCACCGCCCTCGGAGGCCTCGATGAGCCCGGACAGCAGAGCGTCGTCCGGATCCTTGCGGCGCAGCGCGACGAGCCCGCTCAGATAGTCCGCCAGCTGGGCCGAAGCGCGGATCAGTTCGGGTTCAGGGCACTCGTCGATCAGTACCGTCGACCAGTGGGCAAAGTCCTCGCGGTCCAGTTCCGGTACGCCGATCAGCTCGGAGATCACCTCCATCGGCAGCGGAATCGCATAGCGCGCCACGAGGTCCACGGGTTCGCCGGTGGGCAGCTCGGCGAGCAGGGATGCGGCGATCGACTCCACGCGAGGACGCAGCTCGGCGATCCGCCGGACGGTGAACGCACGGGTGACCAGCCGGCGCAGCCGCGTGTGATCGGGCGGGTCGAGGGAGGTGAGCATGTGCGACATGGGCGCGGGCAACCCCGGCGGCGCCAGTGCGCGTTCCTCGTCGGACAGCGCGGCGCGGTAGTCCTTCGCCAGACGCGGGTCGGCGAGCCCGGCACGCACGTCGGCGTAGCGGGTGACGAGCCAGGTCGGCCCCGCCTCGAACGTGACCTCGCGCACCGGAGTGTGCTCGCGGGCGTACTCCAGCGCGCGGTGCGGGTCCCGCCAGTACAGCTCCATGAAATCCGTGTCGTTCATGAGGTCACTTCTTCACCGCGGTCGCGCTCATGCCCGGCCCCTGGTGGTGCGCCCACCGTGCGTCGTCGCCCTTGGGCTCGTCGCCGAGCACCGTGACCCGGCGGCCGACCCGGCGCGCCGAATAGTCGTTGACGGCGTAGTGCTGGGTGGCGCGGTTGTCCCAGACCGCGACCGCGCCCTCGTTCCACCTGAAGCGGCACACCCGCTGCGGGCTTTCGGACACGGTGAACAGGTGCGCCAGCAACGCCTCGCTTTCCCCGGCCGTCAGCTGCGGAATGCGCTGGGTGAACATGCGATTGACGTAAAGCGAACGCCTGCCGGTTTCCGGGTGCACGCGCACAACGGGATGCTCGGCCTCACTGCGGAACGATCCGTATGCGAACCCATGAAGCGCGGTGAGGCCGTCGACCAGTTCCCGGATCGGCTCGGACAGCGCCTCGTACGCCAGATACTGGTTGCTCCACATCGTGTCGCCCCCGACCTCCGGCGACTGCACGATCTGCAGGACCGAGGCGATCGGCGGCGACTGCGCGTAGGTGACATCGGTGTGCCACACGTCGGCCTTGGCCCCCGCGTCGGAGTCGAGGACCACTATCTCCTCGTGCTCGGGCAGCTTCGGCAGGAACTGGTGGACCTCCAGCTGCCCGAAACGGCTGCCGAACGCCTTGTGGTCGGCGGGGGTGAGCCCGGCCTCGTCGCGGAAGAACAGCACCAGATGTTCGAGCAGCAAGTGGTGGATCCGACCGAACAAGGCGTCGTCGACGTCGGCGAGGGCAATGCCGCGAACCTCGGCCCCCAATGCCCCGGTGAGGGGACGAACCTCCAGAGAACTCATTTTTTCACCCATTCTTGAGAGCCATTCCGCACACCGCGGAACGGATGCTGCGACTACGGCCTGAACCTTGCCGACGACGGCTTTCCGTGCCATCTTTCAGAGCACTGCCGACACCACCTCCGGGGCATTCCCGAAAGGACCACCTTGACCAGCGAGACCAGTGAGACCACCGGAACCGCGGCGCTCGCCGCGCTCGTCGACCTCGCCACGCCGTTCGCGGTGCGGACCGCGGTCGCGCTGAAGCTGCCCGAACTGATCCGCGACGGGCACACCACGACCGGCGCGCTGGCGCGGGCATCCGGCACCGATCCGGATGCGCTGGCCCGCCTGCTGCGCCACCTCGTCGCGGTCGGCTTGTTCGCCGAGCCCGCGCCGGGCGAGCACGCGCTCACCAGCGTTTCCCGGGCGCTGCTGGACGAATCCAACGCGCTGCTGCGGTCGTGGCTCGACGCCGAAGGCCCCGGCCGGAAGATGGACTTGGCCTACAGCGGGATGCTGCACGCGGTCCGCACCGGCCGGTCGGCCTACGGTGCCGTGCACGGCAAGGACTTCTGGTCGGATTACCGCGAAGACGAGGACCTGCGGACGTTCTTCGGTGCGACGATGGCCGGGTTCGCCTGGCAGACCGGACCGGAGGTCGCCGCCCGCCACGACTGGAGTGCCGTGGCGAGCGTGATCGACGTCGGCGGCGGCACCGGGGCGTTGCTGGAGGCGGTGCTGAAGGCGCACCCGCACCTCAGCGGCACGGTGCTGGATCTGCCCGAGGTCCGGCCGGAGGCCGAGGAGTTCCTCGCCACGCTCGGCGGCCGGGCCAAGTTCGTCGGCGGCAGCTTCTTCGACCCGCTGCCCACCGGCCACGACGTGCTGATCGTCTCGCGCGTGCTGACCGACTGGCCCGATGCGGACGCCACCCGGATCCTGACCCGGTGCGCGGAGGCGGCCGGCGATGGACGCGTGCTCGTGGTGGAGGTGCTCGCCGGTGCCGAGCACGCCAAGAACAACTCGTCGTTCGATCTGCAGTCGCTGACCCTGCTCGGCGGTCGCGAGCGCCGTCCGGAGGACTTCGACGGACTCGCCGCGGCCGCCGGTCTCGTCCGGCGAGGACGGATCGACGGAGCGAACGGCCTGGTGGTCCTGGAGTACGCCCGCGCGTGACCGGCCCGTCCTGTTTCCCCGGCACTTTCCGGGGAAACAGGACGGCGAAGCGGTGATTCCCGCCCGGAGTGACCACAGTGGACTCATCGAGCCGGTTCCCGGGCCTCGGCGGGGCGCACCCACGAGGGCAGCCGGGTGGCGCGCGGGTCGGGCACCAGCCCGATCTGGTGCAGCCGGTCCAGCGGGGTCAGCTTGCGCACCCCCAGCCCCGACATCGTGTGCATGACCTCGTGCCGGATCCGGTCGTTGGCCCCCGTGCCCGACAGCGCGCGCCGGCCGGCCCACGACTGGGTCGTGATCATCCGCGCGGCATTGTGGCTGGTCCGGCCGATGTGCGCGAGATCGGCCCGGCGTGCCTCGTCGTAGCGGCGCAACGCGTGGTCGAGCACACCGGCGGCCAGCGTTCCACCTTGACGCACCATCGTGGCCAGCCCGTGCGCGTCGGCGATCGCGCTGTTCATGCCTTGCGCGGCCATCGGGTGCACGGAGTGGCCGCTCTCGCCCACCAGCGCGATTCCCGGCGCCACCAACGTGTTCGCCATCGACCGGGACACCGGCAGCACCTGCCGGCGCGCGAGCCCCGCCCGAAACGCCGCGGCCAGCGGTGCCAGGCCGGCGCATCCGTCGAGCACCCGGTCCGCCCACGCGCCCAGGCCGTCCTGGCCGACCCCGCGCAACTCGTCCGGCGCGACCTGGACGTAGAGCCGGACCCGACGGCCCGGCAACGGATAGTGCAGCCTCAACCCGTCGTCGGCGACGTAGGCCGAGAAGTCCGGCTCGATCTCGTCGACGTCGTGCAGCTCGAACGCCGCCAGGCGATGTGGGTAGTCGTGGCGCTCGGCGCTCAGCCCGGCCGCCGTGCGCAGGCGGGAGGAGACGCCGTCCGCGGCCACGAGGAGCGCCGCGGGGATGTCGCCGTCGTCGCACCGCACGCCGGTCACCCGGCCACCGGACCGCAGCGGTTCCCGGACGCGCACGCCCCGGCGCACCTCGACACCGGGAGGGAGCGCGTCGGTCAGCGCATCGAGAATCGCCTGATAGTCGTGGGCAAGCAGCCACGGCTGCGCGGCCGGGAGCCGACTGTAGTCGAGCACCATACGCGGCGAGCCGTCCGAGTCACGGGCGACCAGGCGCGACAGTCGCATCGCACCGGCTGCTTCGAGTCGCTCGGTCACGCCCCATTCGTCCAGGATCGCCAGCGAGCCCGGCTGCAGCACCTCGCCCTTGGCCACCGGCGCAGGCACGGATTGCTTCTCCAGCACCAGAACCCGCTGGCCCAACCGGCCCAGCGCGCAGGCGGCGGCGAGGCCCGCGACCCCGGCACCGCAGACGACGACGTCCGGCCGGCTCATCGGGCCACCGCCCGATAGCGTCCCAGCGCACGCAACGCCATCCCGTTCGTGAAGCCTGGATTGGCGTAACGGCTGACCCACCGGACGTACTCGTGCACCGGCGCGGGAGTCCACCCGCCCTCGGCGACGCGGGTGTCGAGCAGCCAGCACACGCCGGACGCCACCTCGGCAGGCTTCTCCCCCGCCGCCAGCAGCGCCGACACCGCCCAGCCCGTCTCCTCGGCGGTGCCTGCGGCGCCGTGACCGTCGCCCCACGATCCGTCGTCGTTGCGCGCCCTGATCAGCCACGACCGTGCCCGGCGCGCCACCGGGTCCCCTGCTTTGCCGCAGCGGGCGAGGATCTCCAGCACCGCCGCGGTGCCCATCGTGTGTTCGCGATACCAGACCGACTCGTAGCTGCCATCGGGCCGCTGCGCCCGGCCCAGCCACCGCAATGCCCGGCGAATTCGCTGGTCGCCGACGGGCACTCCCGCGTCGAGCAGAGCGCCGACGGCTTGTGCCGTCGTCATCGGGCACGGACCGCTGTTGGCGACCTTGGTGTTGCGTACGCAGAGTCCCCACGAACCGCGGCTGTCCTGGCGATTGCCGAGCCAAGCCGCACCGACGCGCACGGCCTTGTCCTGTCCACTGCCCGGCAGCTTCGCCAGCACGGAGACGATCTCGCCGGTCTCCAGCACCGCTGGCCAGCCGTGTGCCCCCGACCAGCCCCAGAACCCCGGTGGGCAAGCGAAAGCGAGGAACGGCCGACGCTGTTGCAGGCGCACGAACAGGTCCCTGGACAGCTCCAGCCGGGGGTCATCGCGATAGCCCGCCTCGATCAGGCCGCGCACCGAGTACATCGTCCAGGCGCCGTCCAGCGGGGTCGTCGCCCACGAGCCGTCCGGATGCATGGTGCGCCGGAACCACTGCACGGCCGCGTCGACCATGTCCTGCCCCAGCCCGGCTCGTGCGAGGCCGATGCAGACGAGCCCGGTCACCCAGGCGTCCTCCGACCAGGAGCCGGCGGCGCCCTCGTGCTCGAAGGCCTGCCGGATGACCCGCAGCGCGTTCGGCTCCGCCCGGCGGGCCAGTATCCGCTGCACCCGGGTCAGCGGCCGGTGCCGGGTCTGCGCGAGCCCGAGTGCCGAGGCCATCGGCAGCCGCACGTCGAAAAGCCGCCGGTACAAGCCCGGTACCAGCGCCAGTTCCAGCGGAAACCGGCGCATCTGCTGCGGGGAGAGCCAGCCGGCGAAGCCGTAGAACTGGCGGCACCACATCACGACCTCCGGATGCGGGATCGCCTCCAGGCCGCCATAGTCCGCCATCCACTTCTGCCCGGCGGCGACCTCCGAGGCGTTGCCCTCCGGGTCGATCAGGTGCAACGCCGCCGCCGACACCGCGGTCGTGCCCGGTTCGCTCGGCAGCCCGGGCACCAGCGCCCAGCCGCCGTCCTCGTTGCGCGTGCGGCGCAACCGGTCCACGCCCGCCGCGATCAGGTCCGCGGCGCCGCCGGGGTCCGCGAAGTGCAGCGCGGTGATCGCACCCGCCGTGGCGAGCGTCGAGCGCAGGCTGCTCGCCCCGTAGTCGAACACCCCGTCCGGACGCTGGGCCTCGAACAGTGCCCGCGCCCCTGCGGAGATGGCGGCGTCCAGCTCCTCCACCGTGCCGGTGTGGACCGAGGTCATGGCCTCTCCCCCTTGTTCGGTGTGTCATCCGGGAATTCGTGCCGTGACCGCATCCGGCCCTGCAGGACGAGTGAGAAGACCAGCGCCGGCACCAGCACCAGCAGGGCCACGCCGAGACCGGCCGCGCCGGCCACCACGGCAGAAGTGAGCACCAGCCGTTCCGCGACCAGCAGCTCGTGCGAGCGGAGAGCCCGTCTGGCGGTCAAGGATGCGGGCCGCGCCACCGACAGCGCGCAGCCGCCGATCACCACGGCAACGGCTGCCAGCGTGAGCTGTGCATCGGGCTGCGCGGCGACCAGCGCACCGGCACCGACCGCAGCCGTTCCTGCCACCCACAGCACGGCAGCGAGCCGGACCGCCGCCGTGACGCCGTGACGCACCGGGACCGACCGGTACCCGCCTGCCCGGTCGCCGTCGACGTCCCGCACCGTGCCGATCAGGTTGGACGCGGTGTCGTGCAACAGAAAACCCATGGCCACGGGGAGCAGCTCCAGCGGCGGCCAGGCCACGGCGGTCATCGCGCCGATCGCCAGCGCCAGCGCCGACAACACCCCCCGGCTGAGGTTTCCGCTCAGCCCCAGGCGTTTGAACACCGCGCTGTAGGCGACGATGCCGCTCATCGCCACCGCGAAGATCGGCAGGATGCGCCAGTTCAGCACGACCGCGATGGCCAAGGACGCCACCGCGCAGCCGATTCCCGCGGCCAGCGCCACGGAAGGCGGCATCCGGCCGGACGGAATCGGCCGCTGTGGCTTCGCGATCGCGTCCAGGTGCCGGTCGAGGTGGTCGCCGAGGTAGTGCCCGGAGAGCCAGCCCAGCACCGGGGTCAGCACCGCGACCGCGATCTCGACCGGCCGTCTGCCCCCGGCGACCAGCACACCGGCGAGCCCGAGCAGGGCCGGGTAGCACGTCGTGTACGGCCGCCAGGTCTCCCAGTGCGCCGCCACCCTCCGGCGGGTGACCCCGGGCGCGCGCGCCTCAGTGGTCACGGTCGACGGTGATCTCGGCGATCCGTGAAAGCCGTTCTGCGGCAACGGTTCCCGGCAACTCCGGCAGGCGGGCCACCGCGATGCGGGAGCGCTCGCGCGCGAGGCTGCGAGCGGTGCTCAGCGCACCGCTGCCGACCACCGCGCGCCGCAGCGACTCCAGCGTCTCGACCGGGTCGAGCGTGCCGGAAAGCGCGATCTCGACGGCTTCCCGGTGTTCCCTGCGGCCGTCGCGGTGCGCGATCAGCACCGGCCAGGTCGGCCGGAGATTGGCCGCGTCGCTGACATCGGGCTTGCCGGACTCGCCGGAGTCCAGGTACGGCAGGAGATCGTCGTACATCTGAAAGGCCACGCCGATGTGGTGGCCGTAGTCGCCGAGCAGGTCGGCCTGCTCGGCGGAGCCGCCGCCGAGCAGCGCTCCCGCCCGGCAAGCGGCGCGGAACAGCGCCGCCGTCTTCAACGCGGCGACGTCGAGATAGTCCTCCAGCCGGCTGCCCGGCCCGGCGGCGGACGGCGGCGTCATCAACGACTCCAGCACCTGTCCCCGGCACAGATCGCCGCCCGCGCGGGCGAACTCGTCGACGACCGCCACCACGACCTCGGCCGGTGCGGGACATTCGGCGACCGCCGCGAACAGGTCGAACAGCAGTGCGTCGCCGGTCACGATCGCGTCTGCCACGCCGTAGCGCGCCTGCACCGAGGGACGGCCGCGGCGCAGCTCGTCGCCGTCGATGATGTCGTCGTGCACCAGCGACGCCACGTGCAGGTGCTCGACCGCCACCGCCGCGGGAAGCGCCGTCTCGGCGACTCCGCCGACCGCCTCCGCCGACGTGACCAGCATCAACGGGCGCAACAGCTTGCCCGGCATGGCCATGGCGTAGTGGGTCAGCTCGCCGAACCGGTCTCCGGACGGGGAACGCCGGCGGACCAAGGCGCCGCGGATCACCTCCGAGCGGTCGCCGGCCTGCAGCGCCTCGCTCATCATGCCGGTCACTGCCCGACCTCCTGGACCAGCGGTCTTCCGGCGAACACGCGGGCCGCAGCGAGCACCGCGTCGTTGGCCTCCGGCAGACCGGTGCTCACGCGGACGCCACCGGCGACCTCCCGCACGATCACCCCGCTCGCGGCGAGATGGGCGATGAACTCCTGATTGCGCGGCCCCAGGCGCACCCACACGTAGTTCCCGCCGCTGGGCGGGACATCGAAGCCGAGAGCGACCAGCCCCGCGTGGACCCGGTCCCGTTCTTCAGCCACCTCAAGGCATTGCGCACGCATACGCTCGCCGGCGTCGAGCGCCGCCAGCGCTGCCGCTTGGGCGACGGTGGGCACACGGTAGAACGGCGTCGTCCGACGCAGCGGCCCCACCACCTCTTCCGCTCCGGTGACATAGCCGACGCGCAGGCCGATCAAGCCGTGCGACTTGGAGAAGGTCCGTACCACCGCCAGACGCGGATCGGACAACGTTGTCACGTCGCCGATCGCAGCCGGGTCGGCGAACTCCCGATACGCCTCGTCGACCAGCAGGAGCACATGCGGCGGCAGGGCGTCGAGCAAGGATTCCAGCCACGACACGCCGAGCACTTCCCCGGTGGGATTGTTCGGGTTGCACACCAGCACGACGCGGGTCCGCTCGGTGACCGCCGCGGCAAGAGCAGCGAGATCCTGCCGGTCGTCGGCGTCGCCGGGCACCGCGACCGGCTCGGCCCCCGCATTCCGGATCAGCAGCGGGTAGAGGTCGAACGACGGCCACGCGTGCACCACGGTCGACCCGGGTGCACAGTGCGCGGACAGGAACTGCTGGAGCAATGCCGCGGAACCGGCCCCGGCGACGACCCGGCCGGCCACCGTGCCGAGTTCGGTGGCCAGCCGCCGTTCCAGGCGCGCGGCCAGCGCGTCACCGGTCACGTTGACCGCGGCGAGCGAGCCTTCCAGGGCCTCCCGGACCCCCGGCAGCATAGGCCAATGATTCTCGTTCAACGACAATTGATGAGTAATTCGACTCACTCTGCGAACCTTCCCGACAGCGGGGCACCGAGCCTACGAGCACCGCTAAGAGCACGTCAACACTCCTGGCCACGGAACTTAAATTCTGAAAAAATGAAATCACGCGCGCTGACAACGGTTACTAAATTGCGCGGGGCACATAAGCAAGCTCACGAAAAAGACTGTGCCCCAAGAGGCACATTCTGGGCGTCGAAAGGTCAAGACCATGCCAAGCCACCCGCTCCGCGGCTAACCTCTGCCGCCACACCCCGGAAGGCTGCGAAGGGGCCCTTCACGGACTCTGAGTCCAGGATGTCGGCAAAGTCGGCGTGAGGGGCCCTGCGCCGACCACGGAGGTTCGTGAAGGTCCGCGGAGGCCCGTGAAGGTCCGTGAAGGGCCCCTTCACCGACCCGAGACAGGTCCGGCGCACACCACCAGGTGGTCGCGTATCTCGAACACCACTGCTTCGCCCGCTGCCGGGCGAAATCGACGAAGACGGCAAGCGCCATCGATGACGACGCGGCCGCCACGGCACTCTGCTGATCACGAGTCCTCGACCAACTTTGCCGGGACCCTGGACTCTCGGGCTGTGAAGGGTCCCTTCACGGACTCTGAGTCCGTGAAGGGGCCCTTCACAGCGCCACCTGACCGGTCAGCTGACGAGTGCGGACAGATGCGCGGCGTGGGCCTGCGCCGTCGCCTCGCGCACGGAGGGCACGCAGCCGGCGAGCGGACCTTCGGGAGACCAGGCGAGGACCAGCGTCGAGATCGTCGCCGGGCAGCGCAACGGACGGTAGGCAGTGCCGCGGACGGGCGCGGTCGGCAGAGTGGTCACGGTGAGGATCCCGGCGCCGTGGCCCAGGCTCAGCGCCGCCCATTCGCTGTCCGCGTAACAGAATCGCGGATCGGCGCCGGCATCGGAGAAAGCGGCGAGCACGGTCCTCGTCATCGGTTGCACGGTCTGGTCGAGCAGGACGCATCGGTGCCCGGACAGCATCGAAGGCGTCAGTGTGTCGGTAACGCCGAGTGCGTGTCCCGGCGGGATACCGACGACCAGCGGCTCGGTGGCCACCGGTGCTGAAGTGAAGGTGCCGGGAATGACGGCGTCGCCCGAACCGTTCTGCCGCAGCACCACCAGATCCAGCTCGTCGCGCAGCAGTGCCTCGATCAGCTCGGTACCCGGTTCGGCGACCCGCACGGACAGGTCGGCACCGGGCTTGCGGACATGGACCTCCCGCACCAGCCGGGGCAGCACCGGGGTGGCGACCGCGCCGATCCGGATCAGGTCCGATGCCGCTTCGGCGCTCGCCTGCGCTGCGGCGAGCATCCGGTCGAACTGCGGCACCGCGACCGCGGCGTGTTCCAGCAGCCGCTCACCGGTTTCGGTGAACAGGTTCCCGGCCGTGCCGTCGGTCAGCAGCACGGAGCCGACCGCTCTTTCCAGGCGGTGAATCCGCTGCCGCAGCGTCGCCGGGGTGATGCCGAGCACGGCCGCCGCCGCGGGCACGCTCCCGGCATCGGCGACCGCGACGAGGATCCGCAGCTGCCGCAGCTCGATGTCCACTGTGGACCCGGTGCTCGTCAGCTCGTCCGGGCGGCCAGCCGCGGCCGGCTTTCCCCGGCCACGCGCCGGCCGCCACGCGGCCGGCAGGCCTCGCCGATCACCTCGGCCAGCCGCCCGACGCCGGGGGCGATGCGGCTGTCCTCGCGGTAGAGCAGGAAGTGACTGGTCCGGACCAGCAGCTCCGGGAGGGGCCGGTGCACGACGCCCGGCGCGAGCGGACGCGTCGACTGGATGAGCGTGATGTCGCCTTGGTAGCGAACGATTTCGTCACGCGGGCCGGAGACCGGCACATGGTGGGCGATCACCGGCGAGAAGCCGAACGAACCGCACACCCTGGCGAGGAACTCGCGGCAGCGATCGGGCCCGGTCGAGGAGATCCAGCGCTCGTGTTCCAGCTCGGCGAAACGCACCGAGGGCAGCGCGGCGAGCGGATGCCACTGCGGCAGCATCACCGCCAGCGGATCCTCGGCGAGGTCGATCCGGCCGGTGTTGGCCGGCAGCGGCACCGGGCACTGCTCGGACAGCACCGCGAGGTCGAGTTCCCCGCGGCCGAACCAGCAGAGCATCTCGGCGGTGGAGCCCGCGGTCCGGATCTCGGCCCGGTCGCCGAAGCCGGTGACCTCCAGCGCGTCCAGCAAATGGCCGGACAGCGTGGTTTCCGACCAGCCGACGCGCAGGGCGCCGTCCCGCTGGGCGCGCAGGTGCGAGAGATCCGCGCCGATGCGCGCCGTGCGCGCGAGGATGCCGTCCGCGTAGTCGAGGATCAGCCGCCCGAACGGCGTGACACGGACACCGGTGCGGTCCCGGTCGAACAGCGACCGGCCGAGCGACTCCTCGATCCTGCGCAGCTCACGGCTGAGCGCGGGCTGCGGCAGCACCAGTTCGGCGGCCGCGCGGTTGAGGCTGCCGGCCCTGGCGATCACCTGGAGGTGGCGCAGATGCTTCAGTTCCAGCTCCATGATCATGCACGGTAAGGCAATTCCGGGTGTACCTGCACCGGACGAAAGTGGGACAAGCACCCGACCAAAGTAGGAAAGACTCGCCGTCCCCGGTGCGCACCGGTTCCCGTGCCACGGCATAACCCACTGGCATTACCGGCCTCCGCGGCCCCTGGGCACAGTGATGCCACCACTGCACCACCGTCGGCGGAAATCACCGAAGCGAGACCCCAGAAAGGGGCGCTTTCATGTTCGACGCGACTCCGCTGTCGTCCGGCTGTGCCCGGCTGTATCCCGGCGTGCCGCACGTCTGCATCGGCGTGAGCCCGTTCAACGGGTATTTCACCGCCGAGCGGCTGATCCGGCTCGCCGAGTGGACCGTGGAGCATTTCGCCGACTTCCACTTCTTCGTCCCCGACGACGTCACGGCCTACACCCTCGAAGCGCTGGGTTATCCGCCCG
Organism: Amycolatopsis sulphurea; assembly: GCF_002564045.1. NCBI lineage: Bacteria > Bacillati > Actinomycetota > Actinomycetes > Pseudonocardiales > Pseudonocardiaceae > Amycolatopsis > Amycolatopsis sulphurea. The sequence continues at coordinate 772,162 of NZ_PDJK01000001.1, read as the reverse complement.
CACGGGCGAAACAGAAGGCCCATCGTCAGTCCTGCCACGTGCACAACAAGATCGCCGCCGCGCTGACCGCCGCCGGCGTGCCCGACCCGGCGACCCGGATCCTCGGCATGGCACGGTTGCGGGAGCTGCCCGCCTACCGCCGCGTCGCCCGGGAAGCGGAGCGGCTGTTCGACACCGACGTCGCTTTCCGGTCCGCCTGTTACGGCGCGTCCACCTGGGTTCTGCAGAACAAAGTCGGAAATCCGCCCGGCGACGACGCACTGCGGCTCGCGGTCCGGTACTTCCTCGCCGAACTGCCGTTGTTCGCCGCCTCCGGGGCGATCACCGGGAACTCCCGCTCGATGTTCGCCTACCACCAGCGGGTACCGTTTCTGGAGAATTTCTTCGATCGGGAATTCGCGCTCCGGCCCGATCCTGGCCAGGGCTTTCTCGTCGTGCGGGAAAGCGCGCTGGAAGTGGCCGGGTCATGACCGATCGTCACGACGATTATTCCCTGACCCGGGTCCCCGAAGCCGCCCGCCGGTCCTGGCCCTCGGTCGCGATCCAGCGGTTCGGCCAGGTCTCCTCCTTCCAGCAGTTCATCGTCGGCGCCCTGCTCGGCTACGGCATGCCGTTCGGGCAGGCCGTCCTGGCCATCACGATCGGTTCAGTGCTGCTGGAGGCGATCACCGTGCTGCTCGGCATCGCCGGGGTGCGCGAAGGCCTGTCGACCTCGGTGCTCGCGCGGTGGGCGGGCTTCGGCCGCAAGGGCTCCGCCCTCGTCGGCCTGCTGGTGGCGGTGAGTCTCGCGGGCTGGTTCGGCGTGCAGAACGGCGTTTTCGCGCACGGCATGCACGCCCTGGGCGGCGGTGTGCCGGAGTGGGTGTGGGCGGTGCTGGGCGGCGTCGTGATCACCGCGATCACCGTCTACGGCTTCCGGCTCATGGCCTGGACGGCCTACCTGACCGTGCCCGCTTTCCTTGTGCTGGCCGGGTATTCCGTGATCGACACGCTGAGCAGCCACGCACTCGGCGACCTGGTGTCCACCCCGCCGCCCGGCCCGCCGCTCTCCCTCGGCGCGGCGACCACGCTGGTGTCCGGGGCGTTCATCCTCGGCGCGCTGATGACCCCGGACATGACCCGGTTCAACCGCACGACCGGCGACGTGGTCAAGCAGACGCTGATCAGCGTGACGCTCGGCGAGTATCTGATCGGGCTGATCGGCGTCCTGCTCGCGCACGCCACGGCGACTTCCGACATCGTCGGCATCATCACCTCCTCCTCGGGGGTGCTGGGCACACTGGTGCTGGCCACCGCGATCCTCAAGATCAACGACTGGAACCTGTACTCGTCGTCGCTGGGCCTGGTCAACGCCGTCGACGTGCTGTTCGGCCGGAAGGTCAGCCGGGTGCGGGTCGTGCTGCTGCTCGGCGCGCTCGGCACCGCCGCGTCCGCGCTCGGCATAGCCGATGACTTCGAGGGTTTCCTCACCACCGTCGGTGTGCTCACGCCGCCGGTCGCCGGGGTGCTCATCGCGGAGTACTTCGTCCTCCGCACCTGCCGTCCGGCCTTCGACGCACTGCGTGCCGGCCGTGCCGTGCCCGGACGGCAACCGGACTGGGCCTCGGCGGCGCTGGTCAGCTGGGGACTGGGCTCGGCGTGCGGGCATTTCCTCGATTTCGGGATTCCCACGATCAATTCGGTGGTCGTGGCGTTCGCCAGCTACCTCGCGGCGAGCCTGCTCCTGCGGGCCCGCCGCCGGACTCCGGAAGGAACGGACATGGTGCCACTGATCGGCCGCGAAGAACTCAAACGCGCGATGGACGAGGGCACGGTCGTCGTGGTCGACACGATGCCGGTCGACTACTACGCACGCGAACACCTGCCCGGCGCCCGCAACATCCCGGGCTTCCCGTACGAACGGGCGGCGGAATTCACCGACGAGCACGCGCCGGCCGTGGTCCCGGACAAGGCCGCCACGATCGTCGTCTACTGCGCCAACACCCCGTGCCGCAACAGCGAGTTCGTCGGCGCCCGGCTGATCGAACTCGGTTACACCGACGTCCGGAAGTACCGCGAGGGGATCGAGGACTGGGTGGCCGCCGGGCACGCCACCGAGTCCGGCCACCAGCACCCGGCGCCACCCGCGCCGGTTCCGGTCAACCACACCGAGTAAAGGAGAGAGAATGGGAACCAGGATTCGCTCGGCGGCGGCCGCGGTCGCGATGGCGGCGGGACTGCTCGGCGGCGTCGCGGTCACCCCGGCGCTCGCCACCCAGGCGCCGTCCTCGGTCGCGCCGCAGGAAGGCGGCGTCATCGACGTGACCTCGGCGAACTACGACCAGGTCATGGAGATGTCCAAGACCAAGCACGTGGTGCTCGACTTCTTGGCCTCCTGGTGCGGGCCCTGCCAGAAGATGGCTCCGTACCTGGAGAAGTACCACGCCGCCGACCAGGACAAGTGGATCTGGGCGAAGGTCGACATGAGCGGGCAGGGGCAGAACAAGGACATCGCGGACAAGTACAACGTCGAGTACATCCCCACGCTGGTGAACATCGACAAGGGGCAGGAGAAGGGCAGCCGCGTCGTCGGCTTCGACGACGGCGGTGCCGAGGACCTGCGTACCTGGCTGAACAACCTCTGACGCGACCGATCGCCGCCGGGGCCACGTGCCCCGGCGGCTTTCCCTTCTCGAAGGATCTGCCATGAAACACCAGCCGAAATCCGCCGTCCTGGTGGCTCTGCTCGCCACCGCGGCCGGAATCCTGCCGACGGTGCCCGCCTCCGCCGCCACCCCTGGTCCCCCTCCGTCCGCCGCGCAGCAGCCGGACGAGGCGGTGTACATCGTGCGGCTCAAGCCGATGGCCGCGGACAAGGCCAAGGTCACCGACGTCGCGAACGCGATGATCGCCAAGTACGGCGGCACGCTGCGCCGCGTCTACTACTCCGTGTCCCAGGCGTTTTCCGTCTCACTGAAGCAAGAACAGCGCACGAAGTACCTCACCGACGCGGCGGTCAGCTCCATCGGGGCCAACCAGGTCTACACCACGGCCGGGACCCAGGCGGACCCGCCGTCGTGGGGACAAGACCGGATCGACCAGGCCGATCTCCCGCTCGATCACAGCTACACCTACCCGAACACGGCCTCGAACGTGCAGGTCTACGTCCTCGACACCGGAGTACGCACCAGCCACGAAGACTTCGGCGGACGCGCACACGCGGCCTTCGATGCCGTCGACCCCGGCGCGACCCCCGGCGGCGAGGACTGCAACGGCCACGGCACCCGCGTCGCCTCGGCCATCGCGGGCAAGCAGTACGGCGTCGCGAAGGAAGCGTCGATCGAATCGGTGCGGACACTGGGCTGTGACGGCAAAGGCACCACCGAGCACATTCTCACCGCGCTGGACTGGGTGAACCTCCACGCCCAGCGCCCGGCCCTGCTGAACCTCAGCTTCGCCGGTCCGGGCGGCTCGGTCGTCGACATCCAGCTGTACAAGATGACCCAGTCGGGCCTGGCGTACACGACAGCCGCAGGCAACGGCGACGGCAATACCGGCGTCAACGCCTGCGACACCACCCCGGCGAGGCAGACCACCGGCATCACCGTCGGCGCCACGGACGATTCGGACCATCGGCTACCGTCGTCGAACTTCGGCAGCTGCGTGGACCTCTACGCCCCCGGCAAGGACATCCACACAGCCGACAGCAGCGACGACACGGCGTCCACCACGGTCTCCGGCACGTCCATCGCATCCGCCGAAGCCGCCGGCGTCGCCGCGATGTACCTGTCCACCCACCCCGACGCCACCCCCGAGGCCCTGACCACCGCCCTGACCTCGGCCGCGACGAAGGACAAGATCGCGGACGCGGGCGAGGGATCGCACAACCTCCTGCTGCACACCGCGTAATCGGTGGGGTGCGGCGGCTGGGGCGTCTGGCCGCCGCACCTGCTGCGGTAGGCCGGGGTACGGGTCCTTGGCGCGGTTGGTGACGCCGGCGTTTGCAGTGGAGTTGCTGCTGCGCCGCCGCGGTTCGAGGGCTTCTGCCTGACTCGCTGGACACCTGGTGAGCCGCCGGGGCCGGAGCGGCCATTACCGGTCTGCTCACCTGCGGTCCTGGGCACAACCTTCTACCCACAGCACGGTGAACTACCACGGTCGCTACCAACCTGTCCCGGCCACGACACCCAACACGCGGCCAGCGGTCCGAGGCACAACCTCCGGCCCGCCCGCCGCCAGGCGGCTGCGGCTCCCCCCAACCACCACCTGCAGCAACACACCTGCAGCCCAGGCCACGACCTGCAGCCAGATCCTCAGCCCCCGGCGAACCGCCCGGTGGCTGCGGCGACCTCACACACCACCTGCGGACAGCACCTCCGCCGCCCTCACCCTCACCTGCTACCCGACCCCCACACCACCTGCCGACAACACCCCGCTGCCCCCGGGCGAACCATCGGACCACTCCCGACCGCACCCGCCCCGCCCCGGCCGCCACGACTGTGGAGACTCGACCATGGACGTCACAACTCCGCCCGGCCGTACCACCGGGCTCCCGCCACGGGTCCTGCCGGCGCTTCTCGCACTGGCCACCGCGGTGTTCCTCGGCTGCCTGACCGAGGTCGTCCCGGCTGGGATCCTGCTTCCCGCCGCGGCCGATCTCGGCGTTTCGCCCGCGGCGGCCGGTCAGCTCGTGACCGTGTACGCGATCACGACCGCCGTGACCGCGCTCCCCCTGACCACGATGTCGGCGCGGATGCCACGGCGGAAGCTGTTGCTCGTGCTGGTCGCCGGGTTCGTGGTGACCAATCTGGTCGTCGCGCTGTCGCCGTGGTTCGCGCTCGTGCTCGTGGCTCGGGTCGTTTCCGGTGCCCTGACCGGAATCCTGTGGTCGCTCGTCGCGAACTACGCGATGCGGCTCGTCCCGGCGGAACGGTCCGGCCGCGCGCTCGCCATCGCGATGGCCGGTACGCCCGTGGGTTTCGCGCTCGGCGTACCCATCGGATCCGCGCTCGGGGAACTCGTCGGCTGGCGCTGGGTGTTCGCCGGAATGGCGTTCACCGCGCTGCCACTTCTGTGGTGGATAACCACGGTCGTCCCACCCCTGCCCGGCGAGGAACCCGGCACGCGGACGCCGCTACGCACCGTGCTGCGTACCCCCGGGCTCCGCCCGCTGCTCCTCCTCGTAGTCACATTCTCCTTGGCACACAACATTTTCTACACCTATTTAGGCCCGTTCTACGCCGACCACGGCCACGCCGCGCTACTGAGCACCGGCCTCCTCCTGTTCGGCGCCGCCACCGTCGCCGGTCTGTGGCTGGTCGGGCTCACCCTCGACCGGCACCCCCGCGCCGTCCTCCTGTGCTGCGCCGCGGTCGCCGCCTGCTGCCTGCTCGTCCTGACCGTCGGCGGCCGGGCAACCGTCCCGCTCCTCGCCGCAAGCACCTTGTGGGGGCTGGCTTTCGGCGGCGCGCCGACGTCTTTCCAGGCCATCACAGCACGGCTGGCCGGCCGCCGCGCCGACACCGCGCAATCCCTGACCATCGCAAGCTGGAACGCCGCTGTCGCCGGCGGAGCCCTGTCCGGCGGAATCCTGCTCGACACGGCTCCCGGCGCGCTGCCTTGGATGGCCATCGCGTTGATGACCGTGCCGATCGTGCTCGCCGGGCGGGTCCTGCCGGGGCGGGAACGGCCGCTACCGTCGTCGGAGGTGTGATGGCGTCCGGGTACGCAGGCTGCCGCCTCCGACGAATCCTCTCGTCGTGGCCGTCGAGCATCTCAGCCCGCTTGCGACCCCGCAAACGCCGAACCCCGTATGCTGACCGGAGACCGCTGAGCAAACTGAAGGAAAACCTGCCACCCGGGGCGTAAAAGCCGAGGTCAGGAAGTGTTCTCCCCGCGCGTGTGGGGGTGGTCCCCAGGCCTACAGCGCTGCGCAGTGGCCGCAAGAGTTCTCCCCGCGCGTGCGGGGGTGGTCCGTTCCCCAGGCCCTCCGCCGGGTTCGACCGCGAGTTCTCCCCGCGCGTGCGGGGGTGGTCCCCCTGAAAAACCAGGGTTGAACCCTGACCATTTGTTCTCCCCGCGCGTGCGGGGGTGGTCCCATACCAGTCACAACGAGCGAGTATCAAAGACCGTTCTCCCCGGCGCATGCGGGGATGGTCCGCACGATGCTCGCCCGCCGCCTCGGCGGGCTTGACCGCCACGAACCGCGCCGTGAACGTCCCGCCGCGCTGCCCGTCCAGCCGGGAGTCCGTGAAGGGGCCCTTCACGGACTCTGAGGCTGTGAAGGGCCCCTTCACAGCCTTTCGCCGGGGTGTCGCGAGAGATCGGGCATGGCTATTCCCGTTCGCCCCGCACATGCGGGGGTGGCCCCGCGGCGATGGCTGCCAACCCGATCGGGCTGATGTTCTCCCCGCGCAAGCGGGGATGGTCCCGTGAATCCGCCGCCGAACACCGCCAGCCGCTGATTCTCCCAGCCCCAACCCTCACCACCTCACCGAGCAGGCGCCACACTGATCAACCCACACCCATACGCCTTCGCCCGCCCCACACCATTCACCAGCGCTGCCGTGAACGCGCCCACATCAGTGACCACCAATCGCCCATCAAACCGCACCGCCTCCACCGTGATCTTCGTCTTCGCGTTCTTCCGCCCGGTGATCGTCGGCACCACCGTCACCGCCACGTCCGGCCGGCCACCGGCCGCGCCCGGAATCACGAAACCATGCCGTTCGCCTTTCCGGACCAGCCAATCGAGCTGGTCATCCGGCTGCCGGTACGGGATGTGCTTGCGTGTCTGCCCGTCACACCGGGTCGGGTTCGCGACCATCCGGAACGTCAGGCACCGGCCGGCGGTCACGGCGTCCAGGACCGGTTGCAGGGAACGGGTCTCGGCCGGCTTGACGAGGTGACCACCGGCGAGGGTGTTCCAGTCGGGCTCGGTGTGGCTCTGCACGTACTGCACGAAACCGCCGCGAAAGCTGTCGAGCCGCCAGAGGACGCCGTGTGCCTGCCGGACTCCCTCGCCTTGCGGGAGTTCGGGATAGGCGGACATGAGGGTGCGGTGCATGTCGTGCACGTTCGCGTAGTCGCGGCGGAAGGTGCGCGATTGGGTGTTGACGGTGAGTCTGCTCAGGAACATCGGGATTCCTCGGCCGGGATCATCGTGGCGGTCAGCGGCACCTCGTCGACGGCCACGGTGCGCTGGCCGTAACGGCGGGCGCCGTCGGAGAAGGAGAGCGGAACGTCGTGCCGCGGTTCGGCGCGAGGATCGTCGGCCGGGCAATCGATCACGGTGCGCAGCTCGACCCGCTGCTGGTCCCCGGCCGCGGACGCGGCGCGTTGGGAATGTTCGAGCCATGGGTACTCTCGCACCATTTCGTCGAGGCTCGTCGAGGCGAGCGTCTTGAACAGCGGCTGAGCGGGCACGAACGCGCGCCGCCCGAAAAACAGCGGCCATCGTGGAGCAGCGACGGCGCTGGCCAGACCGGCGAGCACGTCCCGGGGGCCTTCCATCAGGACGAGAAACAGGGCGTCGGCAAGGTAGTAGCGTTCGCTGACGACGGTGCGGTGGCCGGTGCCCGCCGTGGTCGGGACGTTCTGGGTCGTCTGGAAATCGCGTTCGAGCAGTCCTTCACGGTCGACGCGGACGCCAAGCCGCAGCGCCGCCAGAGCGGCGATCCGTTTCGAGTCGTCGCGCGCGACACCGGAAGCGGCGGCCAGGAGTCCCACGATCCCGGACTTGGTGGGTTCCATCGCAGTGTCGCGCACGACGCCGCGCGAGCGCAGTCCCCAGGACTGCATCGGGGCGTCGATACAGAGCGCGAGCGTGTGGCTCACGCGTCGGCCATCGCCGGGGCGAGCAGGCGTGTGGTGAAGGCGTCGAGCGTGTCGGCGGTGTCGACGCCGTCGGTCTCCGGGACGTCTCCGGTCGCCGAGGCCGCCACCGCGGTGTGGATACCGTCGCTGCCGTAGAAACGGCGGAGTCCGCCGAAATGCTTGAGGAGACAAGCAGTGGACGCGGCCATCAGGTCGTCCGCGACCACCGGGGAGAGGAACGCGTTGGCGAGGTTCCAGGCGCCTCGTTCCCGTACGACGCCAAGGAAACTGCCCGGCATCGTGCGGGCCGCGGTCGTGTTCTGCATGCCGCCGGGAACGGCGTGCACGAACGCGCCGAGCCAGGCTTTCACAGCTCGCGCGGCAAGGTCCGCGTCGCCGCCGAGGTTGGTGTGCAGCTGTTCAAGGTCCAGATTCGCGTAGCGGTAGTAGCAGGCGGCGTTGAAATCGACGGTGCCCAGCATGTCGGCGCCCGATTCGCCGTTCGGCTTGAGGTCGTCGACCGCGGTGTAGAAGTCGAATTCGGTGGCCACGGCGTGGGTCGACAGCGCATGCGCGACCTGGGAGGCGGCGTCGACGTTGAAGTCCTTGTTGTCGGCGATCATGCGGCCGAACAACGCGATGTCCGCAGCCCGGGTCGCATCCAGCAGACGCGCGGCCTGGGCGCGCGCAGCGGCGTCCGGCTTGATCTTGGCCGGCTTCTTGGTGCCGTTCTTCGCCGCGGCCACCGCGAGCAGCGCGTCCCAGCGTTCGCCGCAATAGCCGGCCAGGTACTCGATGGCGTCGCCGCCGACGAACAGGAGGTATTCGGTGAGACCGGTGACCTGGTCGACGCCGAACCCGAGCGACTCCAGCCCGGCGATGACGACCTTACGCGCGTCGGCGGCGTCCTTGCCCTGGCCGCGCAGCACGTCGGCCGCGCTGTCGCACAGGCGTTTCGTGCGGGTCGCGGTCTCGCGTTTCTCCAGGCCGTGCTCGGCGAACAGCAGGCGCGCGGCGCGTTTGAGACTCTGGCTGGAGATCCGGGCGCGCGAGACACCGCCGAATGTCGCGGTCTTGGGCTGGCCGACGTCGTCGCGGTTGAGGTTGCTGACGGGGAAGGACTGCAGCAGATGCAGCTCGATGATCACGGTGTCTCCTCGGAAGGTCGTTCAGTCGTCACAGTGGCGGATGGCCGTTCGGCCGAAACGGCCCGGCCGCCGGTGTGGAAGTCGCGTGCCCACCGCAGCCGGACACGGTGCGCGCTCTCGCCTCGGTAGCCGTCGCCGAGCAGGATCACGAGGTCGTCGAGCAGGCCGGCGTAGTTGACCGCGATGCCGTCCGAGGCCAGCAACCGGATCACCTGCCGCAGATGGTGCGGAAGGCCGCCGCGGTCGCGCAGCAGCAGCTGCTCGAAGCGCCGCGTCGCCGAGTCCTTGCGCTTCTCCCGCAGCGCAAACATCGAGGCGCCAAGGGAACGGCGACCGCCGACGCCGTTCGGGTGGGTCGCGAACAGCCCGGCGACCAGCAGCCAGGCGTCCAGTTCCCCTTCGGGCGGATCGTGGCGGAACACGATGTCCTGTGCGCCGATCCCCGGCTGTCCGGTCAGGCCGCGACGCAGGCCCGCCAGCGTCCGCCGGCATGCGGCGCGAAGTGCCGTGTTCCGCGAATCGAGCCCGGCCTGGAGCCCGTAGAGGCTTTTCACGAACGCCGCGCGGCGTTCGTCGAGGGGTACGGTCACTCGGCATCATCCTTCGTGAGGTACTTGACGATCTGCCCCTCGAACCGCGCCGAGAAGGAACGCAGTCTCTTGTGCAGAGCCGCCTGGTGCTTGCCGAGTGCGCTGAGGCTCCGGCCGGACACGGCGACTGCGGCCGCCCAGTCGTCCGCCACCCGGCGGGCTGTCGATCCGACGGTCCGCTGCCACTCGTCCATGACGCGCCGCTCGCTGCGCCCGGCCGCTCGCGCGGCGTTGAGGTCGCGCAGGAACCGGCCGAACGGGCGCGGCAACACCGGCCAGTACGGGAGATCGATCGACTCGCCCGGCATCGCGTGGAATTCCTTGTGGTACTCCCGCTGCATCGTGCGCAGCGCAGCACCGGCCTCGTCGGCCAGCTCGATCGCGCATCCGACGAGTTTGGCCACCGGATTCTCGTCGTCAGTATCGTTCTGGGCGCGGATCAACGCGACCGGAGCCGGGACCGCCTCCTCGAAATAGGCTTCGACGACGCTGGCGTTCTTGTCGAGCTGCTGCCCGAACATCCGCAGTGTGTAGACGGTCTCGTCCGGGATGCGGCCACGGTCGGTGTGCGTCGCCAGCTCTTTCAGCGCTACCGGGCGCTGCCTGGTCCGTTCCTCGTTCCACGGATCCACCAGCAGCAGTTCGACGCTGTGCCGCCACGCGCCCCGGACCGGGCGGAGCCGGACCGGCAGCATCGGGGCGCCCGGTTTCGGCCGCCCGGCCGGGGTCAGCGGCGTCCGGTAGGCCGCCATCTTCTCCAGGCCGGGCAGCTCGCCGACGAGTTCCGTGCCCGGGCTCAGTACCGCCTCCGCCACCACGGTTTTTCCCGCGCGCACCGTCGGAAAGAGCCGGACGCGGCGCGACGGCCACGTCAGCACGTCCGTCCACCCGCCGCTGCGGCGCTTGTCCGGTTCCGCGCCCGGCACGGGCCGCTCCCACGCCGCGCGATCTCCGGGATCCTCGGGATCGTGCAGCGACGCGTTGAGCAACAGCGTCTCCTTCAGCGTGCGACCCTCCACGAGCACGACCGCGAACCCGTTGCACGGAGCGCGTTTCGAGGATTTGACCTTCGTGGCCGGGGTTTTCATGCCACCCGGGTCGTAGGCGTGCGCGGTGACCAGCCAGCGTGCCGCGGTGCTCGGCGCCAGCTCCACACGATCACCGGCGACCGTGTGGTCGAACAGCGTCACGTTGTTGCCGACCGCCCGATCCGGAATCAGCTTCGCGACCGTCGACCGCTTGGCCTCGGGCAGCTCGGGGCACTGCAGGAACGGCCGCTCAGCATCGAAGAGGTCGAACGAAGCGCCCGACGTGTTCACGTACCTGCCGACAGCATCCGCGTCGAACGACTCCGCCTTCCACAAGTCGCCCCAGTCCGCGTCGTACTCCGGCCCGTACGCACGGTGCAGGAACGCCAGCACCAGCCGGTACAGCGCGGCGGTCATCGGCGGCGTCTCCCCCGCGATCCGGCGGATCTTGTGCGCCTCGGCGAACAGCTCGGCCAGACCGACCTCGTCTTCGCCACCGCCGAGGCGCACCACCGGAATCCAGCGTTGCGTGATCAGATCGAACGGCGCCGTCACGGCTCCTCGCTCCCGTAAACGCCGAACTTCTCGTGATACCGCAGTTCGTGACGCCCGACGCGGCAACGGCCGTCGACGAAGACCAGCGCGCGATGGCGGTCGAGCCAGGGATCCTGCGCGAACTCCGCCGGCACCTCCGACGCCAGCAGCGCCCGCACCACCGCCACGGGCACCGCGGCCGGCGCGATCAGCACGGTCGAGGAGTCCAGCACGTCCTCGCTGTCCGGGCAGATCAGCGTCCGCTCGCCGCCCGGGCCGCTGCGGTAGAGCACCACGCGGACCGACAGCTCCTCGGTACTGTTCTCGTCGTTCACCGGCGCCTGCCCTTGCGCGTGCGGGCCTGCCCCGGCCGTTCGGTCAGTTCTTCCAGCTTCGACACCCGGTGCGGAAACGGAAGACACGCGTGCTCGGCTGCCTTCTGGTCGTTGTCACGGGCGGCTTCCAGCCGTTGCGCGGCGCTGGACCAGCCGCTCTCCCACCCCGCCGGGCACGGGACACGATCCTCGTACACCTTGTCCACCAACTCGGCCATCTTCGGCCACGAATCGATCGACTCCAGATCCTTCACCGCCGCCCAAGTGCGCATCAGCACGCTCCGCGCGTACACGCTGTGCAGATAGCGCGGAAACTCAGGCCCGGCAGACGTGTCGGTCACGCCCGTGATCGCCAGAACCAGGTCTCCTCGCGGCACATTCCGGAGGTGCCGGTGTACGCGGCCCAAGCGCTGAAACAGCGCGTCGATCGGCGCCAAGTCGGTCAGCAACCCGTCGAAGTCGAGATCGAGGCTCTGCTCCAGCACCTGCGTGCCCACCACGATCGCCCGCCGCGGGCGAGTCACCCCCGCGCCGAAGCTCTCACGCAGCGCATTGTCGACCTTCAACCGTTCCGCTCGCGGAAGCGACCCATTGATCGCCAGCAGCAACGGCCGCTCCGCCTCGGGCAGTTCCGCGATCCGCCGCTCCAGCTTCTCGAAGGTATCGATCGCCCGGTAGACCATGTTATGCACGACGGCGACACAGCGGTCCTTCGCGGCTTCGCCCAGCAGCCAGTCCACGACCTCATCGTCCGCGACCTGCTTGAGGTGCACGAGGCGTTCGCGGTTCAACTTCGTCAACCCGGCCCCGTATTCGCGCGGGGCGCCGTGCGCTCCGGCAACCGTCACCCGCGGATACCCCTCGGTCGACGGAGTCACCGGGATCGCCTCCGATCGGCAACCCCGCGCACCCGCCTGCCACGCAGAAACGAGAGCGTGCCGACGTCCGGCCGGCAGCGTCGCCGAGAGCAGCACCACCGGAACGCCCAGTGCGCCGAGCCACACCAGAACCCGCTGCAGCAGCGTCGACATGTACGTGTCGTACGCGTGGACCTCGTCGATCACCACGACTTTCCCGGCCAGGCCCGCCAGCCGGACGAACACGTGGCCACCGCGGAACGCGGCCTTCAACAGCTGGTCGATCGTTCCGCTGCCCAGGACCGCGAGCAGGCTCCGCTTCCTCGTGAACCATGCCCTCGCCGTCGCCGCGGAATCGCCCTCGTCGATGCCGATCTCCGACAGCTTCGCCAGCTCTTCGAGGACCTCACGCGCACCCGCGTGCACCAGGCTCACGCCGGTCTCGTCTCCCAGATGCTCCAGCATCTCGCAGACGACGGTGCGGGTCTGCATGCTCGACGCCTGCGTCGGCAACCCGATGTAGATCCCCGCCAGGTCCAGACGTTGCACCAGCTTCGCCCCCGCCTGCAGCACCGCCTTCGTCTTGCCCTCGCCCGTCGGAGCCTCGACCACTATCAACGCCGGCTCCCGCAACGCGCCGACGACCTCCTCGACGACCTTCTGCACCGGGCGCGGATCCTCCCCGAACAACACCCTGAATCCCGGATCCGGCGGCGGCACCCACGGAGTCAGCCCCAGTCGCGCGACCGCCTTTTCGGCTCGGGCGTGCGCTTCCGTCGCATAGGCTTCGAGGTCGAATTCCGCAGGTGGCGCCTGGAAGTTCGCCTTGTCCGACGCCACCCAATCGCTCACCGTCGTCACCGCCGCCAGCCCCACCGCAGCCGGACGGGACAGGCGGACCTCGCCCCACGGCAACGTCCGTGGGTCGGGCAGCCCGCACAGGGCGGCCAGCCGCATCACCAGCTCCGTCCTCGCCGCCGCCCACGGCTGTTCCCCATGGCTGTTGCGCTCCGACCTGATCTGCTGCACATCCTGGCCCGACGGAAAACACCCATGATGCCCACCGAGCACCGCCGCGAGATCGATCGCGGTTTCCTCCGTCGCACCCCACTCCGACAGCAGATTCCGAAGATGAAATGCGGTGAGAATGCCGTGCGGCGCATCAACCCGTCCGGTCAAGCCCACCGGTTTCGCCACGAACGCGACCGCGCCGCTACCCCACGGACCGATCCGCGCCTTCGCCAGCGAAAGATTCAACGACTGAAACGCCGGCGAGTACTTCCCCAGATCATGCAATCCGCAGAAAAAGGCCACCCAGGACTGCGTATTCTCCAGTGGCCCGAAGGACTCCTCCAGCGCCGTGCGCAGCCTTCCGCGCAGCAGCTTCGGCCCCAGCCGCAGTGCGACCGCGAAGGTGTCGATCGCATGGCACACCAACGGATGACAGCTGTCGGGGAACGCCGACTTTCCCCACGGCTCGACCACTCGCGGGTCGTGGTCGTGCTCTGCTTTCATGCGGCCTCGCCGACTTCTCGATCATGAAAGGGACAAGGCTGGGAACCCTACCTGGCGCGCCAATGGCGATTCACGGGACCTGCCAGTGGCAGAACTGGTGGGTGTTGAATTACCCTGAGTGGCTGTTTCCAGCACTCGGCAGCAGTCTTGAACTCAGGGAGTGCTGCTCCGGCCTTCGCGGCAAAGCGGTACACGGCCCACCCGGCCGTCGGCAAGCACGTCTTCATATATGCAGCAAAGCGAAGCGACGGCGGAACATCAACAATCTCCTCCCCCGCACTCGCGGGGACGCTGTTACCACAAACCTACTGGAGCGGGTCACCTCAGTCTTCACTGAGAAAAGGCACATGCCTTGCGGCAAGCACAGCAGGCAAGGCCGACGGCTCCACTGAGACCGTCACGTCTGATTGCCCTTGATGTACCACCCACCTAGTGGAGCTTAACCCCACAAAAACCTACTGCAGCTTGCTTTCCAAAAGCCACTGGGGTGACCCTCTCTGAGACACGCTAGGCTTCCACCATCGCCTCCCTTCGCGGACCAGCTGGCCGCGGGAGGGAGGTGAGCACATGAAACGTGGGAAGAAACATCACGCCTGGTTCCACGTCACAGTGCGAGTGAGCGGCCCGATCACCTCGACAGTGATCGGGCCGCTGGCCATCATGCTGGTAATCGTATTGACGATTCGCCAGCTGGTATGACCAAGCGGGAAGTCGCACATGGCTGGGTGATCAGCTTCGTCGCGGCTTCCCGCTTCTACCCGCGACCGTCGACGGTCGCGGACCAGGAGTAATCCTAGCTCAGGCCACCTCCACTCCCCGCGCGAGCACTCCCCGCGCGAGCGGGGGTCGACGACACTCACCCGACCCGGATCAGCCTCCCCAAACCACCACCTCCCCCACCGGGTCTGTCAGAGCAATGCCTTGAAACCTGTCGATCGGCTGGTAAGGGGCGTACCTTCCCAGTGATCGAGTGAAGGTTCTCAGGCAGGCCGACGTTGGTGCGTCGGTCGAGAAGGTACGGCCCATGCTCGCGTGGTGCCCGACCCGGCAGCAGGCGATGACCGTCCGGGTTCGTCCGGTTCGTTGATCGACGAGTTGGTGCGCGAGGGTGCCCAGCGGATGCTGGCCGAGGCAGTGCAGGCCGAGGTGGATGCCTGCACCGCCCGGTTCCGGGAGGAGCTCGACGAGCAAGGTCACCGGCTGGTGGTGCGCAACGGCTACCACCAGCCGAGGGAGGTGACAACCACCGCCGGCCCGGTCCAGGTGACGATGCCGCGGGTCAACGACAAGCGCGTCGACCCCGACACCGGCGAGCGGCAGCGGTTCGCCTCGGCGATCCTGCCGCCGTGGGCGCGCAAGACCCGAAGATCGCCGAGGTGCTACCCCTGCTCCACCTGCACGGCCTGTGTTGCGCGGCCGGATTCCGCCGGCACCGCGCCAGCCCCGGGAGGACATGGAGGACATGGAGGACGCGGTGTCCGCGCGGCTTGCGGTGATTGAGCTCCGGCTCTCCGAGATCACCGAACAACTCACCGAGCTGAGAGCCGACCTCGGCGCGGCGCTGGGCAACCGGGACAAGCAGTAGGGGGCAGATGTTCAGCGGCGCGCCGCGCTTCTGCGGCTGGACCACTGGCGGGTGTTCGAATTCCTTCATGCCTCCAGGAAACGGCACGGGCGCGCCTTTTCGCAGGTGACTGAGGTTAACAGCCGCACCATTAACCGCAATTAACTTCGCAGGTCAGCCCGGTTATCGCGAGGATTCGCCCGATGGCTGAGACCCGCCTTCAAGCCGTCCGGAGACAGCTCGGCTACAAGGCGGACGAGGTCATCCGGATGCTGTTTCGCCGAGCTGACGAACTCGGCGTGTCCGTCATGTCGGCAACAAGCCTCAAGGTCAAGTTGTCGCGCTGGGAGAACGGGCACGAAGCTGTCAGTCAGGTGTTCAGCCTCGCCGATCGGCTGATAGCCACTCTCTTCCCTGATCTCACGGGCAGCCGTGGCCGCCAGCTCCTCGCCCTCCTCAACCAGCCCCCGAGCAGTTCGTAGCCCCACTGGTCAGTGGCGAACCGGTAGCGCCAGAGCATCAACACCCGGTCCCAGTCGTCCACAATCAGGCCGATCGCGATTCAAGCCAGGTGCACCACGTGGTACTCCCACCGTTCGCCGTTCGGCGCTTGCACGTCAGCCAGGCCGAGCCGGACCCACTTGTTGTCGTAAACAGTCCGCTCACCAAAGGTCTTCCATGCTCCATACTCGTCAGTCACGCACAGCACCCCTACGGGGCTGTCAACGTCCGTGGCACGTCCATCCGACCGACGTCAAACACTCCTGGCCTAGTGTCGACGCGCGACTATATGGCCAGGTCAGCGGGGTGTGGACGCTCACAGGGGTGATCTCCGGTGTTCTGCGGACAGGTTGTTGCCGATTGGCTACTATCGGTGCGAGGCATGGATGCCCACGGTGGGACAAAGGGGAGGCTGCAAGTGGCAGGGCAGGAACAGGCGTTGAACGCCGCCAAGTTCGTGGTGGCCGGCGAGGGAGCCGGCGGCGTCTCCAGCGGTTCGACCGGCGGAGCGTTCACGCTCGACCGGGACGCCATGACCACCGAACTCGACAACCTCAAAAAGCTGCAGCGGCGAATCGCAGATCAGCTTAATGGGGCAGTGGCGATGTGGTCGATTCAGTCTCCAGGGAACGATCCGGCGTCGCTGCGCAACACAGACGCCAGTAACAAGTCTGGCCTTGCCTACCGTGACACTCTTACTCGTCAGCGCGATTTTGTGGGCGTATTCATCGCAAAAATCGAGACGGCGCTGGGGATACACGAAGCGAATGATGAGCAGGCCGCACAGACTGTCGACACCAAGAGCGACGGGGGTCGCTTCTGATGGCTCTTGCGTCGAGGTTTGGTGGCATCGTGACCGGTCTGGTCTTGATGTCCGTGCTTGCGGCGTGCTCGGGAACTACGGCGGGTACGGCGACACCTGGACCTAGCTCCGCACCCGTCGCATCGAGCAGCGGCCTCCCAGTCCCTACGATTGCCAATCCGTTGCCCGCGTCGCTGGTCCGAGGTGATCCCTGCAAGGCGCTCACCGATGCGCAGATCGGCGGCCTATTCACGAACACGCCGACACGTAGCCCAGCAGCGAAAGACACCGGGGTAGCGAAATCGTGTTCCTGGGGTGACGACGATCGCGGTTCTCTCGTCGGTATCCAGTTTGTGTACGCGTGGAAGCGTGGCCTTACCGACGTATACGCAACTCAGGGCCGGGGCGGGTTTTTCAAAGTGCTAGCCCCAGCCCAAGGCTATCCGGTGGTGGCATACGGTCCTCGCGACGAACGCTCACGGGGGATGTGCAGTGTCGCGGTGGGGATTGCCAATGACGCCGCTTTTGAGGCTGACGCAACGTTTGCTAGGTCCGCAGTAGGTACGGGTGATCCGTGTGAGGACGCGCGGAAGGTTGCGGATCTGGCTCTCACGACGTTGAAGGGGGGCGCGTGATGTCCGGCCCGGCTTACGCGGTGAGAGTGTGGATGCAGTTGCAGCAGAAGGAAGGCAAACTGCTCCTCCCCGGGGAACTGGTGCAGCGGGCGAAGAACGGCCCAGGTCCGGGCAGTCTCGGAGAAGCCCAGCATGTGAGCATGTCCTAGGCGTCCGAACAGCAGGGGATCGAATCGGACACGCGGGCGATCGTAGCCCGGCTGGAAGCTGCATGGTCCGGGCAGAGCGGTGACGCGGCTCGCGGCGGGTTGCAGCCGCTGGCGGAGGCGGCGACTTCGGCGTCAACAGCGCTGGGTACGGGCCAGAACACCTTGACGGATCAGTCGCATGCGTTCCAGTCCACTCGGGACTCTCTGCAGGAGGTGTCCGACTCTCCGCCGGAGCGCAATGCCGTTGATGTGCTGACGGTGTGGGATACCGACACTGAGGACCAGATCAACAAGAACAACGCGGCCATTCAGCAGAACAAGCAGATCTACGAGGGCTTCACCTCGACCAGTGATGGGCACGCGCAGACGATGCCCATCGAGTACGGGCAGATGCCCGACGCGCAGGGTGACTTCTCGATCGGGAATCCTTCTGCCGCACCGAATCAGCAGACCGCGAATGCCGGGCACTCCACATTTTCGCCGCACTCGTCCAACCCGGGCCACGGGCAGGACGGCTCGTTCGGCTCGCCGCTCGGGCAGTATCACCCGGGAAACGTCGGCAGCGGGTCGGCAGGGAACGCACAGTTGCCTGCCGCGCAAGGGAATGGTGGCGACGGAACACGGACCTCCAGCTTCGTCCCACCCTCGGAGTCCGGTCCGGGTGGCCGGTGGGGTGGTGACCCAACAAGGTTCAGCCCGATCAGTCCAGGCGGCGGCGGGTCGTCTTCCCACAGTCCGGGGGCCGGTTCTGGATTCAGTGGCGGTTTCGCCCCCGGCGTGTCCGGTCCAGGAGGGTCGGGAACCGGCGGGGGGACGTCGGCACCCGGAGCAGGTTCACGCGCGGGTGGTCTCGGCGGGCCGGGACGGTCGACCGGTTCGGGTGGCAGGGTCGGCGGTGGTGTCGAAGTGCCGGTAACACGAGGCGGGAGCGGGACAGGCGCGGCCGGCGCCCGGGGCGCGAACGGTATGCCGATGGGCGCCGCCGGTGGGAAGGGCAATAAGGAAGAGGACAAGGAGAAGAAGGCCGCCTCCTACTTACTGGAACCGGACCCGAACGCGCTGTTCGGCTACGACGGCAAGGCCGTGCCGCCAGTGATCGGCACATAGCCGGTGATGGTTATCGACGCACCAGTGACGGTGCCGCGGGTCGCTCTTGCCTGGGCGTGGGACTCCGAACGGATCGGTCCGGCGCACCCTGTGGTGGGGGTGATGGAATGGTGGCTCGAAGAGGACGTGGCCGCCTCGTTCGACGAACTGATGCGGCAGGCACTCGCCGAGCCCGGCTTCTACGACCTGCGTCGGCGGCGGCTGACCGGGGACTTCCGGGATGTGCTGTGGGGCATCTCCACCGCTGATGCGGAGTGCTACCGCATTTCCAGCCGACGCGACGAACGTAGGTCGGCTTCGCTGGCTGTCCTTACTGGACGCTCCGCGCTACTGATCACAGTGGACGATGACCAAGCGACGTTGGTGCGGATTCCGGCCGACCGGTTGTGCCGCGCGGTGGTGGACACCCTCCCCGAGCTTCGCCCAGGCCGGTATCGGCGAGATCCGGGTGCCCCGGTCGGCATACGGGACAGGGCCTACCTCCGAGTCCTACGACCTGGACATGACCAGCGACTACACAGCGCCGGACAGCGCGGCGCAGCTCCGCGCGTTGATGGCTGCGCCACGTAGCGCGGTGCGGCATCGGTTGCCGTGGTCGCCACCAGCGGCGACAATCCGCGTAACAGCAGCGAGTAGCCACCGACCTTCGCCGGCCCGAACCGCGCGCCCCGTTTCTTCTTGCCGTACACACGCCGCAGCAGTGAATCAATGTCCACATAGGTCATCTGCTCCGCGCCTGCGAGCACCGGCGTCGTCATGGCGAGCGTGGCCAGCATCGCACGCAGGACCGCGGTCAACTGCAGGACGTGCCCGTGGGTGAACGACCGCAGAAACGATCCCAGCGTCGAGGGCGCGTACACCCCGCTGAACAGCCGTTTCATCCCGCCGTGGCGGATCACATCCAGATCATCGATACAGTCCGCGCCCGCCACCATCCCGGCCACGATCGCGGCGATCTTCCCGGCCGGATTCGCTCCGGTCGACGGGATCGGCGCGTTCGTGATCTCCACCTTCTCCGCGACCAGTTGCGACATCCCTGCCCGCTCGGCCAGCGCCATCACCGGCACCAACCCCGCGCACGACACGAGATTCTCCTCATCGAACCGGACGGACACCCGCGACCACCTATGCCACAATCTCACTGAAAATGCCTTCCGCCACATGCGACTTGAGAACCTCAGAGACTCTCACTATCGCAGGCCAGAAGGCACTTCACCTATTACACGCCGCCCCAGACGACAATCCATCGGCGGATCCAGGCTTAGAGCACCGCAGATCACCCCTGCGAGGCTGCCATTCTAGTTGCCGTGGTCCGGCAATACGTTCACCTGAGATCCACTCTTTCGATTAAGAAACGCGTTAACAATTTTTTTGCCCACAGACTCCTGATGATAGAAGTATTTCTTGATCTCGGTCGCCTGATCGTCGGCCAGCCAACGCGCGGAGTAGCGTGTTCCATACCAGTCGATCTCCAAGGACGAAAGTTCGGCCGCCGTGTCATAGTCTGTGGGATCGGCCCGGTCGCTGTAGAACCATGTGTGCTGGTTGGCGTCGGACGAACGAAGAAACTCGAGCAAGACGTGCGGGCGAGGCTCGTGAGCGGTCGACTCGGCGACGGTCACGAAGAGGTAGCCACGCATGTCAGTACCTTGGCGCATTGATGCCACACGACCATTGAAATCCCAGGCCTCCATCATCAGCTCCATTCACGGTCACCAAAACCTTCTATGACGGACATGGTAGTTGTGCTTCCATGGACCTTTAGGTTTGGTCCGGCGCTCGAAGTTGGACTGCCATGTACGGTGCTTCGCCTTATAGCTCGGTGGCCGGTACTGCCGTAGCTTGTCGTTCGATAAGCGATAGCGACCGCCTGGGCCTACACGGCTCGCTCCCTTCCCCACCCAGACCCGGCCCGCTACTCGTGACGTCAGGCGTGACGCACGGATGCCGCCACCCATCTTCACCGTCTTACCTGCCGCTCGGACGATCCGCGCAGCCTTGTATGCGGTAGTCGCAGCGCCCCATGTGACTGCGCCCGCGGCAAAGAGGGCGACCTTTCCCCAGTTTCCCTGGATGGCGTTGCCGGCTGCAGCCACGCCGCTTGCGATGGCGCCGATCGGCCCGGGGACGATAGAAGCCCACTCAGCGATCGGCGTGACGACCCGCGCGACTGATTTGATTCCGTTCCAGAGGGAGCCCCAGAACCCGTGTCCGTCGAGGTCGACAGCGTTGATGGGGTCGCCGGCGACGTAGTCGTAGTCGTTGGCGGAGCCGCCCTCGTCGGGGTCGACGGAGAGGAACCGGCCCAGCAGAGGACTGTAGGGGCGGGCGCCCATCTGCACGAGCGAGAGTGCGCCGGTGTGTTCGTAGGGTCGCTGGTGCTGGCCGAGCCAGCCGTAGTCCATGGAGCCCGGTGAGTTGTCGGGCACGTTCTGCGTATCCACCGTGCCCGACGGAGCGAGGGGCTGGCCGTAGGGGTCGTAGGAGCGCAATGCTCCGGCCTGGTGTCCAGCGGTGTCGGTGGTGAGAACGAGGTCGCCACGGATGGAGGGGTGGTCGTAGGTGGGGGTGAAGGTGCCGTCGGTGCCGAGGCGGCTGGTGTAGAGGGCCCCGCCGGGTAGGGAGACGGAGAGGGAGGTGAGGCGGTTGTCGGTGTTGAGGGTCAGGTCGGGGCTGTCGCCGTCGCTGGTGAAGCTGTAGCGAGTGACGGTGTTGTTGTCGCAGTCGCGGGGATCCCGGCGGATGATGCGGTCCGTGGCGTCGCGCGTGTAGGCGATGTCCGCGTTGAGTGCGGGCGTGAGGCCGGTGGTGCGGGCGCCGGTGTTGCGGTCGGAGCCGTCCCAGGTCAGGGTTGTGGTGCCCCCGTCGGAGCCGGTCCAGTTGGTGGTGTTGCCGTTGGTGTCGTAGGTGAATCCGGTCAGTGTGGTGGCGCCTTCGGTGGCCAGGAGCCGGTCGGCGGCGTCGTAGCAGTAGCGGGTTTCCGCGGTACCAGACGCGGTGTGGTCGAGCAGCCGCATCCGGTTGGTGTTCAGTCCCGCGTTGGCTTGGGTCCCGGCGGGACAGGTCGCGGACGCGGTGGCGGTGTAGTCGTAGGTGTAGTGATGCCCGGTGACGTAGGCCTCGGTCAAGCGGCCCGCGCCGTCATACACATAGTTCGGCGCATTCGGGCGGGCATCGGTGCCGGCGAGGGTTTCGTCGATGATCGTGCCGGCGCTGGTGCGACCGACCTGGGACACGACGTGCTGGTTGTCGCTGGTTTTCCAGTCCAGCGACAGCAGGCGGGCGGCGTTGTCCTTGCCCACGGCGCTGAGGCTGCTGCCGTTGGCGTAGGTGACCGAGGCGAGCTCACCGGCGTTGTCATAGGCGACACTGGCCAGGACCGTGCTGTCCAGTTTCTGGGTCTGGACGCGTCCGGCATCGTCGTAGGTGAAGCTCAGCGTCCTCGGCAGGTCGGCACTGTTGGGCGGGGTGATGGTGCTCGAGGTGACCCGCCCGACCTGGTCATAACTGGTGGTGGTGCGTACACCGTTGACGTCGGTGTAGGCGACCACCCGGCCGAGCAGGTCAGCGGTGGTGGTGATGGTGCCCTTGTCATCGGAGACCGACGACGTGAGCGGGTCGCCGCCGACGGCATAGGTGTGCGTCACGGTTCGCGCTGGCGAGGTCGCCGACGCGGGGACGCGTTCTTCGATGGGCCGGTCGCGGTTGTCGTAGGTGGTGCAGGTCCAGTCGCCGCCGGTGGCTTCGGCGATCACCCGGCCGGACGCGTCGTAGACCTGTTCATCAACGCGCGCAGGCCCGGCCGCGGGGGTGGTCGAGGTGACCAGTTTCGGCAGGCCGCCCTGGGCCACGACCGAGCCTGGGACGCAGGGGTTGGCTCGGGTTTCGGTGTCCCCGTAGTAGGCGTAGGTGGTTGTGGCACCGGTCGCCATGGTTTTGCTCGTCTTACGCAAGTACCTGGTACCCGGGGTCTCGTAGGCGACCGAACCGTTGATCTTCAACCCTGACGGGTTGCCCTGTCCGGAGGTCGCCAAGCCATAGACGGGGTCTATCCCGTTTTCGTCGAACCGGGTGGTGCCGACTTTGTCCGGCACACCATCCGATTCGACCGCGGTCGTGGACGTCGTCAGCCCATAGCGTGGCCGCAGTGCGCTGCCGGGGATGAGTTCCTCGGGTTTGCCGGGGGCGATCCAGTCGAGGTCAAGTTTGGCGTAGCCGCCGTTGTCGTAGTAGTCGATGCGGATGCGCTTCGCCTGCCCCGCGGCATCGGCGTGGACGGTGGCTTCGCGCCAGGCCGGGTTGCTGACCTGCCAGTAATCCATCACCAGCTGGTCATCGACCCACATCCGGATACCGTCGTCCACATTGGCCCGCAGCTTGTAGTCCCCCGCGGCCGGGAAGACGAGATCACCGGTCAGCCGCAGGGAGAACGCGTCCGCGCTCATCCCGGGCACGACGTCGTTGCTGTACTCCCACGGGCTCTTGACGGTGCTATCCGCCGGGCCGATCCCGGTGCGCTGCACCTTCGGCACCCCCGACAGCGTCGGGTTGTCATAGAACGCCGCGGCCAGGCCGTTGATGCTCTCGTCATACCCGGTGTGCCCGTGCGACATCCCGCACGTACCATTCGGCACCTGCCCGGCAAAACAGGATGCCGGGGCAAGACCGTAGGAATCGGTGGGCCGGTCGGCGTAGTCGTAGACCGTGGTTGTCTTCCGCCCGGCCGCGTCCGTGGTCGACAGCGGCAGGTCCTTGGGCGCCCACTCCTGCATCGAGGTTTTGCCCGCCGCGTCCGTGGTGGACAGTGTCCGGTCCGCGTCGTCGTAAGTGACCTTGCTCGCGAACCCCGTCGCCGAACTCAACCCCGCCGTGTCGGTGTAGCTGGTGTGGGTGCCCGGGTCGTACCGGTAGGTCGTCTTCGGCCGCGGCTGTCCCGGACCGGGCGCTGCCTCGGTGACGTTCGTGACCTGCGTTTTCCCGTTCTGGCCGGCATACCCGATCGTCGTGTAGTAATCGATCAGGTTCCGCGACGCCGGATCCGCTGCGACCCAGTCGGTGGCCAGCGGGCTGCGCACCCCCGTGACCCGGCCGCCCTCGTCGTAGAGGTAGTCGTTGTTTTCCGCACCCGGGTCCTCGATCCGCGCCAGCCGGCCCTGCACATACCACAACGCCGTCTGTGACCCGTCCCAATACGTGACCCGGCACAGCATCTGCGACGGCGGCACCGCATCCGCACCCGGCGGGACACTCGTACTGCCATAACAATCATCGCCCGCACGCTGGTAATGCAACGTGTGCACCCGCCCGGACACCGGATCCTTGATCTGGCTCAACCGCGACGGCGTACCGGTGTAGATGTTCTGCAGCGCAGCAGGTTTCCGCGAATCCACCGCCGAGGCCTGGGTGTCGAGCTTCCCATCGGTGCGGAAGGTGAACACGTCCCCGCCGTCGTGCAATGTGACCCGCCCGCCGGTGTCGAGGGCCAGGACACCGTCCTCGTTGTCCGGTGCGGTATAACCGCCGGTGCTCTTCTTCGTCCACGTGTGCTTCGCGCCGGTCGCATCGGTCAGCACGATGTTCTGATCAGTCACCTTGGACTCGGTGTAGCTGGTGCCATCACCGTCCAGATCAGCCGAGAGCGTCCAGCCCTGCGGCAACGCGGGGAGATCGTTGGTGAACAGCCAATCCGCGGGGACGATCTGCGGCGCCACCGTCGTGTTGTCGCTCGTCCGCACGAACAGGCGCATCCGCGCCGCGCCCGTGGCCTCGGCGTTCTCGACCTTGATCGGCACCCGCTGCCCTGCGGTCAATGTCACATTCGTCGACTCGGTCCAGTTCACATCACTCGGCGTCCCGACGTCATACACCTTCGCGCCGTTGACCCACACCACCGCGCCGTCGTCATGCACCCCGGCGAACTGGTACGTCCCGGCAACTGGTGCTTGGAAGAACCCTTCCCACCGCGTGACGAACCAATCCGCGGGCAACGCCGGCGGGAACGGTGAATCCGTCCCCCAATCGACATTCACCTGCGGCTCGGTGCGCACCAGCACCGGCTGCTGCGGATCACTGATCAACCCGTTGTGCGACAGGTCGACAAAGTAGGACGCCTTCAGCCCCTTGGGTTCCCGCTGCTGGGAATTGAACGTGAAGTTCAGCCCGGCGTTACCGCCGACCGTGGTGAACGACGGTGTCTGCTGCCCCAGGGATGCGTTGCCGTTGGCCAGGTTCACCGTCACCGGACCCGCGTCATCCGTCGGCGACGGGCCATGGTCACCGATCCGCTGATCCACCTTCAGATGCCCCACCCAGGCCGGGGTGATCGTGGTGCTGCCGCTGAACGTCATCGCCTGCCACGTGTAGGCGACCCCGTCCTGCAACACCCCCGCCGGAACAGCCCACGTCGGTGTCGGCAGGCACCCGGACTCGATCACCACCCCCGACTTCGCATCCGACCCGGTCGCGACCCGGAAGCAGTACTTCACCGCCTCCCCATCGGGATCGGTCACCGGCTGTACCGACAACGTCGGCGTCAACGTCGTGACCACCGACTTGTCCACAGGCGCCACCAACGTCGTCGCCGGAGCCGGGCTGCCCGTGTCCACCGTCAGCGTCGCGTTCAGGTTCTTGTACGTCCAGACACCCGGATTCTCCGCACCGATCATCATGAACGAGATGTTGACGTCGTGGGCGTTGACCCGGTCCCGCAGGAAAGTCGTCAACCCGGGGCTCGCGAACGAGCCGACGTCACCGATCAGCCCGCCGGCCAGGAACGGCCCGACACCGTTGAAGTCGTTGTTCGAGGCGTGATAGAGGTTCGCATTCCAGGTCTTGACCGACCCCACCACACTCGTGTTGCGGGTCAGCTCCATCGTGGCGCCCACGACCGTCTTGCCCCACAGCGGCGAATAGTCGAAATGCGCGACCGACCGGTTGTAGGTGTCGCCGTTGCCCTGGCTGTTCCCGATCCGCAAGCCACAGTTCGAGCAGTCGGTGCCATCGGAGCGGTAGGCGAACGAATACTGCACGCCGTAGGTGAACGTCGGGTCGATCGAGACCGGGTACACACGCTTGGGGTCCGTCAGCCACCCCGGATCCACCGCGACCGTCAGCCACCAGTCGGTACCGGCCTGCTCGAGCCGGTAGGTGCCGCCGGTCATCGCCGGCGCGGTGTCCCCATGCCCGGCCGAGTCCCAGGTCTCCACCGGCGGCAGGACCAGTTTCGCTTTGCCTGCCTCGTCGGCCAGTGTTACCGACCCGTTGGCTTCCAGTTTGGGTGTCAGGCCACCGGTGTTCAGCTTGAACCGCCAGCTCGACCGGCCATCCGCGGGCGGGCGCTTGAGCTTGACCGTCTCCTTCACCGCACCCGGGGTGACCTCGTACTCCAGGTCCGTCCCGGCCGCGACCTCGGAATACGTCACCGAGTCGCCCTTCACCGCCGCCTGCGCCGGGGCCGCCTGATCCAGCGCGAGGCTCGCGGTGTGCCCGGCCGTTTCGACCTGCAGCACCGCCGGATCGTTCGCCTTCTCCGCCAGCGACGGACTCAGCGGATGCTGCGCCGTCTCCGGCCGCTTCGTCGCCGGGTCCGGCTTCAACGTCGTGTCGACCGGCAGCCACGCACCCTTGGCGTCCTGGACGTTCAGCGGCTGACTCGACTGGCGCACCGAACGAGTCCCATCCGGATTTTCGTACTCCGTGACGAACATCGACCGCGCCACCGGCTTCGACCGCTGCGGATTGAAATGCGTCCCCGCCCCACCGTCCAAACGCGACACACCCGAGAAATCCGCCGTTGACGGCTTCTCCGGCTGCGGAACCCGCGGCGGAACCGACGGCAACAACGGAACATCGTGCGGATCAACCCGCGCCGGCGGCTCCGGCGGCTTCGCCGGCGCGGCCACCGCCTCCGTGCTGCCCGCCAGCAACACCGCAATCACCAGGGCCAGAACCGCTCTGACCACACTGCCCGAAGCAGCATGCGACAACCGGCGCACGACGGTGTCCCTCCCCCGAACGCGAGACCGGCTCGCACCAACCCGAAAGCACGGCACTGACAGCACCGCACGACTCCGGCCACCCGCGGGCCGGGACACCCGGAAATCTTCCGATCCTCCGGTCTGCGAAGACATCATCGTGTCGTCCCATTCGATCGTTACCCCCGAAAATGAGACCTATGTCATACTTGTCCAGACCACGTCCGGAGAAGTACAAGCAGCAGGTCGCTGCATCAATGTGCCCTGCACAGCGACCGCATCAGCCACACCGCCGACCGGGTGACACCGCCCTCCGCGGTACACGGAGAGGCGTTCACCGCGACCATCTCCCCGCGAGCGTTGCTCCAGCGTCCAGGGCACCGCCTTGACCGCCGGCCGCGACAACGTGGCCACTCACCCGGCGACAATGGCGTTCCGGACTGCACTGGACTGGCCGTGGGAGCATGCGTCCGTGACCGGCACGTGATAGCGCCAAATCACCGACGGCCGCGAGAACCTCGACCCGCCAGTTGCTCGCCTGCACCATCCGCACAGCCGGTTCCGTCGTGGGCGTTGCCGAAGTCCTTTCCCCGCAACAATATTCTCAATCCCGCTGCAGTACTGTGGCCGCAATTCACGTCGAACGCCACCGAGCCCTGGGCTACCCGGAGTCGCGAGAACGGCTTCCCCGCTCCGCAGTCTTCGTTGCACTGTCGCTATTTCCCGTCTCAGCACCGTCTCCTGTGGATATTCGCGGCCGCGGCTTTGCACCGCCGACCACAAGCTCGGCACGAAGCTTCTCTCTTCTGCTCGCCAGGGCCATCCGTCCACCGCTATCGGACCTCGAGGTCAGCATTCCGCTGCCGTTGCCAAACGCTCGGCATTCTCCGACCGGAGGCCCGGGGCCTGTCGCTCCGACTTCCTGTTCGAGACCAGATCCAACGCGCACTCCCCATCTGCGGGTTGGCTGGGACCCGTCAGCCGACACCACCCCATCACCGGCGAGCTTGTCCCCGTGCCGACACCATGATGATCAGTCGATCCCCGGCCACGGCGTATCAGCAGAAGGAATGCGCGCCCGCCGGGGCACCCTTGCGCTCCGGCAGGTTCCGAACCGGTCTCGGTAACGCTGGCAGGCCCGCCTCGATAGCGGGGCGTACGGATACCGGAGCGGAGGTTTGCGGTGGGGCGGATTCGGAGAGCGGTGAGCTATGCCCCGGAAGAGCAATTCGCCGGCACCGAGGACCGCGCCGTGCTCGGTATCCCCGCTGGTGTGGAGTTCAGGACCAAACCGCAGCTGGCGCAGGACATGCTCGCCGACATGATTGCCGACGCGACGATTCCGCCGTGGATCGCCGGCGATGAGGTCTACGGCCGGTCCGGAAAGCTCCGTTCTTTCCTTGAGGACAACGGGACCGGGTACGTGATGCGTGTCGGGTGTGCCCTCGTCGCCGAGGTTTCACCCGGCCGGCGGATACGCGCCGATGCCGCCGTGGCCGCGCATCTGGCCAAGCGGAAGCATCTGCGGAGGTGGCAGATCTGCTCGGTGACCGGCGCGAAAGGCGAACGTGCCTAGGCCTAGGCGGGGCTGTCCACCACCAGCCCTCAGCATTTTCTGCTGATCTGCAAGCATCTGCGCACCGGCGAGCTGGCCTACCACTACTGCTACGTGCCGTCCGGACGACTGGTCACGCTGATGTCCCTGGTCCGGGTCGCGTGCCTGCGCTGGCCAGTCGAGGAAGGTTTCGAGTTCGGTAACGACCACTTCGGCCTCGACCACTCCCAGGCCCGCCTCTACACCGCGTTGCTACGCCACATCGTACTGGCCCTGGCCGCCTTCGCGGTCTGCGCGATCACCGCCGCCCAAGCCAAAACCCGTACCCCAGCCCCGATCCTGCCTGCCACACCCGACCAGCAACCACCCGAGGATCGCGGCCTGATCACGTTCACCGTCGCCGAGATCAAACGGCTATTCATCCTGGTGACCCGCCGACTGCTGCCCGAAACCCACCACCTGCACTGGGTTTGGTGGCGACGACGTCGCCAAACCCGCGCCCGCTGGTTCCACCACCGCACCCGACTACGTCGTGACCAACAAATATAACCCACACGGCAAGTGCTGCTGCCGTACTAGCGCGGGCGGGTGAGCTGCCCTGCCCGATCAGGAATGCACACAGCGTTGCTTGTCCTCATCCCACGTGCCTCCGCTGTCCAGGCAGTCGGCGAACTCCACTTGCCCGTCGACCCATGACTTGTGTTCGGCGCACACCTTGTACTTGGCCTCGTCGCCGTCCCGGCATTGGTATCCGTACTGGGGCGGCTTTCGGGTAGGCGTCTTTCGTGCCGTGGTTTTCTTCGGCGCGGCCGTGGCAGTGGCAGACACCCTCGACGTCTTCGCAGGGACGCTGCTGGATTTCGTCTGCGTGGTGGGCGTCGTCGTGGGTACGGTCGGTTCGGAGGTCGGCGCGACGCTGGTCGCGGCAGGCGAGCCGGGTGGCGCCGACGGCTTCGGCGCAACCGGAGTGCCACCGCACCCGGCCATCATCAATCCGGCGGCAAGGATCATTCCGCACAACCGCACCTTTACCATGCTGCGACCTCGACCACCTCGACTGCAGGGTTGAACTATCAGTCGCGTACCACACGAAGAACGCAACAGCCCGCCGCACTACCGTTGCCTGATCGCAACAGGCGCAACGAAACGGTGATTCCCCGAGCTGCATTCGCAGCAACCCGACGCTACCCCGGAAACACCTCGCTCGCCATCCGCTCCAACGCCACCTCCAGCAGTTCCAGCAGCAACTCGACCTCACCCGCCGCAATGGTCAGCGGCGGCGAAACGACCACCGCATTGTTGAGCGGCGCAATCCCCGCCGGGTAAACGATCAACCCCTGGTCGAAGCACTCCTCCACGAACCGCGCCGAAACATTGTCCCCGGCAGCCGGGGCAGCGCGGGTTTCCGGATCCTGCACGAACTCGAATCCCCACAGCAGGCCCCGGCCGCGCACATCGGCTAGGAAAGGGAATCTCGCGGACAGCTTCCGCAGGCCGGTTTCGAGCTGGTCGCCGCGGTGCCGGACGTTGGCCAGGATCTCGTGGTCCGCAAGGTAGTCCAGCACGGCGAGACAGGTGGCCGCGCCGAGGGGATTTCCGGAGAAGGTGTGACCGAAAGGCGCGATTCCGCTGCCGTGCCGGATGGTCTCGACGAGACGGTCACACAGCAGCACCGCGCCGACGGGGGCATAGCCGGCGCTGAGGCCTTTGCCGGTCACCAGCAGATCGGGGACGACCTTCTCGTCACCGCTCGCGAACCATTCGCCGGTGCGCCCGACGCCGGTGATCACCTCGTCCATGATCAGCAAAACGTCGAGACGATCGCACATCGCCCGCAGGCGCCGGAGATATCCCGCCGGGGGCACGAGGGCACCACCGGCGGCGCCGACGATCGGTTCGACGATGACGGCGGCAACCGTCGCGGGGTCGGCGGCGACGACTGCCGCTTCGAACTTCGCGACGGACCGCGCGGCATAGTCTTCCTCGCTCTCCCCGGGGTGGGCGTAGCGAAACGCGTAGGCGGGCGGCCCGACCGGGAACGGATGCAGCAGGGAACCGTAGTCCGGACGACGGGCGGCATGGCCCGACATGGACAGGGCGCCGAGCGTCATGCCGTGATAGCTGATGTGCCGACCGAGGATTTTCACCTTCTCGGGCCGCCCCTGTTCCCGCCAGTGGGCGACAGCGGCACGCATCGCGAACTCTGTTCCCTCGGAGCCGCTGCTGACGAAGAAGGCCGTATTGAGGCCCCCGGGCGCGAGGTCGGTGAGCCGCCGCGCGAGGTCCTCCGCGGGCTGGTTCGTGAATTGGGTCCGATACGTGAAGGCGACCCGTGAGAGCTGGTCGCTGATGGCGTCGGCGATCTCCTCGACGCCGTGGCCGAGGCTCGCGGTCATCGCGCCCGATGAACCATCGAGATAACGTTTGCCGTCACTGTCGAACAAGAACACGCCCTTCCCGTGTGTCACGGTCGGGTAGTGGCCGTCGACCCGCTGCTTGAGCAGCGCACTCCTGGACTCCATGGACGAACTCTAGGCCCGCGAACTGGTTCTCGACCGGTACGAAAATGTATGCTTTCCGCGTGTCGGATTACACATCCGTAGCCGCTGACCAGGAGCGCCTGCTCCCCACCGTGCGGGAGATCCTCACCCTCCCGCCCGTCCGGGCCGGCGATCCCCGCCTGCTGGTCTGCGAACGCTGCGCGGACCGGCCGGTGCGCTGGGTGCACGTGTGCGAGCAGCCGGATCTGGCCCGCTTCATCGACGCGGGCGACCTGGTGCTGACCAGCGGAATGGGCCTGCAGAACCACCCCGAGGAATGGCTGCCGGTGCTGGAGACCCTCACCGAGCGCCGCGCGTCCGGCCTCTTCCTGGAACTCGGCCGCTCTTTCGAGCAGTTTCCCGCCGAGGTCGTGGAGCGCGCCGAGGAGACGGGGCTGGCGCTGGCCGTGTTCCGGCGGCCGACCCGGTTCGTCGAGATCATCCACAGCGTGCACCGCAGCATCCTCCAGCGCCACACGCACGAGCTGGAACGCATCGCCACGATGCACGCCGCGTTGACCAAGCTCGGCCTCACCGGGCCGTCGGCGGGCGAAATCCTGCAGCTCGCCCGCTCGGTGCTGCACCGCGAGGTCTATCTGGAAGACCTGGCCCACCGCCTCGTCGCGTTCGCGCGGGCCGACGATTCGCCGGCGCCGGTCATGGCCGACTGGCGCGAGCACTCCCTGCGCCGCCCCAACGTCGACCAGGCCACCTACGACGACGAGACCGACCCTCATCGTCCCCGCGGGCACCCGCGACGAACGGTGGGGACGCCTCGTCATTCCCCTCGGGCACACGCCGACCACGGCCGAGCTCCTCACGGCCGACCGGACAGCCGACGCCCTCGCGCTCCAGCGCCTGCTCGACGCCGACCATCAGATGCTCGAATGGCGGACCCGGGAAACCCTCGTCGACATCCTGTTCGAGCAGCAGTACGCCACCGAAGAAGACGCGTTGATGCGGTGGCGCGCACAGGGTTTTCCGCTCAACGGACAGGTTCTCGCCGGCGGCAGCCTGCGTTTGCCCGGCCTTGCCGGGAGTCGCTGAACACCCCAGCCAGTCGAAGTACTGCGCGAGCAGCGGGCGGTCGAGCCCGAGGTCGGTCCGGATCGTGGCGATGTCGGCCGCGGTGGCGTCGGGACCGGCGACGGTCACCGCCGGGTCGCCGGGGGCCAGGCGCGGCAGCACGAAGGCCAGCATCGACGCCACGACCAGCACGAGTAGCGCGGAGGGAATCCTGCGCACGAGGAGGGTCAGCTGGGAACCCTGCTGCCGGCTCTGCCAGAGGAACAGGCCGGTGCCGATCACGTTGCTGTCGTCGTTGAGTCCCTTCGCCGCCACACCGTCCACAATGGAGGCGATGGCGAACAGGTCGGCCATTTTCCCACCGGCCGCTTTGAGCCGGATCACGACGATGTGCGGATCCGGCGCGGACATGTCGGCGATCAGCGTGGCGATCGACCGGGCCTGCGACTGTGCGGCGGGCTGCGCGGCGCGCTGCAAGGAGAACATCACGTCCTGCGCCGTCCTCGTCCGTCCACTGTAGAACTTCACGTCGTCGCGCGGGTGCACGGCGACCGTGCGCCCGCCGTCGGCCAGATCCCAGCCGGTGGCCGGCGCGGGCTGGGTGGCACCGGACCTGTCGTAGTCGATCAGCGTCTCGAACACCGGGCCGTGTCAGGCGATTGTCGCGGGCGTGAAGATCTGCGCGAAGCGCGGGATGGCGTCGGTGTTCACCGCGAGCACGTTCAGAGGGACGAGCAGAATCTCGTGGCGGCGGGCGCGCCCCTTCGCGCAGCCACGGGCGTTCTTCGACGGCATACCGGAACGGTAGCCGGAACCCCGCTCAGACGTCGGCGACGGTACGGAACCCGAGGTTGCCACCGGAGCTGTCCGGCGTGTTCGCGGTGCGGGCGGCGACCCGGTAGCGGTTGCAGTACGAGTCGTGACACAGGTACGAGCCGCCGCGCATCGCCCGGCTGGACTGCGCCTCGTCGAACCAGTCCGCGCACCACTCCCACACGTTGCCGGAGGTGTTGTACAGGCCGAAGCCGTTGGGCTGGTAGGCATCCACCGGCGCGGTGCCCGAATAGCCATCCTCGGCGGTGTCGCGCACCGGGAACCGGCCCTGCCAGATGTTGCAGCGATGCTCGCCGCCCGGAGTCAGTTCGTCACCCCACGGGTAACGGGCCTGGTCGAGCCCACCCCGCGCGGCGTACTCCCACTCTGCCTCGGTCGGCAGCCGGCGCCCCGCCCACGCGCAGTAGGCCACCGCGTCGTTCCAGGACACGTGCACCACCGGGTGGTCTCCGCGTTCGCCGACGTCGCTGCCCGGGCCTTCGGGCACGCGCCAGTACGCCCCGGAAACCCCGCACCACCACGGGGTCTGCTCCGGGCGCGGGGAGATCTTGCGCAGCCCGGCGATGACGAATTTCGCGAACACGTACGTCCAGCCGTAGTTTTCCGCTTCGGTGCGGTATCCCGTCGCGTCCACGAACTCGCCGAACCGCGCGTTGGTCACCGCGTAGGCGTCGATCGCGAACGACGGCACGCTGACCTCCCGGACCGGGCCTTCGTGGTCCTCGGGAAAGCCGTCCTTGTCCGCCGTGCCCATCCGGAACGTGCCGCCGGGCAGCACGAGCAGGCCCTCGGCGTTCGTGGCCGCTCCCCGGTCCGCCGCGGCGACGGACGAAGGGGCCGACCGGGACGGCGGGCAGCAACCGGACACCTGGACACACCTCCTGGTTCACGGCCGAAACGTCCCCGGCCCAGTCTTGACGGCCTCAGCATAACCACGGCCGCTGTCTGTGAAGGGGCCCTTCACAGACTCAGAGTCCGTGAAGGGCCCCTTCACGGACATTCCGGATGTCGCCTGATCATCGCCGTTGCTCCCGACTCCGGTCCAGCGAACGCGGGCACTTCGCACGCCGCGTACGCAGGGGATTCCGTCGGCACACGCCCCTCCCAGGAACCTGGCCGACGCGCCCCGTGCGCGCACCCCGCCATACCTGACCTACCCCAGGAAAGGCTCGGCTGGCACCTCCCGCACGCCTCTCCTGACGTCGTAGTCGGCCGATGCCTCCAGCACCCGTCGTGGATGTCTGCGATCACCCCACTCGACGACGCGAGAACCGTTGCGCGGCAGGAGATACCGGCGCAATCCCCTGACGATTCAGAACCGCAATCCCCTCACGATTCAGAACAACGTCGCCGGCTCGACCGGCTCCGGCTCCGGCAATGCCTCAAGGCCAGGCACCAGGACCCGCACTTCGTCATGGAACCGGCGGGCGAGCGTCGGCGCATCGACGTTGTCCGGGGTGTGCAGGAAGACCGTCGGCGACCGGCCTTCACGCAGCCACCCGGCCACCACCTCGGTCCACGGCCGCCACCCCGTCACCGTGTCCTCGACCGAGTCCCGGCCCAGGTAACGGACGATCGGCTGGTCGGTCAACGCCCGCGTCCGCCGTGGCAGCCGCGGTTTCTTGGCCCACGCATCCTGCTCGGCCTCGCTGACCGGTGGGCTTTGGAAGAAAACGGTGGTGTCGAATGGCACCCACTCGGCGTCCACTCCGGCTAGCGCTCTCTCCAGCAACGCCGCCGAGCCGCCGTCGGTGAAGAACCCCGGGTGCCGCACCTCCACCGCACGCCGACGATCGGCCGGGAGTCGACGCAGGAAACGACCGAGCGCATCGACCTCCGAAGGGCCGAACGACCCGGGCAACTGCGTCCACAGGACCGCCCGTTCCCCGAGGGGCTCCAGTGCGTCCAGGAACGCCCGCATCTCGGCCTCGACCCCCGCGAACCGCCGCTCGTGTGTGACCACCTTCGGCACCTTGACCACGAACCGGAAGCCGGGCCCGGTCTGCTGTGCCCACGTCGCGACGGTGGTCCGGGCGGGGGTCGCGTAGAAGGTGGTGTTGCCTTCGACCGCGTTGCACCAGCCTGCATACGCCCGCAGACGCTCTTTCGCCGGCAGCGATTGCGGCAGGAACCGCCCGGTCCACGCCTTGTGATTCCACATCGCGCAGCCGACATGAAGACGTGCCACTCCGTCAGCTCCCCTCGATCGTGCCTGAAACTACTACCTGGGCAACTGTTTCCCTGCACACCCCCGTCCCGAGCCGTGTCACCTCGCGCACCCGACGAGGAAATCCGATCCCCGTCGGGCCGCCCTACAGTCCACCTTGTCCCACCAGCTTCCGCCTCTCGCGTCACATTCGTCGGAGATGACGCCGACGCCCTGGCCACAGTTCGCAGCGGGTCATCGATTTCCGCCGCGGCTGAGGGAGCTGACGCTCGGCCAGCAGGAGCCGCTCTTCCACCGCAGCGCCGACAGGCTCGTGCTCGACGGTCTTTTCGTGCTGCCACCGAGAAAAACCGCCGCGGACGGGCCGTTTCCGATGATCACGAGTGCGCACGGCGGGCCGTACGACCGGTACGCGGACAGCTGTTCTGGTACCCGAGCGCGCAATGGCTCGCCGCGGCGGGGTACGCCGTGTTCCTGCCGAATCCGCGGGGCGGCCGCGGCCATGGCCACAAGTTCGCCGCGAGTGGCGGGCCGGGTAGGCCGGGAGGAATCGACGGACGTCCTCGCCGGGATCGATCGGCTGGTCTCGGACGGGATCGCCGATCCGGACAGGCTCGGGATCGCCAGGTGGAGTCACGGCGGGTTCCTTGCGGCCTGGGCCGCCGGGCAGACCGGCCGGTTCCGCCCGGTGCTGGCCGGTGCGGCCGTCACCGACGGGGGGATGCTCGCCGCGACCGGGGAGAACGGCGCGTTCGAGGCGGCGCTCGGTGGCAGCACCGGCTGGTCCGGCCTCGGGCCGCATCCGCACGACGCCCTGAGCCCGGTCTCCTTCGCGAGCCGGATGCGGACGCCGATCCTGCTCAGGGTTCCGGCAAAGTTGGTCGGGAACCCGGCAGCGGGCGATGCGGAGGTGTCTGCGACCACCTCGTGGCGTGCGCCGGACCGGTTTCAGGTCTGTGAAGGGGCCCTTCACAGACTCAGAGTCCGTGAAGGGCCCCTTCACAGACCTTCACAGACCTCCACACCGACTTTGCCGACACCCTGCCGATCCTGCTGAGGCACGGCGCCGAGGACACCAATGTGCCGCTCGGGCCAGGTCGAATACCTGCACCGGGCGCTGCGGCACTTCGACGTTCCGCACGAGTAGGTGGTCTACCCCGCGGGAAGGACACTCGATCCGCGAACGCGGCCACCAGCTCGACATCTTTGCACCGCACCCGAGCGTGGTTCGACCGATGGCTCTGCTGACCGAGGCAACCCCGGCGCCGTCTGCCGCGTGTTCCCCCTGTCGGAGAGGGAGGAACGAAGATGAACAGGACGATCACAACAGCACTGGCCGTGGCCGCGCTCGGGCTTGCGTACGCACCGGCGGCATTCGCCGCGGACACACCGCAATTCGGGGTCTACCCGACGTCGATGCGGCCGGGCGAGCGATTCGAGACCGGCATCATCGGCAAGTGCACCACTTTCTCGGAGGCCACTTCACCGGGCTTCGCCGCGCCGGTCCACCTGGCCCTGCGAGACGGCACCAATCCCTGGGGCGAAGGCACTTCGGTCACCAAGGCGGGCACCTACACCGCGAAGGTGACCTGCGACGGCACCCGGCTGACCACGACCTTCACCGTCCTGCCGTACCAGCATCCGGTCCTGTCGCTGTATCCGGCCGAGGTCCAGCCGGGCGGCCAGATCAACGGCGGCTCGGACTCGATCAACGGCTGCCTGGGCGGCCCGACCGGCCCGGCCACCTCGCCGGGATTCGCCGCACCGCTGAACTTCACCGAGGGCGGCAACTTCGGCCGGTTCAGCGGGCACACCACAGTGGTCACCACCCCGGGCAAGTACGTCGCGACGCTCAAGTGCGCCTCGACGCCGTACGTGGCGAAAGCGGAGTTCACCGTGCTCGGCACGCCGCCGAGCAAGGGCACCTCGCCGGGCGGCGGGACACCACCGGCGAAGACCACCACACATCGGACGAGCGTCGTCCCGGTCGGTGCGCCGCAAACCGGGGCGGGTGGGATCGCAACCGGCTGAATCCTTCGATAGCAACGATCCGCTGGCCCGCATCCGTCCTTTCCGGACGGTTGCGGGCGATGCGGGGTGCACCGGATGTCCTCGCGTGGCACGCCGGGCGGACGCAGCACCCGAGGAGGGCATCCGGGATCCTCGCCGCAGCGATTCGCCGGTTCGTGTCCGTCCTTTCCGGACGGACACGGACCAGCACTCCGCGAGACCCGCAGTCGCCGCACGCATCGGGCACCACTCGGCACCGCAGCGCGGCCATACGTCGCCAGCGCAGGCCATCTCCAAGCTGTAAGCCCAGCCAAGCAGAACCCAGCAGCAGCGATCCCGCCACACCCCACCGCCCCGACCGAACAGACGCGAACCCGCACCACGCGCCAGGCAGCTACGAACGCATCGAGCGCCACCCGAACCCCGCGAAACGATCGCACCCTCACCAGCACAAGCCACCCCCAACAATAGACCAATCCAAGCAAACCCCAGCAGTAACAACGATCTCACCACACCCCACCGTCCTCACCGGACAGACACGAACCCACACCGTGGGCCACGGCTTTCACGAGCGCAGCGCCAGCCAAACCCCACCACTGCTCCAAGACCCAGCGACAGCTCAGCGAAACACCTGACAGCAGCAACAAAACCCACCAAACCGACATCCGTCCTCACTGGACAGACGCTGGCTCGCACACCCCGACCGACCACCCCGCCGCACCCATCAGCCACCGTCGAACCCACCGGCCAACGCCACCCCCGCAACCCCACCCGCGCAGGGTTCCGGCAAAGTTGGTCGGGGACCCGGCAGCGGGCGATGCGGAGGTGTGTGCGACACCACCTCGTGGCGTGCGCCGGACCGGTTTCAGGTCTGTGAAGGGGCCCTTCACAGACTCAGAGTCCGTGAAGGGCCCCTTCACGGACCTCCACACCGACTTTGCCGACACCCCACCCCACCCGCGTCCTCACCCGAAACAGCTCACCACCCCGTGAACCGGGCCGACGCCGACCGCAACGCGTCCAGCGCCGCTCGGACCCCGCCGAGCGACTCCTCGCCCGTCCGGCAGGTGGCCATGATCGTGCGGTCGAGTGCAGGGCGCGTGCCGACAATGCGGACGCCGTCCGGTACCCGGCCGCGGGCGAGCCGCGGCACCAGTGCGGCGCCCGCGTTCCCGGCCACGAGCGCCAGCTGGGTCGGGTAACCACCGACGGTGCAGCTGATCCGCGGCTCCACATCCTGCGCCCGGAGCACCTGCACGAGCCAGGTGTGGCACCGGGAACCGGCCGTCCATGCGATCCACGGGAGGTCGTCGACCTCGGCGAGATCGACCACCCGGCGGTGGGCGAGCCGGTGCCCGGCGGGCAGCGCCAGGTCCGCGACGTCGGAGAACAGCGTCACGCGCGTCGCCGACGGCGGTACCACGGTCGGCAGGTCCGCCCAGCTTTCCACCACTGCCACATCGACGTCGCCCGTGACCAACTGCGGCAGCGTCACCTCGGCCTCACCCTCGCGCAGGGTCACCTCCAGCCGCGGGTGCTGCTCGCCGAGCGCGGCCAGCGTCGGCGGCAGCAGCGCGTGCACGCAGGTGGAGATCGCGGCGATGCGCAGCGGCCCCAGCACGTCCTCGCGCAGCCGCTCCAGATCCGTACGGGCCTGCGCCAGCTGCGCGAGCACCCGTTCGGCATGCGAGGCCAGCAGCCGCCCGGCCCGGGTCAGCCGCACGCCCCGGCCGCGCGGCTCCAGTAGCTCCTGCCCCGCCTCCCGTTCGAGCTTCGCCAGTTGCTGTGACACACCCGACGGCGTGACGTGCAGCGCAGCGGCCGCGGCGGCCACCGAGCCGTGCTGTGCCACCGCATGCAGCGCACGCAGCCGATCCACATTGAACACGGTAGCGATACTACCGAGTTCTACACACGAATATTCGCTTGTCCTTGACAGTTGCCACTCGCAGGCTGGACGTCGTGACGACCACCGAACTCCCCATCGCGCCACCGGCCGGGCCGATCGCGGTGTTCACCGGCCGCTTCGACCCGCGACTGCTGGCGACGGCCGGCAGTCTCTGCGTCGCATTGTCGTCGGTGTTCATCAAGCTGTCCGGAGCGAGCGGAGCGACCAGTGCGTTCTGGCGCTGCCTCATCGCGCTGCCGATCCTGGCGCTGCTCGCGCGAAGCGAGGCCCGGCGCACGCGGGTGCGTGTGAACGTCGTCGCGCCACTGTTCGCCGGGCTCGGCATCGGCGTGGACTTCGTGCTGTGGGGCGAGGCGATTCCGAAGGTCGGCGCCGGGATCGCCACGGTGCTGCTGTCGGTACAGGTCGTGCTCGTGCCCCTGCTGGCGTTCCTGTTCCTGCGCGATCGTCCGGACCGCCGGTTCCTGATCACCACACCGGTGCTGCTCGTCGGCATCGTGCTGGCCGGCGGGTTCGCCGGCACCGTGGTGACCGGCGCGGACCCGCTGCTGGGCGCGCTCTTCGCACTGGCCGCGGGTGCCGGATATTCGGTGTACCTGCTGCTGATCCGGTTCAGTACCACGCCGTCGACACAGGTTCGTTCCCTGTTGCTGGCGACGCTGTCCGCCGGCGCCGTGTCGCTGGCGCTGGGCCTGCCGTTCCACCGTCTGGACTTCACACCGGGCTGGTCCGCGTTCAGCTGGTTCGTCGCGCTGGGCGTGGTCGGTCAGGTGGCCGGCTGGCTGCTGATCGCCGGCGCGCTGCCGCGGATGCCCTCGTCGACCGGGGCGGTGCTGATGCTGCTGCAGCCGATCGGCGCGGTGCTGTTCGGGATCGTGCTGCTCGGCGAGGAACCGAGTGCGCTGCAGCTGATCGGCTGCGCGGTCGTGCTCGCCGCAGTGTGCTTCGCGGGGCGGGCGCGACGGCGCTGACGGCTACCGCCCGGCAGCAGCTTCGCGTCTGGAACCGCGCCACCCGCGCTTGCCGCGGCCTGATCGTCGATACCCGAACCCATGACATCGTGGCCCGTCCGTTCGCGAAGTTCTTCAACCACGGCGAGGAGAAACACCCTCGCTGGCGCACCGACGAATCGGTCCTGGTGACCGACAAGATGGACGGTTCGCTCGGCATCCTCTACCCGCTGACCGCAGGCGGATACGCCGTCGCCACCCGAGGTTCCTTCACCAGCGAGCAGGCGCTTCACGCGACTGACGTGTGGAACGAGCGCTACGCCGGCCGCTACGAACCGATGCCAGGCAAGACCGTGCTGTTCGAGATCATCTACCCGGAGAACCGCATCGTCGTGAACTACGGCGACCGGGACGACCTGATCGCGCTCGGCATGGTCGACATCGAAACCGGCGTGAGTTTCGGACCCGGCGCGACCTACTGGCCAGGTCCCTGGACCACCGTGTTCAGGTACTTCTCCCTCCGCGAAGCTCTCGCTGCCCCGCCCCGGCACGGTGCCGAAGGGCTCGTGGTCCACTTCCTCGACTCCGACGAGCGGGTCAAGCTCAAGCAGGCCGACTACGTCCGGCTCCACAAGATCGTGACCGGCCTGAACGAACGCACTGTCTGGGAGTACCTCGCCACCCACGACGAGACAGACGAGCTGTTCGCGGGACTGCCCGACGAGTACTTCGACTGGGTCACCAGCGTCATCGAGCGCCTGGCCCTCGACGCGGGCGCAATGGTGTGCGCGGTGCTCGACAGGTGGGAGGAACTGGCCCGCGCCGGCCTGGTCCTCGGTCCGCGGAAGGACTTCGCCCTGGCGATCGAGAAGGACGACCCCTGGCTGCGTTCCTGCCTGTTCGCCCTGCTCGACGGCTACGACTACAGCCGGATCATCTGGAAACAGCTCCGGCCCGACGCCGAACACCGCCCCGCCCGACCCTGGACGGAGGCCGCCCGTGCCCGGTGAACTGATCATCTTCCGAGGACTCCCCGGTTCGGGAAAGACCAGCCTCGCGGAGCTGGAGCAGACCCTCAGCGGCGGCGTCCTGGCAGGAAGGGACCACCTCCGGCGGTTGCTGTTCGGCGCTGAGGGCGGACAGCTCGGCCGCGCGGACGAGCACCGAGTCACCGAACTTCAGGCACACATCGTCCGGCAGAGACTTCGCGCGGGCGACCGCGTCCTGGTCGACGACATGAATTTGCGTGCCCGCTACGTCCGCAGGCTCGCCGAACTCGCTCGCGCCGAGCGCGCCGAATGGCGTGTCGTTGATCTCACCGACGAACCGCTGGAGACCTGCATCCAGCGCGACCACGACCGCGAGCGCACCGTGGGGGCTGACCGCATCCGTGATCTCCACGCCCGGTTTATCTGGGGCCAGCGGTACCCGCTGCCGCTGCCGGTAATCGACGAAACGCGAGAATCTGGACCGTACGAACCATCCCCGGGGTTGCCGAAGGCAGTCCTGGTCGACATCGACGGCACCGTGGCCCGGATGGGCGACCGCTCGCCGTTCGACGCGGCCCGAGTCGGCGAGGACTCTCCGAACCAGCCCGTGATCGAGCTCGTCCGGAGCCTGTACCAGCAGGGATACGCCGTGGCCTTTGTCTCGGGCCGCACCGAAGACGCCCGCGGCGAAACCGAACGGTGGCTCGAACGACACGTCGATCTGCCGAACCACCGGCTCCTCATGCGACCGGCCGGCGACAGTCGCCGCGACGCCATCGTGAAGCACGAGCTATTTGACCAGCACATCCGGGAACACTTCAACGTTCTCGCCGTACTCGACGACCGAAACCAGGTCGTCGCCATGTGGCGCGAACTCGGTCTCACCTGCCTGCAAGTCACCGACGGCGCATTCTGAACGCGGAGTAACCAGTGTTTACGTCAAACAAGCGTGTGGTACAACCGGACACAGGGGGCGAACCTGGGGGAACGCCCGAAACAGCATGTGGAGGAAAGTCAGTGGCTCAGAAAGTGCACGTGTCGATGGTTGACGACCTCGACGGGGGCGAGGCAACCCAGACCGTTCCGTTCGCCCTGGACGGCGTCGACTACGAGATCGACCTGTCGGACGAGAACGCGAACGACCTCCGCGACGCCTTGTACCGCTACACCGAGTCCGGTCGCCGTGTCGGCGGTCGCAAGCGCCGGGCTGCTGGCAGCCGCGCGTCGACTGGCGAGTCCCTGACCGAGAAGCGCCAGCGTAACCAGGCGATTCGCGAATGGGGCAGGGCCAACGGCTTCACCGGTCTGTCCGACCGGGGCCGAGTCCCGAACGAGGTCATCGAGGCGTACGAGAAGCGCGACGAGGTGCCGCCGAAGAAGCAGGCGGCCAAGAAGCCTGTCGCGGCAGCCAGGAAGCCGCGGACTTCGCGCAAAGCCGCTGCGAAGTAACGCCTTCCGAGCGCGGACCGATGGAAGTGCGTACACGCCTTGAAGGGAGTCGCATGACCGCCGTACCGCCCCCGCCCGGACGGGCCATCAGCCGCGAACGGAAGAAGACCTCGCACGGGCTTCATCTGTTCCTCACGATCGTTACTGCGGGCATGTGGGGGCTGTTCGTCTGGTTCCCCCTGACGGTGTGGCACAAGGTCGGCCCGAAGCGGAAAATCGTCACCGAGTACAAGTAGCAGCGCAATCGAAAAAAGCCCCTCTCTCTGGTCTGATGACCTGAAGAGGGGCTTTTTGTATTTCAGAAACAATTAAAGACAGTCGACATGTCGAATGCTTCCCAGCAGTGAGGCGTGGGGTGACGCTCGCCAGTTAGCCAGCGTCCACCCGTGGCTCGGCGCACCGGACGTGACATCACTGTGCCGGGCTGGGTTCTCCACGCTGCTTCGCCGCGGCCGTCAAGTGGCACCCAGTTGTTAATGCAAGAATTGTATTCTTAGCGGAACCGAATGACAGCTCCGAGCGGTACTTGTCATTAAGGTCGAACTGCAAGTTGTTGGCGCTATCGATCACGAGTGCGGTTTTGTCAAATCCGTACCTGCGTGCCACCGAGGAAACGGTACCTTTCGCCTTTTCCCAATTCTCCGGCGATATAGGGGTGGGCGAGTACCAGGTTGCGGGGTGCTGTTTCTGAACATCTTGAACATTCACGTCGGGAAACTCTCGGGCGCATCCAGTGTAGTTTGACGAACCGGGTTGTTCCGCCCACTGGGTCACACCAAGATCCCTCGTGAGCTGAGTGCGAATTTCTCCACGCATCTGCTCGTAACGTGCCACCATCTCGGTGATGGTGGGCCGTGTCATAAGTTCTGTGAACTGTTGCTGACTTTGCATGGGCTTTCCTGACGGCGTCGGGTCTGGAGACGGGCTTCCATTGCTGCATCCAGCGGTCAGCAGGAGACCTGCGGCAAGGACTGCCACAGTAGAAGTTCGTCGTTGCACGGTTGCCGTCTCCCTAGCGTGCCGCGATGGCGAGTTGCGGCATCCCCGCCACAATTGCAGCTATGTTGTGCTTACTGGTGCTGTCGGTGCCGTCGGGCATGGTCTTAGTGTACTCGCTGTGCCCGTGCGAGGATGCGTACTGGGAACCGTCGGCGCTGGTGGCGCTGTCCGCCGACAGCTGCTGCATTCCCGGCATGTCGTATGGTGCTCGTCCATAGCGCCAGGTTTCGGGAGCCCATGTGGCGACATCGTCGCCGTCTGCTCTCAGATTGTACGCGTGACCTTCCGGAATCTTGAGATCGTGCGCGGTGTTGTCGATGCCAAAATTTTCGGATATACCAGGAGAGCCGAAGAATACCGCATCGTCGACACCTGTGCCCGAATGGCTCAGACTGATTCCGGTGACAAGCGATCCTTGCGAGTGCCCTAGTGCGGTCATGTGCGGATCGGCCGGTCGCGCGGCGTTGATCCCTTGGTCGAATTTCGCCAGCTTATCGCCGCCGAAACTGGAATTATCTCCTGAAGCCAGCCCGAAAAGCGAACCCGGATCGTCAAACGATGACGGTTCGTATCCCAGCCACGTAACCGTCGCTACGCTCGCCGGAGTATTGTTTTTTAACAGCATATCCTGTGCACTATTTCGCACCCCTTGCATATCCTCCACGTATCCGTGCATGTTGCCGTCGACTGTGGAGTTCATGCCGGGGGTGAATACGGCTACGTGCTGGGCGGTGTCGACGTCGCCGTTGGCGATGGCTGCTTTGGGGTGGTCGCCTGTCATGTCGAGTGACATGAGCTGGCGGTCGGTGTTGAGGGTGCCGTCCGGGTTGTGCATCATGGCGGTGATCGCGTTGAGCGCTTTGAGGCGTTCTTCGATCCGTGCGATTTCGTCGGAGTCGCCGTCTTCGCGTTTCAGGCGGTCGAGTTCGGCGGTGAAGCTTTGCCGTTCCCGGTCCATGAGGTTCAGGTTGGCTTTGCTGCGGTCTGCCGCTTTGATGCCGTCGCGGTTGCCGACCATGTCGGGATGGTCCCTGATCAGGGCGGCTCGCTGGTTGGGCGAGAGCGCGGCCCACCAGGCTGCGTTCATCGACGGGGCGGCGTCGACCGGCGGCGGTGCCAGCACCGACAATCCGCCCAGGGCGAATCCGGAATCGCCCGCAGCGGCCAGGCTGGTGTGCTGGTTGTCGTTGCCGGT
This sequence comes from Amycolatopsis sulphurea, assembly GCF_002564045.1. Classification (NCBI taxonomy): domain Bacteria; kingdom Bacillati; phylum Actinomycetota; class Actinomycetes; order Pseudonocardiales; family Pseudonocardiaceae; genus Amycolatopsis; species Amycolatopsis sulphurea. The sequence continues at coordinate 728,007 of NZ_PDJK01000001.1, read as the reverse complement.
AGCGTCGATGGTGTGGCCGGACAGAATCCGGTCCAGCACCGCGCAGAAGTCGGTGTCGATGTCGGTCGCCTGCCGGATGACCTCTTCCACTCTGTCGCGCAACTCGGCCGCGATGGTCTGCCGCTCCTGGGCGACGGCGTCTTTCTGGTCTTCCGGGACGCAGAGGGTCGGGCCGTTGTCGACGATCGCGCCGTCCGCGGCGATGGCGAAGTTGTGCGCGGAGGCGAGCCCTTCGGCTTCCTTGACGCCGTTCACCACCCCGGTGATCGCGTCCCCGGTTTCGCCGAAACTCCGGCGTCCGGCGGCGAGTTCGGCGGCGTATTCCTCCAGGTCGTCGATGATCTTGTTCGCCGCGGCCGAGGCGGCCGAGGCGGTATCTCCGTGCCAGCCGTCGGCGGTGGTGATCCCGCGCAGGTCGTCAGAGCAGGCGACCAGCTTGTTGTACGAGGCGTTGAGCCGCCCGACCGCGTCCTGCAGCGGCCCCGGCTGCCATTGCCTCACCTGCGCCCACGTGACCATCAGACCGGCCCTCGCATCCCTGCCGGCGGCGCGGCACCGAGATCGCGGGCGGCTTGGTCCTCGTGGGCCGTGTAGGCGTCGACCGCCATCGACAGACTCGACGCGTGGGACCGCAGGCGCGTTCGTATGGAGTCCTCCCGCCAGGTCCACGCCTGACGCAGCGCGGCGAGCTTGCCCACGCAGGCCGCGCCCGGCATCCCCGCGTCCCCTCCCGGCAGCGCGGCGGCGCAGTCCACTCCGCGCATCCCGTCCGCCACCCGCGACGCAGCGCGACCGGTCTCTCTGAGCTTGTCGATGACAACCTGGTATCCCGACATCAGGGCCTCCCTCCCGTAGTCACACGATGACCGTACACGAGAGGACGAAGGGGGCCCAAGACATTCACGCGGACAACAGAAATCTCACCCAAGTGAGCCAGGTAAAACTACCTAGACGCTGCCATGGTAATCTACTCGGGCAACGAGTCAACGTCGGAAAATCCCTCCGATCGTATACGTGCGGCCAGATCGTCCAGGCGCGCAGCCATGGCCGCGCCTAGCGCGGGCGGTACCGTTCCTTCGGAGACGGCTTCGCGGAGCCTTGCCGCAGTGATGCTTGCGTCGACAGCGGTTCCGGCGAGTGTTTGACGTGCCGCCTGAATAGCATGGTCCGAGGACCCTTCATCCACCTCTGGCATATTAACGCTTCCTGTTGTCGCATGGATTGCTGGCCAAACAGGTCGTTGATCCGCTTGGTCGCCAGATGCATTCCGTTGATTATTGATAATTTTTCCGCGGTGCATATGGAGGAAGCGTGATTGGCTCGGGCCAGGTGTCGGGAATTCGGCACCCGGGATCAGGGGTCAACCAGGCCTTCGGGCTTTCCGGAGAGTCCCAAGGCGGAGCGAGCCGGATTGCGCGGACAACCGATACTGGATCGCCGTGTTGTTGCCAGGTCACGATCGTCGGCCTGAAGAGGTCGCTTGCTACGCCAGGGAACTGGGGGGTGCGGAAAGCTGTCGCTTCGTCAGCGTGGCGGATTATATAACGTCCGCGTACGCGTCTCCGCGGTTCACAGCACCGAGCCCGAGTGCCTGTCCTCCGCGGCCGAAGTAGTACATCGTCCATCCGGAGATCCGGAGTCTATTTAGTTGCTTTCCCAGCTTGTCCATTACCTTGGGCAGCTTGATTTCCAGGATTCGTGGATGGAACACAGCGGAGGCGTCTGCCATCAGGATCGGAGGACTCCGCTCTCGCGGACGCCCCCGCCGTGGTCTTCTCGCCACTCTTCTGCGGCCTGCTCGGATGAGCTGCGCTCCGCTGTTCCACCAAACAGCGGGAACGCGAAGCGTCTCAGATGCGACTACTCGGCATTCCGGCGCATCGGCCATGCCGGGGGCTGGCAAACGCAACAACTCCTCGACGGGGCCGTTCAGCCCGCCGATGCTGAACCACGTCACGAACTCCGGAACCATCGGACTGTCGTCCTCTGCGACAAGCACCGCTCGCCAGGTGATCGACCGCGGCTCGCCGTCGAGGATCACTACGTCCGCGCATCGAGTCGAACCTGCGCGGGGTTCCCAGTGGTGAACGAAGGCGAGCCCGTGAGGATCAGCTTCGCCCCCAAAAGCCCAGTGCTCCCATTCGGGCGCGAACAACGAGGCAAAGATTGCACCAAGATCGTTGTCCGGAAAATCTTGCTCACGAACAGCAGCGCTTATAGTTGGCATCTGTGGTCCTTAGCCGTAAATGCGATCTCGATAGATAGTTTCTGGGCTAGCAGCCCGCTGCGCCGGAGGGACACCGCCCCTTGGTCGCGCCAAGAATCTCCGGTCGCTTGATGTAGGCGCGAGTTTGCAGCGGAATATGGCCGGAGAAACGCCCCTCTTCGCAACCCTGGTCGTGAAGGAGCAGATCTGCCAACGAGAACGTGCTGCCAGTGTCTTCGAGCCGGTCGTGCGGCGGCGCAACGCTCGGCATCCCTGCGGCAAGAAACGCGGGCTCCACTAGTGCCCGTCGAACCGGCGGAGGCACAGAGGCCGTTTCAGCAGCGACGTCGGCGTCCGCGCGATCAACGACTGGCGGCATGACCGCCCTGCGCTCCAGCGACGCCGGTCGAGGGACCGGGCGCGTCCGCGACTTCGCTACGGCCTTCTTAAATCTAGTTCAGTCTCTGCGTCTTGCTGAGCAGTCCAAGGACCCTGCGTTGGGAGCCCACGTCCACGCGGGGATGGCAGACCAAGCCACCCTGCTCGGGGAGCCCGAAGAAGGGATGCGACTCGCTCAGGCCGGACGCCAGGGCCTCATGAAGGTGGACTCGCCAGCCTGTCTCGCGGATCTCTGGACCCTGGAAGCCCGTGCACACGCCGTCATGGGAGACAAAGCCGCTACGGCGCACGCCATCAACGAAGCGGAGCGCGCCTTCGCTCGGAGCGAACCAGAGCGTGAACCGGAATGGGCACGCTTCATCGACCCGGCATACATTTGCGGCGAGTGGGCGAACGCCTTCCGGGATCTCGGCCAGACGAAGTACGCCGAGGCACATGCGCGCCGATCAATCGACCATGCTCGTACTCAGAAGCGAGCACGCCGGGGCGCGATGTCGTACGCGACTTTGGCGACCGCTCACCTTCAGAACCGGGATCTCGACGCGGCGCACGCGGCCGGCGTGCGAACGCTTGGCCTCGCAACTCAGGTCAAGTCGTCCCGTGCCGTCGAGGCCGTCCGCAAGCTCCAAGACGGGATGCTTACGTTCGGGCCGCACCCGCTCGTGGCTGACTTCAAAGAGCGGGCGCGACCGCTCCTCGCGGCGTGACCGAGCGATCGATTCTGCGGTGTTTTACCTGGTCAAGCGCGATGTTTGCTGCTTGATCCAGTTCGGAGTAAATTCGTAAACACCGACGTGTCGAAGTGGTTCACGCCCAGCTCGCCGGCACGGCGCACCAGGGCGACGGCGTCGGCACGCCGTTCGTGCAGCCGCGGGAGCTGGGCCGCGCCGTAGCCGACCCGGGCCACGGTCCGGCCGGCGAACGGGACAGGTGCGGTGCTGATGGGAACCTCCTTGGTCGATGTCCGTCACCCGGAAAGAGCCGCTCGACGCGGGCACGATCGTGTCGGCCGCCGAGGACGCGCTGCGCCGGTACGGGCCGGACAAGACCACGGTGCTCGACGTCGCCCGGCTGCTCGGCGTCAGCCACGGCAGCGTGTACCGGCACTTCCCGTCCAAGGCGGCGCTGCGCGAGGCGGTGATCAGCCGCTGGCTCGACCGGACGCGGGACCAGCTCGCCGGCACCGCCGGGGATCCCGGGCAGCCGGCTGTCGAACGACTCCGCGAACTGCTCACCACCATGTTCCGCGTCAAGTGGGCCAAGGCGGGCGAGGATCCGGAGCTGTTCGCCACCTTCCTCACCCTCGCGTCCGAGCACAGCGGCACCTCCGCGGCACACGTCGCTTTCCTGCTCGGGCAGATTCGCGAAATCGTCGCCGACGGCATCGCCGCCGGCGCATTCGCGCCGGGCGAACCGGACACCATCGCCCGCGCGGTGTTCGACGGGACCAGCCGCTTCCACGATCCGAGACACGCCGGCGACTGGCAGAATCCGGGCATCGAAGCGGAATCCGCCGCGGTCGTAGCCCTCCTTCTCGACGGCATCCGCGCCCGCTGAACCGTTTCTCAGCGTCCCCACAGCGCCGTCGCGCAAACATCCACTGTGGACTTTCGAACCGGCGGATCCGCGACACGGGAGTTCTTCGCGCACCCGCTCGCGTCGTTCCGGATCATCGTCGTCGTGGGCCTGGCGCTCACCATCCTCGGCGCGGTGATGGCACTGTCGGCCACGGCCGCCGCCGCGAATCCCACCTCTGGCGTAGGTGTATACCAGGGTTTCGCACGACATCTCCTTTATGTCGCAATCGGTTTGGCCGCATTCGTCGCCGGACTCCGGATTCCGCTGACGAAACTGCGCCGGGCCGCGGTCCCGGCGCTGGGCGTCGCGATCGTCGGGCTGGTCCTGGTGCTCACCCCGCTCGGCAGCGATCACGGCGGCGCCCAGCGCTGGCTCGCGGCGGGGCCGATCACGGTGCAACCGGTGGAGATCGCGAAGGTCGCGCTCGTGTTGTGGGGCGCGCACCTGCTCGTGGCGAAACGCCATTTGATACAGCAGTGGCGGCATCTGCTGGTACCACTCGTCCCGGTGACGCTGGTGCTGTGCGCCCTGGTGCTGGCCCAGCCGAACCTCAGCGGCACCGTCACCCTGGCCCTGATCACGCTGGGACTGCTGTGGTTCGCCGACGCGCCGAGACGGCTGTTCCTCGCGCTACTCGCCGGGGGCAGTGCCGGAATTCTCGTGCTCGCACTCTTCGCCGACTACCGACTCGCGCGCGTGCTGTCCTTCCTGTCCTCGGACGCAGACGCGAGCGGCAGCGGCTACCAGGCCCAGCAAGCGCAATACGCACTGGCCGACGGCGGCTGGTTCGGCGTCGGACTCGGCCAGGGCGCGGCGAAATGGAGCTACCTGCCCGACGTGCAGAACGACTTCGTCTTCGCCCTCATCGGCGAAGAACTGGGCTTCGCCGGCTGTGTACTGGTATTGGCGCTGTTCGGCCTGCTCGCCGTCGCCGGGCTACGGACCGCGGCACGCGCCGCCGACCCATGGGTCCGCCTGGTCGCGGCGACGACCACGCTGCTGCTCGTCGCCCAGGCGTTGATCAACATCGGGTACGTGGCCGGGGTCCTGCCGGTGACCGGGGTGACGTTGCCGCTCGTCTCCTCGGGCGGCACCTCACTGGTGATCACCATGCTGCAGTTCGGCGTCCTGGCCCAGGCCGCCCGGCAGGAGGCTCGCGCGAGAACAGTCGGCACGGTCCGGGCGTGATCAAGTCCCTCGCCGCAGGTCTGGCCCTCGGCGGCGACGCCGGGCTCACACCACCGACTCCTGAGCCACGGCGGGGCCGAGCAGGCCGAGTCCCTTGCCGGTCGTCCGGTAGAGCACGGTCCGCCCGGATCGCACACCGGTGACCAGACCACACTCGCGCAGCACCCGAAGATGCTGGGACACCGCACTCGGCGACACGTGCAGTACCGCCGCGAGGGCGGTCGTCGAGGCCGGTACCCGCAAGGTTTCGAGCAGCTCGGCCCGGGGCCGGCCCAGCAGGCGCATGAGCGGATCGGCCACCGGGCGGCGAACCGTCCACAATGCACCGCTGCCGCGAGCCGGGTAGCGCACCGTCGTCTGCGTGGTGGTGTGCAGTTTGACCAGGACCCTCGGCGGGCCGAGCACCACCGGGGACAGCACGAGGCCGCCGATCGGCCCACCGGGCGCGCGGCGGTGGTCACCGGCGAGGCTGAGCCGTCCGTCCCGCCAGCTCAGGCCGGGATGCAGATCGGTGAACAACCCGCAGGCACCGCCTTCGGCCCACCGTTTCGCGCGATAGGCGATGTCGGCGTCGAGCACGGCCCGCAGCCGTGTCCACTGTGGAGCGATGAGCCGGTCGTGTGCCGCATGCAGTTCGGCGGCAACGGCACGGAGCCCGGCGGCGGGTTCGGCGGCGAGCATCCGTGCGGCGGCGGGCGGCCGGTCGCCGAACACCCTCCGAAGGCTCCGCCGCACTTGACGCGCGGTCGTCCGCCGCAGCGCGTCGAGCGCCTCGTCGATCGTGGTGGCAGCGCGAGCCGGCGCGGGCAGCAGGAATTGCGGCCAGCAAGCCCGGTCGTGCACGAGCAACGGCCACGTCCAGGAGAGTTCGAGCGGACGGACGGCAAGTTCAGCGGTCACCCAGCGGACCCAGCCACCGTGCCGCCCTCCCCCGGCGAGGGTCTGCAGCCCGGCGATGGTCTCCGACAGCGGCGAGACGGCAAGCCGCGTACCCGCCAGATCGGCGACGCTCAGCTCCAAGGTCAACGGCACCGCCCGATTATGGAGCATCAGGCTCCATCGTGGCGAACACACGTTCGAGTCGGGAGCCTGTCTCCATGCCTCGGACACGTTTTCCCGCCGCTTACCGGCGACTGCGGTGGGCCTCAGCGGTGGACAGCATCGGGGACGGCGTGTTCACCGCCGCCGTGCCGCTGCTGACTGTCACGATCACCCACGACCCGGTCCTCGTCTCGGTCGTCTCTGCCGCAACCTCCCTGCCGTGGCTGCTGCTTTCCCTGCCCGCGGGCGCACTGGTCGACCGGCACGACCGCGCCAGCCTGATGTGGCGTTCGCAAGCGCTGCAGGGCGTGATCGTCGCCGTCGCCGCGGTCCTCATCTGGCTCGGCCGGATCGACAGCACCGGGCTGGCGGTGCTGGGCTTCGGCCTGAGCGCGTGCGAGGTCATCTTCGCCAACGCGTCATTGGCGGTTCTCCCGGACCTCGTTCCCGCCGCCTTGCTGCATCGAGCGAACGGCAATCAGTACGCGATCGCCAACACCGGACAGCTGTTCATCGGCCCGCCGATCGGCAGCGCGCTGTTCGCCGTCGCCGCAGCGGCACCTTTCGGCGTGGACGTGGCTTCGTTCGTGTTCTCCGCGGCCTTGCTGGCAAAACTGCCACGCCGTCCTCCTCCGCAGACCGCCCGGCCGCCGATGCGGGTCGCGGTGCTGGAGGGCCTGCGATGGCTGGCCCGGCATCGCCTGCTGCGCACGCTGGCCTGCCTGCTCGCGGTCAACACGTTCGGCTTCCAGCTCGGCAACGTCACCCTCGTCCTGCTCGCCACACAGACGCTGCACATCAGCGAGCACAGCTACGGCGTGCTCCTCGCCGGCGCCGCGGCAGGCAGCGTGCTCGGCGGGATCCTCAACGCGCGCATCGTGGCCCGGATCGGCGCACCGACCGCGCTGATCACCGCGCTCGCCGCCAACATCGTCCTCTTCGGACTGATCGGGATCAGCCCGGACGCCGTGGTCCTCGGTCTGCTGCTCGCGCTGAACGGATTCGCTACCACGCTGTGGAACGTGGTCACGGTCGGCTTGCGGCAGCAGGTCGTGCCCGCTCCGCTCCAAGGCCGGGTGCACAGCGTCTACCGGATGCTCGGCTGGGGCCTGATGCCGCTGGGCGCGCTGGCCGGCGGCTTCGTCGCCGACCGGCTCGGCGTCCGCGCGGCCTATCCGATCGCCGGGGCGCTACGCGGGATCGCGCTGGCCGCCGCGCTCCCGGTCCTCGTCTCGACCTTACGCGCGCCGAACGAGTGACCGCCTGGGCGAGCAGCCCGCGGTTACCCCGGAAGATCCCCCGTCGCCGCGAAGTCCAGGCGTTTCGACACCGACACCGCCTGGTCGGCGAACCGTTCGTAGAACCGGGTCACCAGGGTCAGGGCCACCGCGACGCGCTGGTCGTGCGGCCAGGACGGGGAGGTGATCGTGGCCAGCACACGGGCGTGCAGGGCGTCCACGGTCTCGTCGGTGCGGCTCAGTTCGGCGTAGCCGCCGCGGCCGCCGCTGCGGACGAGGGAGGCCACGCGGTCGGCCATGCCGGCGGTTTCCCGGCCCAGGTCGGTGAACACCTGCTCCAGCTCGGCGGGCACGGCGTGGTCCGGGTGGCGGCGACGGGCCGCGCCGGCGATGTGCGCGGCCAGGTCACCCATGCGCTCGATCTTCTCGGCGCAGTACACCACGGCCAGCACCCCGCGCAGGTCACCGGCGACCGGGGCCTGCAGGGCGAGCAGCGCGTGCGCGTCCTCCTCACAGACTGCGCGCAGTTCGTCGAGCTGGTCGTCGGCGCCGAGGACTTCCTCGGCCAGCAGGAGATCCGCGGTGAGCAGCGCACGGGTGGCGCGCCGCATGGCTTCGCCCGCGGCATCGGCCATCGTGGCCAGTTTGCCGTCCAGCTGTTCGAGATCGCCCTGGAAACCGTCACGCATGAACCCGAGATTACCGACGTTCGGCGTGCCACGTGGCGTCGGCTGGGGTGAACCTGTGGCCGCCTTCATGGCCACCCGGGCCGGAACACCCGACACCCGCCTCGGACATCGCGTCGCATTCGGCGCGCGATTCCAGCACGCGGCGCCCCGGCCACCACCGCAGCCACCACTCGCCCACCACGACCGGCGCCACGTGCTCGTGCCCGTGACCGGCTTCGAGTGCGCAATACAGCTCCGAGCCCGTCCCGTGCAGCGCCATACTCCGCAGCACCGACCGCTCCCGTCCGGAAAGCTCCACCGATTCCCGGCACAGCACGCCTTCGGCCATACGATCAGCCTAAGGTAACCGGCTCACCCGGGTGCATCCGAGTCCGCGGCCGGCCCAGCGCCGCAGGTCCGCGATTCACCCGGCGACGAGCAGCTCGATCGCGGTGGCCACGGACTCCAGCGACGCGTCCTCCCGCGCGGCGAGCGCGAGCACGAACGCGCCCTGCACCAGCGCGAGCACCGCGTCCGCGAGCAGCCCGGCGGGCTGGTCCGCGCGAACCTCCCCACGCTGCTGCCCGGTTTCCAGCAGCCCGGCGATCCGCTCGCGCCAGCCGCCCAGGTCCTCGGCCAGCCGGGCACGGAAACCCTCGTGCCCGGCGGCCAGCTCGGTCGCCAGCTTCCCGGCCAGGCAGGCCCGCTGGTGCCCGGACCCGGTGAACCGCGCGGCCATCGCCCGGAAGTACCCGGCCAGCAGCGCGGGCACCGGCAGCTCGGCCCGCCCGCTCCACTCCGCCAGCTGATCGAGCTGGAACTGCATGTACCGGGCCAGCACCTGGCGCGCGAACGCCTCCTTCGACCCGAAGTGGTGGTAGAAGGAGCCCTTCGGCACCCCGGCCGCGTCCAGGATCCCGTCGATCGTGGTGCCGTGGAACCCGCGAGCATACAGCTGGCGAAGTCCTTCACGAAGCAGCTTCTCGCGGTGCGGAACGGTGGTCGCGGCGCTCATCGGTGGCTTTCTCGCTCCTCCGGCTCGGGGCGGCCGAGTCTAGCCGGAGCACGGCTGGACTACGCCGTCCAGACGTTCCCGTCCGGCCACCGCTCAGCTCACGCCTCGCCCGCCGCAGCTTCCGGCTCGGCGGCCACCGACCGTCCACAAGAGACACTCGAACGGACAGGAGTGCCCATAGTGGACATAGCTTCCTACCCGTTTACTCGCTCCAGCAGCGCAAACAGGTTCTCCCAGTGCCGCTTCTCGGCTTCCTCCTGGTAGGCCGCCGTGTCGGTCATCGTGTATCCGTGCGCGGCACCCTCGTACACCTCGGATCGATAGGTCACCCCGGCCTCGTCGAGCGCCCGTTCGAGCATCTCGATCTGGTCGGCGTTCATCGCGTGGTCCTGGTCGGCGTGCCCGAAGTAGACCTCGCCGGTGATCGAGCCGACCCGCAGGTGCGGGCTGTCCGGATCGTCGGTGGCCAGCCTGCCGCCATGGAAGCTCGCGACCGCCTTGACCCGCTCCGGCAGCGCCTCGATCACCTTCAGCGCGTTGAGCCCGCCCATGCAGTACCCGGTGATCACCACCGGCTCCTCGGCCACGCCCTCCTGCGCGTGGAAGAAGTCCAGGTACTTCCCGGCGTCACGCACGATCGCGTCGGTGTCCAGCTGCCTCATCATCGGCATCAGCCGACCGAAGATCGCTTCGCGCCGGCTCGCGTCGGCCAGCGCGGCCATGTCCTCCACCAGCGGCGAACGCCCGCTCCGGTAGAGCAGGTTCGGCGCGAGCACGGCATAGCCCGCCGCGGCGATCCGCTCCGCCATCTCCTCGATCCGCGGGCGGACCCCGAAGGCGTCCATGAACAGCACCACACCCGGGTGCGGCCCACCGTCCGGGACGGCCAGATACGCATCGGCGACCCCGTCACCGGCCGGCACGTCCACGTATTCCTTGCGCATGCGAAGTCACTCCTGTTGCTTGGGTACGACGCCAATCTAGCCTGGTCGAGGCGGGGTCGACCGGGTGGGGATTCGTCCGATTCTCCTTGCTTGTGAACGGAATCCGATAACCAGCTTGCCGTATAGGCCGTTATACAAAGTTCGCGCACCGCCGCCCAGTCAAGTCCCTTGTGGACGGTCATACGCCGCGGCCAGCAGCGCACGTGCGGTGGCGAACGCGCCCGGCAGGTCGTGGCCGAGCCCGGAGACCATGTCATCCAGCGCCCGCAGGCCGGCGCGGTCCAGCAGGGTCTTCTCGTTGGTCACCCATTCCCCGCGTGCGGCCAGGATCGCGTGCGCGGCTTGCAGTGCTGCCAGGCCCAGTGAGGCCGCCGTCTCGGTGACGCGGCCGCGGGCGACGTAGGCCGGTTCCGCGTAGCCGAGGGTGCGGTCGGCGGCCGCGCGCCAGAACTCCGCCGCGGCGCCGCGCAGCGGGTCCGGGTAGGCCGGGCGCGGCAGCTCCCCGTACAGGACCCGGTTGCCCGCCAGCTCGCCGAGCACCAGGTAGCTCGGGATCCCGGCCAGGTGGAAGGCCAGCGGTTCCCAGTGGAACCGGCCTTCCCGGGCTTCGGCCAGCTCATGGTCGAGCACGTCGAGATCGCGGTAGTGCACGTCCACCGGGCGGCCCTCGACGGTCAGCCAGGCGCCGCCGTTGAACACGCCGCCGCCCCAGGCGCCGAGGTCCGAGACCTCGCCGGGCAGGCCGAGCGCGCGCAGATCGCCGGGATCGAAGCGGCCGCGGTAGTAGAGGGCGAAGTCCCAGTCGCTGTCCGGGCGATGGGTGCCCTGCGCGCGCGAGCCGCCGAGTGCCACCGCGCACACCCCGGGCAGCGCGGCGAGCAGGGCGGCCACGTCCTCGGCGAAGGTTTCCCTGGAGTTCTCCGGCATCTCCCGAAGATGCCACGAAACCCCGGCAAGATCGCTACGTTTTCCCGGAATACCATCCCGAACAGGGGGTTTCATGCATCGTCTGGGCATTGCCGTCCTCGCGACGCTGACCGGTACCGCACTCGGCTACCACCCGTCGGTCGCGCTCAACGGCCACGGCCAGGTCGTCGAGATGCACAATTCGGGCACCGGCGCGCTCTGGTACTGGACCGAGACCTACGACGCGGACGGCCGGGTCGCCTGGCAGCGCCACGGCCGCTACGACAGCGGCCAGACACCCGCGATCGCGCTGGACGGCGCCGACCGGATCGTCGAGGTGCACCAGTCGCAGAGCGCGGCAACGCTCTGGTACCGCACCGGGCAGCTTGGCGCGGACGGGGAAATCACCTGGTCGGCGAGCCGTCAGTACGACAACGGCGTGCTGCCCACCGTCGCGTTCACCGATGGCGGCGCAGGGTCCCGGCAAAGTTGGTCGAAGGGCCTGTGATCAGCAGAGAGCCGTGGCTGCCGCGTCATCATCGGCGGTACCTGCCCTCTTCATCGATTCGCCCGGCAGCGGGCGATGCGGTGGTGTTCGAGGTGTGCGACCACCTCGTGGTGTGCGCCGGACCTGTCTCGGGTCTGTGAAGGGGCCCTTCACAGACTCAGAGTCCGTGAAGGGCCCCTTCACAGACCTACGCAGTCTGCGCAGGGCCGACCCGCCCGCGAACTACGCCGCGACCAATCACCCGTGGGACGCCTGGTATCAGGAGTTCACCCGGAACGCGACGCGCAGACCCGCCGGGACAGGACCACCGACCGGCAAACCGATCCGCCGCCGAGAGCACGACGATCACGACGATCCGGTGAGCGGGCCGGTACGCCGGTCACCGCGGCGCATCCGAAGCCCGGCAGAGGGCCCGCGCACTCCCACCCCGACGGGGAGAGCCCGGGCCGCGGTATCGGTGTTCCTCCCAAGAACACCGGCCACCGCTCGCCCTGCCGGGCGTCCGCGCCCGGTCCGCGCCTCGCGCCTAGTGCCGCAGCACCACGGACCCGAACGAGACCGGCCGGACCGGCTCGACCGGGGCTCGGGTACTCGCACGCGCGCCCCGGCCTCCGCCCGGTCGCAATATCGCTCGAACCGTTCCATCAGGACGGTGGCGATCATCACGACCACGGGCGTAGCCAGCGCGAACCACATGGTCCTTCGGATACCCAGCGGCCCGGCGGGCCAATCCCCGTGTCGCCCGGCCGGGTGATCACCGGTCCCGGTGAAACGGCCGCGATCCCGGCGCGGCACGCTTGCGCGGCCTGTCCACGTAAGCTGGCATCGTGCGTACCCGACCGACGCCGACCTGGGCCGCTCCGGGCGATCCACTCCCCCGCACGGGCCGCCTCGCCGAGGTGGCCGAGGTGCTCGCCGACGGCCGGGTGCTGGTGCTGACCGGGGCCGGGATCTCCACCGAGTCCGGCATTCCCGACTACCGCGGCGAGTCCGGCAGCTTGCGCCGGCATACGCCGATGACCTACGACGAGTTCACCACGAGTGCCGCCGGGCGGCGCCGGTACTGGGCACGCAGCCATCTCGGCTGGCGCACCATCGCCCGTGCCGCACCCAATTCCGGGCACCACGCCCTCGCCGCACTGCGCGCGAGCGGCCGGGTCTCCGGGGTGATCACGCAGAACGTGGACGGCCTGCACCGCGCCGCCGGTACGCCGGGAGTGGTGGAGCTGCATGGCAATCTCGACCGCGTGATCTGCCTCGGCTGCCGCCGGACCAGTGCCCGGGAAGAGCTGGACACCCGGCTTCGCACGGCCAATCCGGACTTCGGCGGCACCGTCTCCCGGATCAACCCGGACGGTGACGTCGAGCTGGCCGAGGAGGCCGTCCGCACCTTCACGGTCGTCGAGTGCCTGCGGTGCGGCGGAATACTCAAACCCGATGTCGTCTTCTTCGGCGAGAACGTGCCCCACGCCCGGGTCGAGCGGTGCTACCGGCTCGTCGACCGGGCGGCCGCGCTGCTCGTGCTCGGCTCCTCGCTGACGGTGATGTCCGGGCTCCGCTTCGTCCGGCACGCCGCGAAGGCCGGGAAGCCGGTCATGATCGTCAACCGCGGCCGGACCCGGGGCGACGAGTACGCGTCGATCCGGGTCGACCGGCCGCTCGGTGCGGCGCTCGCGGAGTTGCGCTCGTTACTGGAAAACCCGGTGCCCGGCGCGGCGGTCACGCCCTGACAAGGCCGCGCGCGTCCACGATGGACGGAGGCACAGCCGTCCTCCAGCGAAGCCAGGACCAGGCCCTACCGCTGTACAAGCGGCCTGCAAGGGCAGGAGAACTGCACGAACACTCCAGGCCCCGAACGTTCGCTCTCGGCTTTTCGTCTCGTGCTCTTAGATTTCTCGCGTGAGTCGCCGCAAAGCGGCCGAAGCGGGAGGAACCGGGGTGCGGGAACAACGGAGCGGGCGCGGGGCAAGGCGGGTGCGCCGATCCTCGGCGGCGGTGGCGGCGGTCCTGGTCCTGCTGTCCGCGCAAGCGTGCGCGAGCAAGTCCGACGTGACCATCGACGTGCTCATGGTGGACAACCCGCAGATGGTCGAGCTGCAGCAGCTCACCGCGACCGAGTTCACCCCGCGGACCGGGATCAAGGTGAACTTCACCGTGCTGCCCGAGAACCGGCTCCGGGACGAGGTCGATCGCGAGTTCACCGCGCAGGCGGGCAAGTACGACGTCGCGTCGGTGAGCAACTTCGAGACGCCGATCTATGCGGGCAGGCATCAGCTCAAGGCCCTGGACTCGTACACAAAGGACGACAGCACCTTCGACGTGAAGGACCTGATCGCCCCGATCGCGGACTCGCTGCGCGGGCCGGACGGACGGCTGTACGCGGCGCCGTTCTACGGCGAATCCTCGATCCTGATGTACCGCACCGACGTGCTCGGCAACCTCGGTATCCGGCTGCCGGCCACGCCGACCTGGCAGCAGGTCTCCGACGCCGCGGAGGCCGTGGAGCACGCCAAGAACGGGATGCACGGGATCTGCCTGCGCGGCCGGCCCGGCTGGGGCGACATGATCGCGCCGCTGACCACGATGATCAACACCTTCGGCGGCACCTGGTTCGACGCCGGCTGGAACGTGCGCACCGACGCCCCGGAGTTCCGCGAGGCCGTGCGGTTCTATCTGGACCTGCTGCACAAGGCCGGCGAGGACGTTCCGGAGCGCAGCGGCTACCAGGAGTGCGCCACCGCGATCGAACAGGGCAAGGTCGCCATGTGGTACGACTCGACGGCGGGCGCAGCACAGCTGGAGGCACCCACCAGCGCGGTCCGCAGCCGGATCGGCTACCTGTCCGCGCCCGTGGTCAAGACCTCCACCGCGGGCTGGCTCTACACCTGGGCCTGGGGGATGGAGGAGAGCACCGATCACCCGGACGAGGCCTGGAAGTTCATGTCCTGGGCGAGCGGCCGGGACTACCAGCGGCTGGCGGGCAAGGTCGTCGGCCAGGCGAAGGCGCCCGCGGGCACCCGGTACTCGACCTACAACGATCCCGAATATCTGGCCGACGCCGGGGCGTTCGCGATGCCCACCTTCCTGTCCATCACCTCGGTCGACCCGCGCAAGGCCGGGCTGCAGCCGCGGCCCACGGCGGGCATCCAGTTCGTCGCGGTGCCGGAGTTCCGCCAGCTCGGCACTCAGGCCTCGCAGGCGCTGGCCGGCGTGCTCGAAGGGAAGACGAAACTGGACGACGCGCTCGCCGACATCCGCGGGATGGCGGAGAAGGTCGCGGCGCAGTACCGGAAGAAGTGACCGCTCAGCGCGCCTCGCGGCCGCCGGGCACCCGGTGCCGGATCAGCCGGGAACTGTTCCCGACCACCGCGACCGACGACGCGTTGTGCAGCACCGCCGCCACCACCGGGGACAGCGCGCCCGCGGCGGACACCACCAGGCCCAGCGCGTTCACCGCGATGGACAGGCCGTAGTTCTGCCGGATCAGCGTGACACTGCGCCGGCTGAGGTCGCGCAGGGACAGCAGGGCACGCAGGTCGTCGCCCGCCAGCGCCACGTCCGCGGTCTCCACGGCCACGTCGGTGCCGTTCACGCCCATCGCGATGCCGATGTCGGCCAGCGCCAGCGCGGGGGCGTCGTTCGTGCCGTCACCGACGACGGCGACCACATGCCCTTCCTCACGCAGCCGCCGCACCACGTCCTGCTTGTCCTCGGGCAGCACCTGCGCCTGGAACTCCGCGACGCCCAGCTCCGCGGCGACCGCGGCCGCCGTGCCCGGGTGGTCCCCGGTCAGCAGCACGATCCGGCGCACGCCGTCCGCGCGCAGCGCCTGAAGCACTTCACGCGCTTCGGGACGTACCTTGTCCCGCAACGAAACCAGCCCGGTGAGCGTGCCGTCCACCGCCAGCAGCAACGGGGTTTCGGCCGCCTCACGGAGTTTCGCGACCCAGCGGCGGGCCTCGGCGGGCAGCTCCACGCCCTCGCCCCGCACCAGTTCCGCGCTGCCGATCAGCAGCACCCGGCCGTCGCTGGCCACCCGCATCCCTTGTCCCAGCAGGACTTCGCACTCCTCGTGCGGCGGGATCCGGATCCGCCGCTCCTCGGTGGAGCGGATCACCGCCTGCGCCAGCGGATGCCGGGAGTGGATCTCCGAGCTGGCCGCGTGCGCCAGCACCCGCTCCGGCGTCCAGTCCTCGGCGAAGGAGATCACGTTCGTGACCACCGGGCGGCCGAGGGTGAGCGTGCCGGTCTTGTCGAACACCATCGCGTCGACCCGGCCGGCCGCCTCCAGGTGCGCACCGCCCTTGACCAGGATGCCGCGCCGCGCGCCGTTGCCGATCGCGGCGCTGATCGCGGTGGGCGTGGCCAGCCCGACCGCGCACGGACAGGCGACCAGCAGCATGGTCATCGCCCGCCGCACGTCCCGGGTGGCCAGCAGGGTCAGCCCGGCGAGGGCGAAGGACACGGGCACGAACCGCCGCGAGAACACCTCGGCCACGGTCTGGATCGGCGCGCGGTCCTCCTGCGCCTGCTCGACCCGGCGGATGATCCGGCCGATCGCGGTGTCCGCGCCGACCGCGCTCGCCCGCACCACAAGTCGTCCCCGCAGCAGCACCGAACCGGCGTGCAGCGCGGTCCCGGCGGTCACGCTGACCGGCAGCTGCTCCCCCGTGACCGCGGACTGGTCCACGATCCCCTCGCCCTCGGCCACCTCCCCGTCGACCGGCAGCACCACATGCTCGTGCAGCACGACCTCGTCGCCCACGGCGAGATCGGCGATGTCCACCTCCGCCTCGACCGTGCCGATGCGCCGCCAGATCCGGGTCTGTGTGCCGGTCAGCAGCTCGGAAACCGCGCGGCGGCTTCGTCGCAGCGTCAGATCCTGAAGGTATTCACCGATGTTGAGCAGCCACAGCACGGTCAGCGCCACGACGTTCTCGCGCAGCACGAGGCTCGCCACCGTCGCGGCGGAGACCAGCGCGTCGGTGCCCGCGCCCCGGCCGCCGCCGAGCGAGCGGAGCGCGCCGCGCAGGAACGGATAGCCGGTGAAGATGGTGACGCCGGTGGCCGCCGTCCGGCCGGCCGGACCGAGCACCGGCGGACGGCGCAGGCCGTAGCGGCGGATCCCCAGCACCACGAGCGCGAGCCCGCCCACGACCATCCGGACGAGGTCGGCGTTGCGCACGTCCGCCGAGCGCGGCGACCGGGTGGCGGGTACCGCGGGCCGCGCGGCTCCCTCCCGGATCGCGGCGAGCAGCTCCGCGCGGTCACAACGCGCCCGGTCGTACCACACGACGACGCTCGCGGTGCGCGGATACGCGTGCACCTGGCGTACGCCGGGCACGCGGTCCACGGCGTCCTCCACCGCGACCGCGCGCGAGGCGTCGCCCGACAGCAGCGGGACGTGGAAACGCACCCGTCCCGCCGCGTCGGACAGCACCTGCGGTTCGACCGTGGCCACGGTCAGTGCTCGTGGCCGTGGCCCGCGGCGGCACCGGGCGGCGGGGCCTGCTCACCGATCCGGTCGCGAGCCTCGCTCACCAGGTCCGCGGTCGCGAGCCGGACCTTCTCCGCCCCGGTCTCCGCCGCCCGGGCACTGCGCAGCCCCCACGTGGTGACCGAGACGGCCGCCGACCGGAAAACCTTCGATCGGGCGAACCGCTTCACCCCGTCGTACGCCGCCGCCCCGGCCAGACCGGTGACCACCAGTCCGACCGCCCTGCCGGCGATCTCGCTCTTCATGCCAACCTCCGCAGCTCCAGGCCGATGTCCCGGCCCCTGCGCCGCCGGCCCGGCCGGACCGGGCGGCCTCCTCATCGAGCCGCGCAGCCTAGCCCCTCGGCGGGGCGGCGGCTCGGGCACACCACAGCCCCCCACCCTAGCCGACAGCGATTGTCATTTTCGACAGGGTGGGCACCGCAAAGGCTGTGAAGGGGCCCTTCACGGACTCTGAGTCCGTGAAGGGCCCCTTCACGGAGCCGCACAGCTCGCGGATGGCCACAGTGGACCGTGGCCGGTCACTCCGTGCCGGGGTCGCGGAAGTCCTCCGGGCTCATCTCGTCGAGCAGGTCGCGGAACCGGCGGATCTGCTCCTCGTCCGGTTCACCGTCCGGTTCGCGCGGCAGTTCGTCGCCCGCGGCCACGGTCACGTCGACCGCAGCCTCCTCCAGGACCGCTTCGGCGACCTCCAGCGGCGCCTCGGTGCGCAGCCCGATCGCGATCGCGTCGCTGGGCCGGGCGGAGACCCGCAATCCGTCGGCCAGCACCAGATCGGCATGGAAGACGCTGTCGCGCAGCTGGGTGATCTCCACCCGGACGACCCGCTGGCCGAGCGCGCCGAGCACGTCGATGATCAGCTCGACCGTGCCCGGCCGCGCGGAGACCACGTGCTCCTGCGCCGCCGCCAGCTCCTGCGCCTCCGGCGCGCCGATCGTGATCGCCAGCCATCGGCGCGAGCCGCTCTCCTCGCGCAGCAGCACGACCGGCGCGACATCCTGCGCGACCACGGCCAGTCCCTGAACCCGCACCGCCACCATGGGGATCACCCTGCCTCCCGTGGAGTTCTCGAAGAAGGAATACCCAGCCGGGCCACGTTTCTCACCTGCCCGGACGGTATCGCGCGCGAATGTGGAACCGTTCACCCTGGGGGCCGAGAATGCTGAGGAATTCCACCGCGCGCTCGTCGGCGTTGCCGAACCAGTGCGGCAGGTGCGTGTCGAACTCCGCGACCTCGCCCGCCGTCAGCACGAGATCCTGGTCCCCGAGCACCACCCGCAGCCGTCCGCTGAGCACGTACAGCCAGTGGTAGCCCTCGTGCGAGCGCGGATCGGGCTCGCGCTGGGTCAGCCCGGCCGGAATGATGTGCTTGAACGCCTGCAGCCCGCCGGGGTTGCGGGTCAGCGGCACCACGGTCATCCCGTGCCGGGTGAACGGCCGCGGGTACACCCGGGGATCGCCGGTGGCCGGCGCGACGACCAGATCGTCGAGCGGCACCCGGTAGGCCTTGGCCAGCGGGAGCAGCAGCTCCAGTCCCGGGCGGCGCTGCCCGGATTCCAGCCGCGAAAGCGTGCTGACCGGGATGCCGGTGCTCGCCGAGAGCCCGGCCAGCGTGATCCCGGCGCGCCGCCGCAGCTCCCGCAGCCGCGGCCCCACCGCGCTGAGCACCTCGTCGAACTCGTCGGTCATGGCTCCACTGTGCGCCCGGGTTTGCGGTTCCGGCAAATCCGGTTGCCGTTTCGTCCGGGCGTGCGGAGACCGTGGACCCTTCGCCGGCAACGGAAATCCGGGCTCGGCCGCCGTGGGAAACCCACCGGCCACAGCGGATTCCCGGGACCCGGCACCAGGGCACCCGGCTGGGGGAAGAGGTCCCCCGGACGTGCCCGATTGCGTTGTCGCACCCCCGCGGATCTGCGAGGATTCGGAACCGTCCCGAACTCTGGAGGGTTCCGATGGCAGCGAAACTCAACCCCTACGTCAGCTTCCGCGACAACGCCCGGGAGGCGATGGAGTTCTACCACGAGGTGTTCGGCGGCGACCTCGCGCTCACCACGTTCGGCGAATTCGGCGCGTCGGCCGTGGAAGGCTACGCGGACAAGATCATGCACGGTTCACTCGACACCGACCAGGGCTTCACGCTGATGGCCGCGGACACCCCGCCGGGCATGGAACACCGGCCGGGCACGAACATCTCCATCAGCCTCAGCGGCGACGAAGCCGAGTTGCTGCGCGGCTACTGGGCGAAGCTCTCCGACGGCGGCACCGTGGCCGTCCCGCTGGAGAAGCAGATGTGGGGCGACGAGTTCGGCTCGTGCACCGACCGGTTCGGCATCACCTGGATGGTCAACATCGGCCAGCCTGCGGGCTGAGCCGGAAGCCCGCTCAGAACCGGAACCGGTGCACGATCCGTGGGCGCAGCACGAGCCGGACCTGCTCGGTGGCGAGGATCCCGTCCAGGTCCGCGGCGCGCGCCGGATCGCCGAGGTCCCAAGTAGCGCGCCGCGAGCCGGCGGGCCAGTTCGTGCGCTCCGCCGGGTTCCACCGTGGCGGGGCCCGCGACCGACACCCACTGTTCCCGCTCCCCCGCCGGCGCGGCCACGACGAGCGACGCGCGGGGGTCGCGCGCCAGTCGCCGGACCTTGCTCGAATCCGGGGCGGTGAACAGCTGGACCGTGCCCTCGTCCGTCACCTCGAACCACACCGGGCGGGGTTGCGGCGGGCGCGGCCCGGCGGCTGCCGAGAAGAAGCCGTGCAGCGGGCGGCGCAGGAATTCGAAGTCCGGAGCGGTCAGGGCAGCGTCGGTAGGCATGGGCCCAGTCAACCCGACCGTCCCGGACGATCCCATAGGTGAAACGCCGGATCACCCCGGTATTCGTCAAACCTCGGGACCGTGGACGCCTTCGGCGACTTGATCCGCGGGGTACGGCTCGTCGTTCGGCAGCTTGACGCTGTCCCCGCCGTGGGCGCTGCGGTTCGTGGACGGCGCACCGCTGACGCTGTGCACAGCGCTCACCGGCGAAGACTGGATCCTGCCGGACGGCCGTCCGCCCGAGGCCCCTTCGCGCCCGCGAGACGGTCATCGTCCAGGGACCGGCCGCGTTCACCTTCGTCGACGAAGTCGGCACGCGCGCCGTGCCCGTCGAGTGCCAGGGTGTCGGCAAAGTCGGTGTGGAGGTCTGTGAAGGGGCCCTTCACGGACTCTGAGTCTGTGAAGGGCCCCTTCACAGACCCGAAACCGCGCCGGCGCACGCCACGAGGTGGTCGCACACATCCGCATCGCCCGCTGCCGGGTCCCCGACCAACGTTGCCGGAACCCTGCCGTCGAGTGCGGTGAGGAGTGCGCGACGCCGGAGCAGGGCGGAACCCCTCACCGGCTCGGCTGGCACGACCCCGGGGAAGGCCGCACCACGCTCATCGTCGGCGCCTATCCGATGCGCGGGGAGATCCACGCCATGGTGCGGCATTGCACCGCCGGCGACGCCGCACCGCTCTGGCGGATGATCGACGGTTCGCCGGCGCTGCGGGAGTAGGACGAAGCGATGCGGCTGCGCCATGCCGAAGCGCCGGCCGCCGACCCCGGCTCGCCGGAGAGCGTCGCCTGCTGCCGGGCGATCGCGAAGTTCGTCTGCGACGGCTCCTCGATGGCCCGGGAGGCCGACGCCGCCGTTGGACGAGGTGTTCGGGATGATCGAAGCGGCTGTCCACTGAGGAGCTTCCGCCGCGGATCACGCCGGAATTTCCCGGCAGCCGCCGGGGTTGAGGCAGCAGCGAAGAAAGGGGCGGCGATGGAACTGGGCATCTACAGCTTCGGCGACCGGCCGCCGGACCCGCTGACCGGGGCGCGGGTGCCGGTCGCGCAGCGGCTGGCGGAGACCGTGGAGCGGATCAGGCTCGCGGACGAACTCGGGCTCGGCTTCTACGGGCTCGGCGAGCATCACCTCGCGGACTACGCCATCTCGAACCCGGCGACGGTGCTGGCCGCGGCGGCGAGCGTGACCGAGCGGATCACGCTCTCCAGCGCGGTCACCGTGCTCTCCACCGAGGACCCGGTCCGGGTGTACCAGCAGTTCACCACGCTCGACCAGCTCAGCCGCGGCCGGGCGGAACTGCTCGCCGGCCGGGGGTCGTTCACCGAGTCGTTCCCGCTCTTCGGCGCCGACCTCGCCGAGTACGACGAGCTGTTCGAGGAGAAGCTGGCGCTGCTGCTGCGCCTGGATCGCGAAGACCCGATCACCTGGTCCGGCCGTTTCCGCCCGCCCCTGGAGCAGGCGCACGTGTACCCGCGCCCGTACCGCGACCGGCTGCGCATCTCCGTGGGCACCGGCGGCAATCCGGAGTCCTCGATCCGCGCCGGGCTGCTCGGGCTGCCCGTGGTGTACGCGGTGATCGGTGGCGAGCCGGAGCGGTTCGCCCCGCTCGTGGACCTGTACCGGCAGGCGGGCGAGGCGGGCGGGCACACCGCGGACGAGCTGCCGGTGACCATGAGCGCGATCGGCCTGATCGCGGAGAAGTCCCAGGACGCCAAGGAGATCTTCTACCCGTACTGGCTGGAGACGATGAAGTACGGCGCCCGCGCCCGCGGCTGGGCGATCCCGTCACGTGCCGAGTACGACGCCTACACCCACCACGCCCGGGCGCTGTTCACCGGCAGCCCCGCCGAGGTCGCCGAACGCCTGATCACCGTGGGCAGGCTGACCGGCGCGAGCCGCTACGCCTTGCAGATGGACTGGTCCGGCGTCCCGCACGCCGTGGTGCTGAAAGCGATCGAACTGCTGGGCACGGAGGTGCTCCCGGTCGTCCGGAAGGAGTTCGGCTCGGCCCCCTGAAACGGGCGTCCGCCGCGATCGGGACATGGCTGCGACACGACGCATGATCGTTCCTGACATGTCCGCCGCATCCTGAATCCGAGGGAACGTCCCCGGACAGGAGGAGTGCATGATGAGCGAGCCGACCATACGGGACCTCGGCCATGTGTACCTGATCGGCATCGGCGGAGTCGGGATGTCGGGGCTGGCGGAGATCCTGCTCCGCCGCGGGGTGCCGGTGAGCGGCAGCGAGACCGGCGACCGCCCGGTGCTGGCCAAGCTGGCCCGGCTCGGCGCCACGATCCACCGGCGGCACCAGCCGGGCAACCTGTGGAACGCCGATACGGTCGTGCGCTCCACCGCGATCCCCGGCGACCACGTCGAACTCGTCGCGGCGCACGATCGCGGGCTGCCGGTCCTGCACCGTTCCGAGGCACTGGCCAGGGTGCTGGCGGGCCGGCGCACCATCGCCGTCACGGGCACGCACGGCAAGACCACCACGACCGCGATGATCACCGTCGCGTTGCGGGCCGGCGGGGCGGATCCGTCCTATGTGATCGGTGGTGACGTCCGCACGCTCGGCTCCGGCGGGCACGGCTCCGGTCCGCACTTCGTCGTCGAGGCCGACGAAAGCGACCGCTCGTTCGTCGCGTACAGCCCCGAAGTCGCGGTCGTCACCAACATCGACTCCGATCATCTGAATACGTATGGCGATGTCGACGGTCTCGCGGAAGCGTTTCTCGGCTTCTGCCGCCGTGTGCCGCCGACCGGTTTCGTGGTCACCAACGCCGACGACGAACCCTGCCGCCGGCTCGCCGCGACCCTGCGTGAGGAAGGCCGCACTGTCTTCACCTATGGCGAAGCCAACGACGCGGACCTGAAGGTGGTCGGGCTCACGACGGTCCCCGACGGTATCCGCTACGACGGCGCGCTGATCGGCCCTGTCCGCGTCCCCGTCGTAGGAACCCATCTCGGGCTCAACTCAGCAGCCGCACTCCTGGTCACGCGTCGTCTCGGCGTAGCAGGCGGCGTACGCGGGCTTCAGCGTTTCCCCGGCGTACGAAGGCGTTTCGAGCTGCGCGGCGTCGCGAACGGCGTACGCGTGTACGACGACTACGCCGGCCACCACACGGCGATGGCCGCATCGCTGCGAGCGATGCGTACGGTCGCCGAGGACCACCGGCTCATCGTGGTGTGCCAGCCCAACCGCGTGTGGCGCATGCGCCAGTTCCTCCACGAGACGGCCGGCTCACTCGCCATCGCCGACGAAGCGGTGGTCCTGGAGATCTTCGCCCCGGGCGAGACCGTCACGGCCGACGTCGACGGCCGCGCCCTCATGGACGCGATCCCGCTTCCGCAGGACGCCAAGACGTTCGCCGGTACGGCTTCGAACGCCATCGCCGAAGTCGTCCGACGCGCCCGCCCGGGTGATGTGGTCGTCACCCTCGGCTCCCCGGAGATGGCCACGCTCGCCGGGCAGGCCGTCGAAGCTCTGGAGACCACCGCCGCCTGCGCCGGCTGAGATCACCCGCGGCGGCCGGTCAGTCGACGGCCAGGAAGCGGGTCAGCAGGTCTTCGAGGGCCTCGGCCTCCTCGGCACGGAACATCCCGAACAGCTCCCCTGCCGCCTTCCCGGCCAGCTCGCGGGCGGTGGCGAAGGTTTCCTCGCCGGCCGGGGTCAGGGTCAGGTCCGCGACCCGCCGGTCGGTCGCCGAACGGGTGCGGGTCAGGTAGCCCAGCCGTTCGAGATCCTCCACGGTCCGCACCATGCCCGCCTTGTCGCTGCCGGTCTCCCGGATCAGATCGCGCTGGGTCGTCGCGCCGTCCCGGTCGATCAGCAGCAGCACCCCGAAATGCCGGCCAGTCAGGCCCAGCGGCCCGAGGGCCTCGTTCAGCGCCGCCGCCGCGCGCCGGTGCGCCTGGCGCAGCAACAGGCCCAGCCGGATCGTCGGAGGTGGGGTGGTCATCGGCCCATCCTATGTTAGATTCAGATGAATCCGATCCATATGAATCTAACAAGGGGTCGCCGTGTCCACGACCGAAGCTGTCCGCACCCCGGCGCCGCCGCGCTGGCCGCGCCTGGTGTTCCGGGCGACCACGCTGGTGAGCGCGGTCCTGCTGTTCGACCAGGCCGTCTTCGCGGGCCAGTTCCTCTCCGGCGGTTACGACTCGCTGCAGACACATCGGGAGAACGCGACCTACGCGGGGATCTCGGTGCTCGTCTCCGCGGTGGCCGCGGTGCTGGTGCGCCGGCCCGGCCGCGGGCCGTGGTGGCCGATTCTCGGCAGCCTCGGCCTCTTCGGGCTGATCGCGCTGCAGATCGCGCTGGGTTTCGCGCGGCTGATCACGGTGCACGTGCCGGTCGGGGTGGCGACGATCCTGCTCGCCGCGACGATGGCGGTCGCGGCGTGGCGCCGATGACCGGGGTGAGCCGCCGGGTGTTCCTCGGCGCCGGACTGGCCGCTGGGATCGGCCTCGGCGTGGGAATCCCGTTCGCGCTCGGTGCCCGCGGGCCGACCAGTACCGGCGCGGTGCTGCCCAGCCTGCTTCCGCCGGTTCCCGCGTTCGCGGTGCCGCTGCCGATCCCGCCGGTGCTGAGCCCGGTCCGGCGCGACGCGCACGCCGACTACTACGAGATCACCCAGGCTCCCGCACAGGTCTCCCTGCTGCCCGGCCTGCGCACCGGAATCTGGGGCTACAACGGGATCTTCCCCGGCCCGACCCTGGTCTCCCGCCGCGGCCGGCCGGCCGTCGTCACGCACACGAACCGGCTGCCCGTGCCGACCGTGGTGCACCTGCACGGCGGCCGGACCCCGCATGCCGACGACGGGTATCCGGTGGACTTCCTGTACCCGGACGGCCCGATGCCCGGGATGGCAATGCCCGGCATGACCGGCTCCGGGATGGGGATGCCCGGCGACACCCGGATGGTCCGCCGCGCCTACACCTATCCGATGGACCAGCGCGCCGCGACGCTGTGGTACCACGACCATCGGATGGATTTCACCGGGCCGAGCGTCTGGCGCGGGCTGGCCGGGTTCCATCTGGTGCGCGACGAGGAGGAGGACGCGCTCGGCCTGCCGTCCGGCCCGCGGGAACTGCCGCTGATGATCACGGATCGCAGCTTCGACGCGGACGGTTCACTGCGGTATCCCAGCCGTGACCCGGCGCTGCGGGAGCCGGGCGTCACGGACGCCTACATGGCGGGCTTACTCGGCGATGTCATGCTCGTCAACGGGGCGCCCTGGCCGGTCGCCACCGTCGAAGGCGCGCAGTACCGGCTGCGGATCCTCAACGCGTGCAACGCCCGCCGCCTCGACCTCCGGCTGAATCCGGGCGCCCCGCTGACCCAGATCGGCACCGACGGCGGCCTGCTCACCTCGCCCCTGCAGCACGACCATTTCGAACTCGCCCCAGCCCAGCGCGTGGACGTGCTCGTGGACTTCTCCGCCTACCGGCCGGGCACGATCGTCACCCTGGTCAACGACTTCGGCGAGGGCCGCATGGGCGAGATCCTGCGCTTCGCCGTGGGCGAGCGCGCGCCGGACCGGTTCCGCCTGCCCGGCCGGCTGAGCACCGTCGAACCGCTCGGCCCGCCGTCCGTGACGCGGACGATGCATTTCGCGTCCGCGGGCACGGACGGCTGGCGGATCAACGGCGTCCCGTTCGGTGTGGACACGGTGGCCGCGCGCCCGATGTTCGGCAGCACCGAGACGTGGCGGCTGGTGTCGGACTTCCACCATCCCGTGCACCTGCACCTCAACCCGTTCCAGGTGCTCTCGCGCGGGCTCGCCGGCCCCGGCCCGTTCGACGCGGGCTGGAAGGACACGATCGACCTGCGCCCGGCCGAAGAGGCGGCGATCGCGGTCCGGTTCGACGGGTACCGCGGCAAGTACGTGTTCCACTGCCACAACCTCGAACACGAGGACATGGCCATGATGGGAAACTTCGTGGTGACCTGAACGCCCCGGCTCCGCGAGCGTGCCGTCAGTCCACTTCGGACAGATGAGATCAGGCCTTGGCACCTCCGAGAATCCGCTGCAGTGCCGCACCGTCCGGCGCGCCGAGCCCGGTGCACGCGTCCCAGCCCGAGGCCGCCGAATACGCACCGTTGTTGCCCTCGGTGATATCGCGGAAGCCCGGCTGGGCCTTGCCCGCCGCCGCGGCGGCGTAGAGCTTGCTGTGCACCAGGCCGAAACCATGCCCGGTGTGCTGCGCGAGGCGGCTCAGCAACGCCGCCCACAACGGTGCCACCGCGCTCGTGCCGCCGACCACGGCGTGCTGCCCGTCCACGAGGATCCGGTACCCGGTGGCCGGGTCGGCGTCGCCGGCCACGTCCGGCACGCCGCGGCCCGGCTTGCCCGCACCGGCCCGGACGGGCACCCCGGCCGTCTTCTGGAAGTCCGGCACCGGGAAGGCGTCGCTGACACCGCCGCCGGTCGAGCCGCCGCCGGAGGTGTTCCAGACTTTCTCCGCGGTGATCGTGGCAGGCGGTTTTCCTTCGAGCCGGGTGCCTCCGCAGGCCAGCGCGTGCGGACTCGACGCCGGGAAGTCCACGTGCTGTGCGCCGTCCTTCTGGCCGTCGGCACTGCCGTTGTCGCCGGAGGCTGTGCACACCGTCACCCCGAGCGCGGCCGCGTCGGCGAAGGCCTGGTCCATCGCCGTCCGGGCCTGCGCCGTCCACTGGTCCTCGGACTGGCCCCAGCTGATGCTGACCGCGACGGGTGTGGGGCTGGCGTGCACCGCGGTGCTGACCGCGTCGAGGAAACCCTGATCGGTGTTCGGCGCGAAGTAGACGATCTGCGCCGCGCCGGGGGCGAGCGCGCCGATCACCTCGATGTCGAGCGCCACCTCGCCGTCCGCGGAGTTCGGGTCCCCGGACGGTGCGTTGTGCGCGCCGTCCACCCCCGCCGCGGTCACTTTCGGTTCGGGGATCTGCAAGCCGGCGAAGTAGTTCTTCAGGTCCTGGGGCCGGTATCCCCCGCCGAGTTCGATCACCGCGACGGTCCGGCCCCGGCCGTCGGTCCCGGCCGGGAAGCCGTACAGCGAACCGACTTCGTCCGGGCGGTACCCCTGCCCCGCGGCTTCGGTGTGCAGCCGGAACTGCGCCCGCGCCTGCGGCCGTTCGTCCAGGCCCAGCACGGCGACCACGAAATCGCCGATCTCCGCGGGCACATGGAGTCCACCACTGCGTGCCGCGAACTCCGCGGATCCGGCGCCGCGGACGCGGTTGAGTTCCGTGCCGAAAACGGCGGCCATCACCCGGGCCGGGCCGCGGACCGCCACCCGCCGGGACCCGGCGTGCGCCTCGGTCACCGTGAGCCCGGCGTCGGCGAGCACGGTCCGGACCCGCTCGAGTTCTTCGGGCGCGGCGCCGAACCGCCCGGCGAGATCGCCGGGACTCAGTGGTGCGGCCAGATCGGCCACCGAGAGCTCCGCACGCCGCCGGAGCACCACGGTCGCGGTGATCATGGCGTCCGGATCGACCGGGCCGAGAACCTCGACCCCGGACAGCTCGGAACGAAGACTGCCGGACAAGGATACGTGCTGTGCTCGGTTCATGACGGTGAGGTACCCCCACCCGCAGGAAGCCACACCGTCCGGACGGGGTATCACCTGTCCGGCGGTACCCGCGTTTCTGCCCGAAGCACCGCTGGACAGCGCCATGATCCGGATCACAGACTTTTTCCATGCGAAAAATGGCCATCCTGGGCGCGGCCGTGGCGATCGGTCTCGGCGTCCTCACCACGGCGAGCACCGCGCAAGTACCGCAGACCCCGGACGGCTGGACCGGCACCTGGTCCGCGTCCCCGGGCACCGGCGTCGCCGATACGCCCGGCGGATATCCGAACTATTCGATCCGCAATGTCGTGCACACCAGTGCCGGAGGTACCCGGGCGAGAGTGCGGCTGTCCAACAGATTCGGCACGGCCCCGCTGATTTTCGGGCAGGTGACGGTCGCGGTCGCCGCGGCGCCCGGCAGCCCGCGTGCCGCGGCGGGGACCGTGCGCTCCCTTACCTTCGGCGGGCAGCGCAGCGTCGTCGTGCCCGCTGGTGCCGACGTGCTGAGCGACCCGGCGGCGGTGCGGGTGCCCGCGGACGCGGATCTGCTCGTGACCACCTTCGTGCCGGCGAAATCCGGGCCGGTGACCTATCACGCGGCGGCCGAGCAGACGTCGTTCTTCACCCGCAACGGCGACTTCACCGAGGAGGAATCCGGCGCGTCGTTCACCGAGAAGACCGGCGCCTGGCACTACGTCACCGAAGTCGACGTGCAGGGCGCCGCGGCGGGCGCGGTGGTCGCCCTCGGCGACTCGATCACCGACGGCACCGGCTCCACCCCGGGCGCCGACCACCGCTGGCCGGACCTGCTCAGCGACCGGCTGCACGGTCGCTACGGCGTGCTCAACGCGGGCATCGGCGGCAACCGGATGCTGCTCGACGTGCCCGGTTCGCCGTACGGCCCCAACGCGCTCGCCCGCTTCGACCACGACGTGCTCGCCGCCACCGGGGTGCGCACGCTGATCATCCTCGAAGGCATCAACGACATCCAGCAGCAACCGAACCAGGCCGATCCGCAGCTGCTGATCTCCGCGCAGCGGCAGCTGATCGCCCGGGCCAAAGCGCACGGGATCCGCGTGCTCGGCGCCACCCTCGTGCCGTTCAAGGGCTGGACGGCCTACAACGAGACCCTGGAGAACACCCGGGAGACGCTGAACCGGTTCATCCGCACCGGCGGTGCCTACGACGGGGTCATCGACTTCGACGCGGCGATCCGGAACCCGGCCGACCCGCACGCCATGCTCCCGGCCTACGACGCCGGCGACCACCTGCACCCGAACGACGCGGGCTACCGCAGGATGGCGGACTCGGTCAACCTCGGCCTGCTGTAGCCGCGACGAGCGGGCGGCGCGGGAACGCCAGCACCGCCAGCAGGCTGAGGACGCTCACGCCCACCATGTAGAGCGCCACCGGCATCGAGGTGCCGGTGGCGTTCTGCAGCGCGGTCGCGATCAACGGCGCGAACCCGCCGCCCAGCACCGCACCCACCGCGTACGCGAACGAGGAACCGCTGTAGCGGAAGCGCGGCTCGAACAGTTCCGCGAACAACGCAGCCTGCGGTCCGTAGGTCGCGCCGAGACCGATGTTCAGCACGGTCACCGCAACGATCAGGAGCCACGGCTGCCGCGTGTCCACCAGCAGGAAGAACGGAATGGACCAGACCACCAGGAGCACGGATCCGGCCAGGTACACGGGTTTCCGCCCGGCTGTGTCGGACCAGCTCGCAGCGCCGACGATGCTCGCCAGCCACACCACGCTGCCCGTGATCACCACCACGAGCATGGTCGCGCTGGACAGTTTGAGCACCGAAGTGCCGTAGGACAGCAGATAGGCGAAGAAGATGTAGCCCAGCGCGGTGTTCGCGATGAAGCTCACCGCGGCGGTCAGGACCTGCCAGGGCCGCGCGCGCAGGACTTCCACGATCGGCAGCTTGCTGCGCTTGTCGTCAGTGCGCAGCCGCGCGAACACCGGGCTCTCCTCCACACGCAGCCGGATCACCAGGCCGACCGCGACGAGCACCAGGCTGAGCAGGAACGGCACCCGCCACCCCCAGGAGCGGAACGCCTCCGGCGTGAGCGAGCTGTTCAACGCGAAGAACACCAGCTGCGCCAGGATCAGCCCGGCGGGCACGCCGATCTGCGAGAACGAACCGTACCGTCCACGGCGCCCCTCCGGCGCGTGCTCGACCGCCATCAGCGCCGCCCCGCCCCATTCCCCGCCCGCGGAAATCCCTTGCAGCACACGGAGAACGACCAGCAGCACCGGCGCCACCACCCCGGCCTCGGCATAGGTCGGCAGCACCCCGACGCCCGCGGTCGCGACGCCCATCAGCAGCAGCGAGGCGACCAGCATCGCCTTGCGCCCCACCCGGTCGCCGAAATGCCCCCAGACGATTCCGCCGAGCGGCCGCGCCACGAACCCCACCCCGAGCGTGGCGAACGCGGCGAGCGTGCCGGAAGCCGCGGACAGTTTCGGGAAGAACGCGTGGTTGAACACCAGCGCGGTGGCCGTGCTGTAGGCGAAGTAGTCGTACCACTCGATCGTGGTGCCGATCGCGCTGGCCAGCGCCACCCGCCGGATCCGGCCCCTGGTGTCCCCATCCTGATCGAGCACGTCCTGCCTTTCCACGCCATGAAAAACCGGCGGCCAGGATGGCACGGCGCTCCAGTGTGGTCGAGGGGGCGGAAGGCTGGAAATCTGCGCCTCCGTCCGGGCCGGGCTCGGGAGAGCTGGCGCAACGGCCACCCCCGGCGAGCAAGGTCACACCCGGGAGACCCCTTGCTCCTGCGTCACCGGGACGGCACGCGCACCTCCGCCGGACGGCGGTCCGGCCGGAGCCCGCGCCAGGCCGTGTGGCGGAGCCTGCCGTCGCCCGGGGTCAGCCTGCGGTAGACGACCTCGCC
This sequence comes from Amycolatopsis sulphurea, assembly GCF_002564045.1. Classification (NCBI taxonomy): domain Bacteria; kingdom Bacillati; phylum Actinomycetota; class Actinomycetes; order Pseudonocardiales; family Pseudonocardiaceae; genus Amycolatopsis; species Amycolatopsis sulphurea. The sequence continues at coordinate 697,550 of NZ_PDJK01000001.1, read as the reverse complement.
GACCGTTTCCGGGGACAGCCAGCGCGCCCCGCGCGCCCGCTCGCGCGGGACTTCGCCGGCGAACGGGCTCGTGCGCCGTTCCAGCGGGGTCAGCTGTTCCTGCAGCGCGTGCAGCGCGGCGTCGGTGAAGCCGGTCCCGACGTCGCCGAGGTAGCGCAGCTCGCCCGTCTCCCGGTCATACCCGCCCAGCAGCAACGCCCCGATGGTGCCCTCACGGCGGCCACGGCCGGGTCGCCAGCCGCCGACGATCACCTCTGTGGTCTGGACCAATGGATGCTTGAGCCACTCAGGGCTGCGCCGCCCCGGGTGGTACTTCGACGCGCGGGTCTTGACCATCAGCCCTTCCAGCAGCATCTTGCGGGCCACTTCGAGCAGGCCGGCCGGGGTCAGGTCCTGGGCGGCGAGTTCGGCGTGGGTGTAGGACGGGGTGATCGCGACCAGCCGAGGATCCGGCGGTTCGAGCCCGGCCAGCACTTCGCGGCGTTCGTCGTAGCTCGCCTCCAGCAGGCTCTCCCGGCCGAGACTCAGCACGTCGAAGGCAAAGTAGGCGATCGTGCGACCGCCGGGTCCGGGCTGCTGCAACAGCCCGAAATCCGGCCGCCCGTGCTCGTCGAGCGCGACGATCTCCCCGTCCAGCACCGCCGCACGGCCGCCGAGCGCCGAGCTGAACGCGCCGGCCAGCTCCGGGAACCGGGGCGTGAAATCGTTGTCGTTGCGGCTGGTCAGCATGGTCTCGCCGGACGGCGCGATCCGCAGCACCGCGCGGTAACCGTCCCATTTGAACTCGTACGCGCAGGCCGGGTCGTCCCGGAGCACCCCGCCGTCCGGGGTCGCCAGCATCGGCTCGATCGCGGCCGGCATCCCGGGCCGTGCGTCGTGGGGCATCGGCCACCTCCGTGCTCCACGGTAGGGCGCGCGAGGGGGTTTCGCTCCGGATGGCCGTGCGGTTCCGCTCCCGGACCCCGGTCCGCAGAGTTCCCCTCGCGGAACCGGCCCCCGGCGCGGGCCGGTTCCGGTCCGGATGCTCGAACACGCGCCGGCCGCAGCCTAGGATGTCCGGGTGCCGAGCACGGATTTCGAACGGATCATCGCCGCCCTGCGTGAGGTCGAGCGCGGCCGCGGCCGCGACTACACGTCGTTCAGCGTGCGCGGCAAACGGTTCGGCTACCACTGGCCGCGCACCGACACCGTCGGGCTGAAACAGACGATCAGCGAGCAGCAGGCCCTCGTCGCGGAACGGCCGGACGTGTTCGAGGAACAGTTCACCTCGGGCGGGTTCGGCTGGGTGGTGGTGCACCTGCCCGGCCTGCCCGCGGACGAACTCGCCGAGCTGGTCTACGAGGCCTGGCGGCTCTCGGCCCCGGAGGACCTGGCCGCGGAGGTTCCGCTCCCCCGGCTGTGACCCGGGGTTGGCGGTCGCTCGGTGGCCGGGCCGGCGGGGTCCGGTCAGGCGGGTCCGGTTCGGCAGGGTCCGGTTCCGGCCAGGCAGAGTCCGCGGCCCAAACGCAGCCCGGCCCCCGCCAAAACGGGTCGCCGGCAGCCCCGGCCGGGGCCGAATCCACCGCCGGCCGGACTCCGATCCATCGCGGCTCGCCACCCGCCGGAGCCCGAGAGCCCGGCCCGCCCGAACCCCACCCGGCCGAGCCAGGCAGACCTGCGCGCACCCTCTCCACGAATCCAGCCCACCGGCACCCGGCTCACCACAGCACACCAACCCCAGCCAACCATCCACAAAGGACAGACGACTCCTACCCCTCAATCGTCACCAGGGGTTGTTGTCCTGCTCCTCCGGATCGACCCCGCCCCGACGCGGTGCCGGACCGTCGGCAGGCGGCGGAGACGCCGGGGGCGGGCTCGCCGCCCCGCCCGCGGGCGCCGGAGGGGGCGGCGGTGGCGGCGCGGGCTCCGGATCGGGCTCTTCCGCGTCGCCGCGCGGGTCCTCCGGGTCGGGGAAACGGTCGCGCAGCGAGTCGAGCAGGGCCGCGCGGGTCTCCTGGTCCTCGTCGCCGAGGCGTTCGCTCATCACCTCGGCGACCTGCTCGCTGATGCGCGCCTGGGCCTTGCGCATCGTGGTGAGCACCATCCGGGACAGCTCCTCGGGCGGGATGGTGCGGGTCCGGGAGCCGAACACCAGCTCGCGGACCACCCCGTCCGCGCCGACGGTGATCTGCACGGTGCCGTCCGGGCTGGACGCGGTCAGGCGCAGCCGCTCGGTCTCCTGCTGCGCGGCGGCGTACCGCTGCGCCTTGCGCGCGAACCCCGCCGACCATTCGTCCATCCGCCGGATCGCCTCGTCGGGGTCGCTCATCGCCTCGCCGAGGCCGCCCGCACCGGTCATGCTCGTCGTCTCCCTCGAAATACCGGCCCCCGCCTCGGAGACCACGTCGTCGTCCTCGCGCGCCGGAGCACCCGGGGAGTGAAAGTTCCCTTCACGGACTCTGCGTCCAGGGTGTCGGCAAAGTCGGTGTGAGGTGCCCTGCGCAGGCCGCGGAGGTCTGTGAAGGGACCCTTCACAGCGTTCCGGGCGTCGAGAGCACCTTGCGCAGCGGCTGCGCCTGCCCGTCGTCACCGTCCTGATAGGACTTCGCCGCGGCGCGCACGTTGTCCGCGGTCGACTGCACGCCCTCCGCGGCCGCATCGATGGCCTCCTTGGCCTTCTCCCCGGCCGGGTTGATGATCGGCGGGAGGAAGGCGCACAGCAGCCCGTACGCGTCGTCGGACATCGCGTAGTGCGCCGCCTGCTGGGCCATGTGCAGGCGATCGACCAGTGCCTCGACGTGGCTCGCGTGCGCCGTCAGCTCGTCGGCCTGGACTTCGAACCCGCCCTGTCCCGCCATCGCCGCCTCACTTCCAGTCCGTGTTCTTCCAATCGCCGATCACCGGCGGTGCGACGACCTCGTCCGCGGAGAAGAACGACGGATCGTCCGATTCGACGTAGTCGGCGATCTTGTGTTCCTTGTCCTCCGGGCCCTTGCCGCCGCCCTTGTTGCCGCCGCCCATGCCGTTCATGCCCGGACTGCCGGGCGTGCCCTTCGCCCCGGCGCCCGCCGCACCACCGCGACCGGGCACCGGCTCCTCGGGCACACCGGCCCCGGTGCCGGGACCACCGCTGAGCGAGCCGCCGCGGCCACCGGTGGCGCCGCCGAGACCGCCGCCGCCGAGCCTGCTGCCGATGCTCTCGCCGTTGATCCCGCCGCCCCGGCCGATGGTCGGGACCTTGCCACTCCCCGAACCACCGCCCGAACCACCGCCGGGACCGCTACCGGGGCCACCGCCGCCGAGCGGCTCGCCGTCGGGCAGCTTCACCGGCGGGATCCGCGGGCCGGGGCCGAACGGCCGCCCGCCGGGGCCGGGCGGCAGCGAGATCGGCGGCAGGCCGCCGGGACTACCGAGCGGGCTGCCGACCGGACCGCCGGGCGGTGGGGACAGCGGTGGCAGCCGCCCCGGGTTGCCGCCGAGCGGCTCGCCCCCAGGCGGGGACAACGGCGGCGGGACGAACGAAGGATGAGTGGTGGACGTCGGCTTCGTCGTGTCACCTGGGGGTAGCGAGATCGGCGGCAGGCTGCCGGGATTGCCACCGTGCGGAGTACCGCCGGGCGGAACGAACGTCGGCGGATGGAACGGAGCACCACCCGGGCCACCACCCCCGGGACTTCCGGCCGGTGGCGCGGGCGGCGGCTGGAAGCTGGGGCGCACCCCATCCCCCGGACCACCCGTGGGCGGCCGCCCGTCGTCGCCTCTCGGAGCGGGGCCGCCCGGGTCGCCGGGACCGCCGGCCGGGGTGCCCTCCTCGGGGGACAGCTGCCGGGGGTCGCGCCGGTCCGGGACAGCGGACCGCCCACCCACGGTGGGGTCAACCAGGTCGCCGGCGACGGTGCGCCCGCGCATGAGCCGGTCCGCCCGCAGCGCGGTGGCGAGCTTCGGCGGCGCCGCGAACCGGGGTGTCGCCACTGCCGAGCCGATCGTCTGGTCGTAGCGCGTCATGATCTGGGCCGCCTGATCGCGCGCGGCCTGCTGTTCGGTGTAGGTCCGTGACGCCTGGACGGCCTGCCGCGCGTACTCCACCGGGTCGGTGATCCCCTGCAGGCGTGCGTTCGCCGACCGCACCGAGAACTCCACCGGCGGGTTGGCCCCCATGGCCTGCTGGGTCTGGTCCAGCGCCTGCGAGTGGATCTCCTGCTGCCGTCCGGACAGCGTCGCGCCCTGCGCGGTGGTACCGAGCCATTTGCCGACGTTCGCCATGTGCTCGCGGACCGCGTCGCCGCCTTCGCCCTTCCAGTCGGCCGCGCTCGCGGTGATCGCCTCGGCGAGGGAGCGCTGGTGCTCGGTCAGCTCGCCACCGGCCCGCACCCACTCCTCCGCCGATTCGGCGACCGAGGGGGCATTCGCGTCCTCGCTGATCGCCCGGACCATCTGCTCGTGCGACGCGTTCTCCCACCGGGTCCGCGGCGGCGCGCCCGGATCGCGCATGTCCAGCCCGTCCCGCAGGCCCTGCCCCGATTCGCCGATCTGGCGCAGGTACAGCTCCTGCGCGAACTGCTCGCGCAGCTTCGGGGGCAGGTTCATCCCGATGGTGCCGAACAGGATCGCCTGCAGGTCGGCGTTCTGGTTGGCCTCGTCGCGGATCTCGTCGCCGGAGTGCATCTCGTCGGACCGCAGCGGGCCCACGTAGTACTTCGACGACGGGTCGGCGGTCAGCTCGTAGTAGGGGCTGTGCGGGTCGTAGTGCGGCGAGGACGGATCGGACACGTCCGCCGCGGAGTTCGTCTTGTCGGTGATGGCCACGGGAAATCCCTCCTCAGTGTGGTCCGGGGTCGCCCGGCAGCTGCCGGAAGGACTCGGTCGCGGTGCGCTCCCGCTCGCGGTAGGTCTTCTTCGCCAGGTCGATCGCCTCGATGTAGGACGGGAACTCGTCCCGCGCCGCCCGCAGCTGGGTGAGCAGGCCCTGCGAATCGCTGGCGGTGGCGACCATGTGCCCGGCGACCCACCGGCCCGCCGCGGACTGCGACATCATCGGCAGCTCGCCGACTTTCTGCAGCGCGTCCCAGCGGGCCTGCAGCGAGTCGATCACGCCCTGCAGCGCGGAGATCATCTTGTCCCCGGTGCCCTCGTCCACCGCGAAGGAGCCGCTCTTCGCCAGCTCCGTCATCCGCTTGCCGGACAGCACCGGGGCCCATCCGGCCGACGCCGGCTCGGCCGACTGCGCCGCCGAAGCCCACTCCGCCGCCGCTGGCTCCACGTTCGCCGGGGACGGGCTCATCTCCGCCGATCGCACCGGCATCTCCTCGGTCATCGGACTTTCCCTCCTCGTCGGCCCGCTCTGCTCGGCACGGTCGATGACCGGCCCGCCGCCGGCACGGTCAGTAAACGGCGGAGACGGCCTGCCGCACGGCACGGGCGACGTCCGATCGCCCGGCGGGCAGGTAGTCCGCGCTCAGGTCTCCGGACTCCCCTTCGGTGGTCTTGACCAGGTACCGGCCGTCCGCGGTGTCCAGCCAGCTCAGCGGGCTCGCCGCGCGCCGCTCCCCGCGCCGTCCCCAGCCGGTGACGATCACGTGGCCGCCACCGAGCCGGGGTTCGGCGAGCACCCGCTCCAGCACCTCGGCCCCGCCCCGCGACGGCCGGGCCGAGCGCGGCTCGGGCCGGCCGGGCCGCACCCGCCCGCTCACCTCGATGGTGCCGAAGGCATCGGTCTCCTCCTCGTCCTCGGCGGCTTCCGCACGCCGCCGGGCGGTCATCGCGGAGACCGCGCGGGGCGCCTCCTGGCGCACGGTGTGCGCCCCGGTGGTGGCCGCGCGGGCCGGTGGCAGCACCCCGGTGACGACCTCGACGAGGTCCTCGTCGTCGAAGAGCGAGAAGAGCAGGTCGTCGGTCCGCGGCTCCTGGGTGATGCCGACCGCCTGCCTGCCGTCGGTGAGCGCGAGCACCGCGATGTCCGCGCCGAGCCCGTCCACCCCGGTGACCGCCACCGAGACCCGCGGCTTCGCCAGCAGCCCGAAGGCCTTCTCCACGCTGGGATGCAGTTCGCCCTGCACGGTCAGCCGGCGTTCCTCCAGCCCCCGGTAGACCTGGGCCGCCACGCGCACGTACCGCACCGGGTCCGCGGGCACCGTGCCGATACGCAGTGGGTACTGGCGGATGTCGCCCCCGGCCGCCTGCGCGATCACCAGGGATTCGACCACGTCGAGCACGAACTCGAACCTGTCCGCCATAGTCGAAAATCCTTCCCCCAACCCCGGTTCCGCGCGCTCGCGGCCGCAGCCGCGCAGTGCCCGCGCGGCACACCCCGTCATGATCGACATTAGCAGTCCGGCGGCTGTCGCACTGCCGGACTCGGCCGCCTGCCCGAAAGTCCGCCACGGACGGCCGTACCGGGCAGGCGCGCTCAGCCCACCCTGGCCTGGTGCACCCGCAGGTTCGGGCGGACCAGTTCCAGCAGCGGCACCGCGACGCCCAGCCGATGCGCGCACTCCACCAGATCGCCGATGATCTGCTCCCCTTCGACCGGGTACCCGGCGGTGAGATCGCGATACAGCAAGGTGGCGCGCGGGGCCGCGGGTTCGGTCGTGTCCGCCCGGATCCGGTCGAGCCGGGCAGGCGGCACCGGGTGCCCGGCAGCCGCCGCCACTCATTCGGCCACCACGGCAGTGGCGAAACCGATTCCACCGGGCTGATCGGCGACTTCGCCGATCGTGCCGCGCATCAGCGTGGCCACTGCGCTCATCGAGGCGATGACGACCCATTTCGCCCACATCTGCCCGAGAATGTCCGAAGAGAGCACGGTGTCGAAGCCTGCGCCGGACAGCGCCTCGTGCACCGCGCCGAGACGCTCCGGGTCAGCACCGGATCTCGCGCCGTAAGTGAACGGCCGGAGATCGGCCGGCCGCCGGATGTCCCCGTCGGCATCGAGCGTGGTCATCACGAACGCTACCCCGCCGAGCACCCGGTCCTCGCCGAACCGCGCGCTCAGCGCGGCGAGGTGGCGCATCCCGTCGAGCACCGGCAGCACCAGCGTCCGCGGGCGCCAGGTCCTCGGCCACCTCGTCGAGCCCGGCCGCCTTGACGGTGCAGAGCACCACGTCGTACGGCCTGTCGAGACACCCGGCCTGCACGAGTTTCGGGGTGAGCACGGTCTGCTCGCCCGGCCCGGTGATCCGCAGCCCCCGTTCGGCCGGCATCCGCGCCCGGCCCGGCCGGACCAGGAAGGTCACCTCCCGGCCCGCCTGCGGCAGCCTGCCGCCGAAGAATCCGCCGGTCGCCCCGGCCCCTGCCACCGGAATCCCGTTCCGCTCGCCACGCCGCCGGCGGTAGACCGCCGGGATGCGCCGGGCAAGCCGGTCCGTCCACAGTGGAGCGCGTGGCCGGACTGCCGCGAACGTGCGTTACCCGAAATGGAGCGGGATTCACCGGCCGACTGGCGGTATCCGTACCGCCATCCGGACCGGCGGCGACCAGTGCGCGCCGAACCGTCCTCAGTGGACGCCGCGATCGGCACCACCGGGCGGTCACGTCCGGTAGGCCTGCCAGCCCAGCACGACCGCGAGCGTCAGCCCGCCGAGCCCGATCGCGATCCGCAGCGGGGTCGCGGGCAGGTACCGCACCACCACCGAGCCCAGCCACGACCCGCCGACCGAGCCGAGGCACAGCGCGATCGCGGCCGGCCAGCACACGTCGCCGGTGACGGCGAAGACCGCCGCGGCGACGAGGTTCGCGCAGCCGGTGGCGATGTTCTTCGCCGCGTTCGTGCGGGCCAGCGATTGGTCCCACACCGTCATCAGCAGCGCGAGCATGAGCACTCCCGCGGCCGCGCCGAAGTAGCCGCCGTAGACCCCGGCCAGGAATGCCGCGATCCCGGTGCCCGGCCCGATCCCCCGGTGCGCCCGGCGCTCGGCGAGCCGCCGCAGCCGCGGACCGGCCATCAGCACCAGCGAAGCACCGCCGATCAGCCACGGCACCACCGCCGTGAACGAATCCGCCGGGCCGGCCAGCAGCAGGACTCCCCCGCAGGCACCCCCGGCGGTCGTGATCACGCACAACGGCAGCAGCCGGCGCAACTGCCCGGACAGCTCCGGCCGCGCCCCGGTGGCCGCGCCGGCCGTGGTGCCCAGCATCGCCACGGTGTTGGTCATGTTCGCCACCACCGGCGGCAGCCCCACGGCGAGCAGCGCCGGATAGGACACCAGCGAAGCAAGCCCGGCCGTCGCCCCCACCAGCCCCGCCCCCAGCCCGGCGAGTACGAGCAGAGCGAACTCCCCCACGTCCACGGTCACGCCGGACAGCAAAGCACGAGAGCGCGGAGGTGTAGGTCGTTGTCTGTCCTTCCCCAGCCTGCGGGCCAAAGATCCGCAGGTCAGAGGACAGTTTTCGGCTGGTCGGTGGTGAGTGAGGGAAACCAGCGTTTTTCCCACGCCCTCTGCCGGAGGGTAGTCTTCCCGTCCGTCCGGGGTGGCCGCCCGGTCCTGCCTGGTTTCGCGACCGGGAAGGGCCCGCTCGCATGACCAAGCACGATCTTCCGTACGGAGTCGAACGCTCCGGACGCGCCGAGCTTCCGTTCAAAGCCCGTCTGAAGGATCCGATCACCGGCGAGCGGTGGCGCGGGGGCGACGGTTTCCCCGGTTCCCGGAACTTCGCCGACGAGTGGGAAGCCGACGCGTGGCGGCGCGGCAAGCAACGCGAACTCGGCGCCTTGTACAGCCGGTACCAGCCGCTGGACCAGACCACCGCCGCCGGACGCCGCCGAGACATCCGCCTGTCGGCTCTGGCCGACGCGGCGCGGAAGTCCTACCCGAGGGCAAGACCACCGGCGAGCCACCCGGTTTCGTTCTTGTCCGGGCGGGGTCTTTCGTTGTCCATTGTGGTCACGCGTCGCGCCACGGCACGGTCTCCGACACCTGTCCCGCGCGAACGAAGTCGCGGACGGCCGCGACGACGGGCCGGAGAGGAGGCGTCTTTTCCGCTTCCGGGTTCAAGCCCCCAGTCGGTGCCGGACGTACTGCCGGGCAACGTCGGTGAGTCCGGGGAACACCCCACGGTAGGCCCACATTCCGAAGACCAACACCGCGAACGCGGTCACTGCTTCGGCGGGGGCGTCCCTGTACACCGCGATCGCCTTCGCCCATTCTTCGGCCTGTTCCGGGGTGTGGCCGTCGGCGATGAGCCGCAGCACCAACGCTGCCGGGTCAAGCCATGGCGCGCCCACGCTCGACCACGCCCAGTCGACAACCCGCGCGCGGTCGGAGACGAGAATGTTGAGCGGATGCATGTCGCCGTGCACAAGGCTGTTCCCGTGAACCGCCTCGATCCCACGCCGTTCCCAGTCCAGCAGTTCAGGCAGGTGGACCTTGTCCCAACTGTCAAGTTCGCGGTCTGTTTTCGACAGCCGACGCCACGGGGCCGACCATGCCCATTGGTCCGTGGACTTCTCAAGTTCGACGGGGGACGGGGTTAGCTCCCGTGTCATCGCAGCTACGGTCTCGGCGACCATCGGGAGGTCCGGTGAACCCGGCGCGAGGCTGGGGTGATGCCCGGCGACCGCCTCGAATCCGAGCACGTGCCACCCGTCGGCGGTCACTTCCCAGAGGAGACGCGGCGCAGCAGGGTTCGGCCGGGCCCCGACCCGTGCTTCCGTCTGCTGCGCCCGCGCTCGCCGTGTGCCGGTCAGGACGCCCTTGACGAAGCAGGGGCCTTGCGCGGTCTGGAGCGTTGCCAGGAAATCGGAGTTCCGGCCGTTGTCCGGGGAAACGGTCGCGGCTACGGCGCCCGTCCGTTCTTCGATCGCTCGCCGGACGGCGGTGGGGAGGTTCGCCCAATCCTCGCTGACCATGTCTGTCTCTTCGGTCTAGCTCCGCGCGGGAGACGGGGGCGGGTCGTCGGTACACCCGTTCTTGCACTGGGAGCACTTGGCGCATTTCGCCGCGCCAGTGAACCATAGGGGATCGTCCACCGCGAACCCCGCCGCCCGGATGGCGTCAGTGGTTCGGCGCATCATGTCGACGAGCGGAACGTCCCCGGTTTCGTCGCTGTCATTCGGGACGTGGTGGATGAAGCTTCCGGAAATCCGCTCGCAGAATTCCGCGTATTCGTGCGTGTACAGAATGAACGTGTGCCATCCAGTATCGACGGTTTCGCTCGGTGCGAGGGGGCGGCTGGTCCGGGCGCACGCCGCAAGGAACGCAAGCGCCTGGTCCATGATTCGTCCCGCGTACTCCAGAGAAACGACGTTCTCTTTCGAGATGCGGGCCCGGAGCCTGCGGAACAAGTCCTCCGGGATGAGCCCCTGCCCAGTCAAGTCCTCTACTGCAACAGTCATATGCGAACATCCTTCCGATCTACTTGCATCCGTTGCCTTACGTGCCAACGAAAACCCGGCGGTCGCCGCCGGGGTCACTACAGTCCAGCGGTCTTTTTCGTTGCCGCGCATGGAACCCGGCCGGCGCGGAGCGTGTCGGGGAACGTCCGCACCGGCCGGGCGATCAGGGGAGAGCACGCGGCAGCGGCGTGACCGCGAGGCACCTCATGCACGGCATCCCGGCGGGCCCCGTCGCACCATTCCAGGTCGCCGGTCCAGAACTCCTCGCCGCAGAGCGCGACTATGCGGCCGGGATAGTTGGCTGGTTCCGGGAACACGTGCATGACGCGCAACGTCTCGCGGACCATGCCCAGGAGCGGCCTCCCCAGCATGATTCGCGCGGTCATCGTCTGCTCCTCGTGTCCGTACCAGCCCATGCCCTCTACCTTCGGGACCAGCCGGACCGATGAACAGACGTTTGCCGTCTACCGTCGTCTACAGTCAATGGCGAGCACAGGGGGTGACGGATGGACGACCTCGCAGCACGGCTCCGGCGCGCACGCACCGACGCCGGGATGAGCCTCGCGGGTTTAGCCGCCCGTACCCACTTCAGCAAGCCGCTGCTCGGGTTGCTCGAAACCGGGAAGCGCACGATCAGCCCGGAACACGTAGTCGCCTACTCCCGTGCCCTGTGCGTGCCCGTGACGGCCCTGTACGGGGGCCCCGGACGACCCGTTGCGAGTCGCGCACGAATGGCTGGTGTCCGAGACCCCCGCAGCCCGGCACACGGCCGCCGGGCGACGCGTCGGCCCCAGTCTCGCCACCGAACTAGAGGAACGCGTGGTCAAGCTGCGCCACCTCGACGACGTGATCGGCGGCGGCGACCTCATCCCGCTCGTGCGCCGCGAACTCGCCGACGCGCAGCGGGTCGTCACCGAGGCCAGCTACGACGAGGGCACCGGCCGCCGCCTGCTCACCGCCGTGGGCGAACTCGCGCAGCTCGCCGGATGGGTCGCCAGCGACGCCGGACAATACGCCGAAGCACAGCACGTGTACCTGTCCGGCGTGTCCGCCGCCCGCGACGCCGGTAACCGGGCACTCGCCGGGCAACTCCTCTCCAGCCTCAGCTACCAGATGGCGAACGTCGGCGACCCGGCCGACGCGGCACTATTGGCCCGGTCCGCCGTCGCCGGGGCCCGCGACGCCACCCCCGTAGTTCGCGCACTGCTGCTCGAACGGGTCGCGTGGGCATCCGCCCGGTCCCGCGACACCGACAGCACCCGCCGCACCCTCGACGCCGTAGACGACACCTACGCCGCCCGCAGCACCGGCACGGAAGAACCGGAATGGGTGTACTGGCTCGACCGGAACGAAATCGACGTGATGGCCGGACGCTGCCTCATCGAACTCGGCGAACCGGCACGCGCGGAACCTCTCATCACCCACGCCGTGGACGCCTACACGCCCGAGCACACCCGCGAAGTGGCGCTCTACCGCACGTGGATCGCCGAGGCGTACGCCCGCTCCGGCGAACTCGACGCCGCCCGCTCCGCCTTGCGCGCCGCCCGCAAAGCAGGCGACGGAGTCAACTCGACCCGGCTGGCCACCCGCGTCGAACAGGTCGCCCGGCTCGTCGGCGCGGACGCATAAGCACCAGACCCGCGCCGTCGGCCAGCTCCCCCGGCGGAGGTCGACTCGCCTGCCAGACGGGTGACCTCCGCCGGGGGAAAACGGGGAAAAAGATGCGCTCACTCCTGACTCAGGGCTGACTCACTGCTGTCCTGTGTATCCGCTGGTAGAGTCGTAAATCGACCAACGAAACAGCAGGTCGTAACACCAGGCACAGTATAGGTCGTTATACAGCACGCTCAGCCCGCCAGCCCCGCCGCATCGAGGCCGCCCGGCAAGATGAGACTGTGGCCGGTGTGCTCGACTTTCGCCCGCAGGTAGCGCATGTTCGTCTCGGTCGCGAAGACGCCGGTGCGGACACGCTCGCGTACCTGCAGTCCGTATGCTTCGAGCTGGGCGACCTTGTCCGGGTTGTTGGTCAGCAGATCGAGCCGGTGGACGCCGAGGGCGTCGAGCATCTGCGCGGCGGGCGTGTAATCGCGCGCGTCGTCGGGCAGCCCAAGGGCGTGGTTGGCGGCGTAGGTGTCAAGGCCGCCGTCTTGCAGGGCGTACGCGTCGAGTTTGCGATACAGCCCGATTCCCCGGCCTTCCTGCCGCAGGTACACGACGTAACCGCCGGTCCCGGCCATCCGGCCGACCGCCTCGCGCAGCTGGACCCCGGGGAAAATGCTGTGAAGGGGCCCTTCACGGACCCTGAGTCCGTGAAGGGCCCCTTCACAGCGACGGCTTCAAACGGCCTTAAACCTCCCGGGTGGGCAGTACGCGGAGTTCGCGATCGCCGCAGAGCCGGAATCGCCGACTGTCCACAGTGTCCAGGAGGGAACATCCCTCAGCCTCCCCGAGTCGGCGGCATCCACTCCGCCACCTCCGGCTGCCGCACGGAAATCGGGGCCAGCAAAGCGAGATCCGGCGACACCAAGACGCCCGCAGCCACCAGGGCGGGCACCAGCCGCTCCACCGGAACGCCCGGGTGCACCCGGGCACGAACCGCGGACACGACAGCGGCCACCTCCTCCGTGCCCCAGCCGCCACCGGGGTCGAGAACGGCCAGGCGGGCAGCGGCGAGCACCGGCGGCACCAGCCTCGGATGTTCCTCACAGCGCAGGAATCCCTGCCCCAGTACCACAAGCGCGAGCCGTTCACGATCGGTCAGCAGCTGGGCCGGAACAGCGGGAACACCGTCGGCGACGCGGATCTCCAGTATGTGCTCACGGCCACCGGACCCGCGGACGAACACCGGCAGGTATCCCGGCGCCACCGCGACCGGCCCGGCACCGGGGAACAGCAGCCGGGACCGCGGCAGCCGCAGCGGGACCTTGCCGGTGGCCCGGACCCACCACCGGCCACCGTGCTGGTGCAGCACGCCGTGGTGCCGGCTGACCCGCCGGTCGTCCTCGCCCAGCGGCACGGTCACCTCGGCGCTGTCGCGGCCGAAACTCACCGGCTCCGGATCGGCGGGCGGCACCAGGACTCCCCCGGCGAGCCCGAGCACCCCGAGCGTGCCCGGCGGCGACGCGAGCCCCAGCGCCAGGCTCGGATGCCCGGCGGGCAGCAGCCGCCTCGCCTTCCCTGCCACGCACACCCCCTGCCACCGCGCCGCGCGCGTCCGAGTCAAGCAGGCGGCGCCGGGACCCCTCCCGGACCGTCGTCCCCGGAGGGTTCCAGCAACGCCAGGTCCGGCGGCACCAAAGAGGTGGACAGCAGCAGTTCCCTGATCAGGTTGTCGTTGAGCGCGTTGCCCACCGGTTCGCCGACCTCTTCGCGGGTCAGCCCGGCCACACCGGCTTTGGCCAGCCGGGTACGCACCGCGGCGATCAGATGCTCGACCCGTTTCGCGCTCCACGGCCGGTCCGGCGCCAGCTCGGTCAGCTGCTCGGCGACCTGCCGCCAGGCCAGCGGCTGCGGATACAGGTCCTGGCGCAGGTACCGCTGCCCGAGCGAGACGAGCACGAGCCGTTCGTCCGGGGTCAGCCGCCACATCCGCGGCGGTTCGGTCACGTCCTGCGGCCGGGAGCCGGGCCGGCGCCCGTCCGCCCCGGCCACGTAAAGCTCCAGCAGGTGCTCCCGGTCGGCCGAACCCCGCACGAACGCCGCGGTGTAGCCCTCCGCGAGCGGAACCGGTTCCTCCTCCGGGAACAGCAGCCGAGCGCCGGGCAGCCGGATCGGCAGCCGCCCGGTGTTGCGCATCCACCACAGTTGCGCGCGTCGCACGAGGAATCCCTGGTGCCTGCTGACTTTCCGGTCGTCCTCGCCGACGCACACGTGCACGTCGTCCCGGTTGCGTCCGAAAAGGACTTTCCGGCCGTCTCGCGGGGGCATCCGCACCCCACCGGCCACGCTCAGCGCGAACACGGTGCCCGGCGCGGACGGCGGCACGCCGTGCGCGAGGCTGCCGTGGCCGGGGCCGAGTGACTCGGACGGCTCGCCGCGGCCGGTCATGTCCGGGGCAGCTTCGCGGCGACTTCGCCCGCCAGCGTGGTGACCGGCGCGCAGAGCCGCTCCGACGGCGGGTCGCCGTGCAGGACCAGCTTGATCTGTTCCACTGCGGACTCTCCGTGCGCGTCGGTGTACCCGCGGAACACCAGGATCGCCTGGCAGGTGTGGTCCGCGTACTCGTCGGCCTTGAGGTAGGCGTCGTGCCCGCCGACCCGCACCAGCTGCCCGTCCCGCCCGTCCGGCGGCTGATCCCGGTCGAACATCACGGTGACCGCGCGGCTCGAAGCGGCGCTGTCCCAGTCACAGGACCACTTGCCGAAGCCCGGCTGGATTCGCACCGGCTGCGCGACCCCGGCCGCGCCGGGGTCCACCAGCGAGCAGGCGTCCACCTGACCCAGAGAACCGGCCTGAGTGGGCGTGGCACGCGGCGGGGCACCGGCCACCGCGAGGACTTTCGTGGCGGATCCGACGGCGATGTCGGCCACCTTGCACGGATCGAGGGAGTAGCCCTCGTCCGGGTCGACGGAAATCCGCACCAGGTAACGGTCCTGCAGGTGCACCAGCCGCACGCAGCCGCCGTCCTGCGGAGCCTCGCCGAACACCGCGAACGGCCCCGACCGGGTCTGCGTGCCGGCCGGGGTGGCGCCGCCCGCGGGCGGGTCCTCGAATTCGAGCTTGACGTCGGTCTGGAGGTCTTCGCCACGGTGCAGGATCACGTCGCAGCGGTCGAAATTGCCGTAATCGGCGTCCATCTCCGCGTCACCGAACGGGCGCAACGGCGCGGCGTCCATCAACCGGCACGGGTCGGCCGCCCGCGGGTCGGCGCCGATACCGAGCTTCGGCGGCTGCGCGACCGGATCGCCGCTGCCGGGGCGCGCCACCAGGAACGCCACGCCGAGCACCACGACGGCCACCAGCACGACCGCCCCGGCCGGCAGCCCGCGCCGCGGTGCGGGCGGCAGGACCGGCAGCGTGCCGATCTGCTCGGCGAGCAGCTCGCCGGCGACCGTCGCGGACGGCCGCTCCGCCGGGTCGGAGCGCATCAGCCGGGCCAGCACCGGCGCCAGCGAACCCGCGTGCGCGGCGGGCGGGACCACGCCTTCCGCGGCCCGCCGGATGGTGGCGAACTCCGTGCCGCCCGCGAACGGCGGCGCCCCCTCGGCCAAGGCGTACAGGGTGGCGCCGAGCGAGAAGACGTCGGCGGCCGCGGACGGCAGATGTCCTTGCGCCACTTCGGGTGCGATGTAGCCCGGGGTCCCGCCGATCACCGGCGAATCGGTCACGGTCTCCTCCGCACGCACCGAGCGGGAAATGCTGAAGTCGGTGAGTTTCGCCTGCCCGTCCAGAGTGATCAGCACGTTGCCCGGCTTCACGTCGCGGTGCTCGATGCCGTGCGCGTGCACGGCGGCCAGCCCGGCCGCGATCTGCACCCCGATCTCCGCGACCGTGCGCGGCGGCTGCCGCCCCTCTTCGGCCAGCACCTCGGCGAGGCTGCGCGCGGGCACGTACTCCATCACCAGCCACAGCTCGTCACCCTCGGCGGCGACGTCGAAGAAGGTGACCACGTTCGGATGCAGCACGCTGGCCGCCAGCCGGGCTTCCCGGCGCAGCTTGCGCCCGCTCACCGCGTCGGACAGCCGGGCCTGTTTCAGCGCGACCTCGCGGTCCAGCCGCTCGTCACGCGCCCGCCAGACCACGCCCATGCCCCCGCTGCCCACCCGTTCGAGCAGCCGGTAGCGGTCCGCGATCAGCTGGTCCCCGTGCACCGACGCTCCCCTCGGCGTGGTTCGACCCCCGGTTCAGGTAACTCGCCGTGACCATAATGCATCACGGCGTGTGGCAGAACCCGCCCTGGCAGCCTCAGGTCACCGCCACCCGGGCCCGCTCGCCGCGGTCTGGCCACTGTGGACTGTCCGCTGTGGACTTCCGCAACGTACCCGCCGCGAGGGCACGATTCGCTGATCCGGCCCTATCCTCCGCGCCGGCGGGTACACACAGTGAGCACCGGTGACACGCAGCGCGCCGCGCCGAGGCAGCCGGGTGAATCGCGGTTCGCGGCGGGCGCGCGGGGGTACCTTCCCGGCAACGGTGGGCGGGCCGAAGGAGACCTCCATGCTGAGTCACGATGAACGTGCCGAGCTGGACAAGATCGAGCACTGGTTCGAGACCGCCGACCCGGCGCTGGCCACCGCGCTCCGCCGGGGCAAGCCGATCCCTTCGACCGCGCCACTGCTCGTGCTCACCGTGCTGCTCGACGTCGCCGCCGCCGGACTGCTGACGGCCGGGCTGCTCACCACGAGTCCCGCGCTGACACTGTGCGCGCTGCTGGCCGCGGCCGGCGGAGCCGTCGCGCACCTCGCCCACTTCCGCGAACGCCGGTGACCGCGGCGACCGCCTCACTGCCGCCGTAGCGGGGTGTCGGCAAAGTCGGCGTGAGGTGCCATGCGCAGACCGCGGAGGTCCGTGAAGGTCCGTGAAGGGCCCCTTCACAGACCCCGGGACAGGTCCGGCACACACCACGAGGTAGTCGAGCGGCTCGAACACCTCCGCATCGCCCGCTGCCGGGCGAATCGATGAAGAGGGCAGGCACCCATCGATGATGACGCGGCAGCCACGACTCTCTCTGCTGATCACGGGTCCTCGACCACCTTTGCCGACACCCTGGCCACCGTAGTGGCCGGGAATCGCTTCGCGCGCCGGGATCTTCGCGGACGGGACCGTGCAGCACCGGATCGCTTCCGCGGCTCCACCGGACAGTCCCCCTGCGAACCCCACCCGCACGCCGCACACTGGCAAGGTGTCCGACTGGGTCCTGCACGTCGATCTCGATCAGTTCCTCGCCGCGGTCGAAGTGGCCCGGCGGCCCGAGCTGCGCGGGCGACCGGTGATCGTCGGCGGCACCGGGGATCCGGCGGCGCGCGCGGTCGTGGCCACGGCGTCGTACGAGGCGCGGGCGTTCGGGGTCGATTCCGGGATGCCTTTGCGGCTGGCGATGAAACGCTGCCCCGATGCGGTGCTGCTGCCGGTCGACGGGCCGGTGTACCAGGAGGTCTCGGACCGGGTGATGGCCCGGCTGCGGGAGTTCCCGGTGGTGGTCGAGGTACTCGGCTGGGACGAGGCGTTCCTCGGCACGGACACCGGCGATCCGGAGGCGCTCGCGGCTCGGATCCGGCGCGGGATCGCCGAGGAGACCGGGCTGTCCTGTTCGGTCGGCATCGGCGACAACAAGCTGCGGGCCAAGCTCGCCACCGGGTTCGCCAAGCCGGCCGGGATCTTCCGGCTGACCCGGCAGAACTGGTGGGACGTCATGGCCGCGCGGGCCCCGGACGCGTTGTGGGGCATCGGCCGCAAGACCGCGAAGAAGCTGATCGCCGCCGGTTACCCCACCGTGCTCGAACTCGCGGGCGCCGATCCCGAAGAGCTCGCCGCGCGGTTCGGGCCGCGGATGGGTCCGTGGTACCGGCTGCTCGCCGGAGGCATCGGCGAGGCCGAAGTGAGCGCGACCCCGTACGTCGCCCGTTCCCACGGCCGGGAAACGACCTATCCGCAAGACCTCACCGACCCGGCCCGGATCACCGAAGAGATCGACGTGCTGGCCGCACGGGTCGCGCAGGACGTCGCCGGCGAAGGGCGCCCGGCCGCGCGAGTGGCGGTGAAGGTCCGATTCGCGCCGTTCTTCACCCAGACGCACAGCATGACGTTGCCCGAACCGTCGTCCGATCCCGCCGTGCTCGCCCGCGCGGCGCGGGAACTGCTCGGCCGGTTCCCGTCCGGAAGGCCGGTGCGGCTGCTCGGGGTCCGGGCCGAATTCCCCCGGCCGCCGGACGCTTGACAGCGCCACCCGGCGGTTGCCAAGCCGGATCCCGGCGCGCCCGGCCCGCGAGCCAGGGTTCCGGCAAAGTTGGTCGGGGACCCGGCAGCGGCCGATGCGGAGGTGTGTGCGACCACCCCGTGGCGTGCGCCAGCGCGGTTTCGGGTCCGTGAAGGGGCCCTTCACGGACTCAGAGTCTGTGAAGGGTCCCTTCACAGACCTCCACACCGACTTTGCCGACACCCTGGCCCGCGAGCCGAGAGGCGCTGCGACGGGGTTTCCCGCCACGCTCGGCTCGTGCGTAACCGAGCAAAGGGCGCCTCCTGCGAAGGAGGCGCCCTTCGTGTCCGGTGCTCGTGCTCCCCGGATTCCGCGCGGCCTCCTGCCCTGGCCTGTACTTCCGCGGACCCGGAAAGGGAACCACCGATGAACCCTGCGCTGATGAACGCTGTTCTCAAGAACCCTGGGGTGCAGACCGCGGGCGATCTCGAATTCGCCGTCGCGGACCTGTCCCTCGCCGCGGCCGGACGCACGCAGCTGCGCCTGGCCGAGCACGAAATGCCCGGGCTGATGGCGCTCCAGCGCGAGTTCGCCGAGACGAAACCGTTGCGCGGCGCGCGGATCGCTGCACATGACCGTGCAGACCGCAGTGCTGATCGAGACACTCGGCGCCGAGGTGCGGTGGGTGTCCTGCAACATCTTCTCCACCCAGGACGAAGCCGCCGCCACGGTCGTGGCCGGCCCGGACGGCACCGCCGAGCGTCCGGCCGGTTCCGCCGTGTTCGCGTGGAAGGGCGAAACCCTCGGCGAATACTGGTGGTGCACCGATCAGGTGTTCCGCTTCCCCGGCGGCGCACTGCCGAACATGATTCTCGACGGCGGCGATACCACCCTGCTCGTCCACAAAGGAGCGGAGTACGAAGCGGCGGGCCGCGGTACCGCAGCCGGACGAGAACGATCCCGAAGAATACCGGATCATCCTGCGCACGCTCGCGCAGAGCCTCGCCGACGACCCCCGGTGGTTCACCCGCATCGCCGAAGAGGTCCGTGGTGTCACCGAAGAGACGACCAACGGCGTCAAACGGCTCTACCGGCTGGCCGAGCAGGGCGCGCTGCGTTTCCCCGCGATCAACGTGAACGACTCGGTGACGAAGTCCAAATTCGACAACCGTTACGGCATCCGGCATTCCATGGTGGACGGGCTCAACCGCGCCACCGACGTGATGATCGGCGGCAAGCTCGCGGTCGTCTGCGGATACGGCGACGTCGGCAAGGGCGCCGTCGCCGCGCTGCGCGGGCAGGGCGCGCGCGTGGTGATCACCGAGATCGACCCGATCTGCGCGCTGCAGGCCGCGATGGACGGCTTCGACGTGGTCGAACTGGACGAGGTGGTCGAGCGCGCGGACATCTTCCTCACCACCACCTGCGGACGCGCCATCGTGTCCGCCGCGCAGATGGCCCGCATGAAGCACAACGCGATCGTGGCGAACGTCGGGCACTTCGACAACGAGATCGACCTGGCCGGGCTGGCGAAGGTGCCGGGCGT
The DNA here is from genome assembly GCF_002564045.1 of Amycolatopsis sulphurea. Lineage (NCBI taxonomy): Bacteria > Bacillati > Actinomycetota > Actinomycetes > Pseudonocardiales > Pseudonocardiaceae > Amycolatopsis > Amycolatopsis sulphurea. The sequence continues at coordinate 677,840 of NZ_PDJK01000001.1, read as the reverse complement.
GCGGAAGGCGGAGATCAAGCCGCAGGTGCACGAATGGGCCCTTCCCGGACGGGCACGCGATCATCGTGCTGTCCGAGGGCCGGCTGAGGGTGTCGGCAAAGTCGGTGTGAGGGACCCTGCGCCGACCGCGGAGGTCCGTGAAGGTCTGTGAAGGGGCCCTTCACGGACTCAGAGTCTGTGAAGGGCCCCTTCACAGACCTCCGGACAGGTCCGGCGCACACCACGAGGTGGTCGCGCAGCTCGAACACCGCCGCTTCGCCTGCTGCCGGGCGCAATCGACGAAGACGGCAGGCGCCGTCGATGATGACGCGACAGCCACGGCTCACTCTCTGCTGATCACAGGTCCTCGAACAACTTTGCCGGGACCCTGGAGGGCCGGCTGATGAATCTCGGCAACGCCACCGGGCACCCGTCGTTCGTGATGTCCGCCTCGTTCGCGAACCAGGTGCTGGCGCAGATCGAGCTGTTCACCCGGCCCGGCCACCATCCGGTGGGGGTGCGCCGGCTGCCCAAGTACCTCGACGAGCAGGTCGCGCGGCTGCATCTGGCCGCGGTCGGCGCACGGCTCACCCGGCTGAGCCCGGAGCAGGCGGAGTACCTCGGCGTCGACGTGGACGGGCCCTACAAACTGGATCACTACCGCTACTGACCCGCCGGAGGAGGCCGCGCCGGAGCCGGCAGGTGTCGGCAAAGTCGGTGTGAGGGGTCCTGCACAGCCCGCGGAGGGTCCGTGAAGGTCTGTGAAGGGGCCCTTCACAGACTCAGAGTCCGTGAAGGGCCCCTTCACAGACCCGAAACCGGTCCGGCAACACACCACGAGGTGGTCACGCATCTCGAACACCGCCGCATCGCCCGCTGCCGGGCGCAATCGACGACGAAGACAGGCGCCGTCGATGATGACGCGGCCGCCACGGCTCACTCTGCTGATCACGGTCCTCGACCAACTTTGCCGGGACCCTGCGCCGGAGCCGGGGGACGAAAAGGGTCCTCCGGCTCCGAGGGGGAGGGAGAGCCGAAGGACCCCGTTAGTGTTAGCACACCGCCAAGCCGCTTGTACACGGCGGCGCACACGATCGGGTAAGGATCACGGACCTGACAGGCGTTTCGCCACGAAACCCGTAACGCGAAACCCTTTCAAGAAGCGCGGCGCAGCACCGGCGCGGGGAGCGCCGCCGGGACACAGCCGCACGCCGGGTCCACGGCGTGACAGTCCACGATCAGTCCGTGCCGGACCCGGTCGAGATCCTCGCAGCAGGGATCGGTGCACTCGGCGTACCCGCCGTCCGGATGGACGACCAGGGTGCCGTGACAATGGTCGATGCCGTCGGTGCAGAACGCGCATTCCATGATTCGAGCCGCCTTCCGCGTCACGTCCGTGCCGGGCCGCTCACCGGGTGCGCCCCGCGCCGGACGGCTCCTTGGTACCACCGGCACCCCGCCCCGCCCGGCATACCCCCGGCGTGTCGGCGCCGCCCTCGGGCCGCCCCGGAGACCGGCCTGGTCATCGCCGTCACACCGACGGGTGATGCTGGTCGCGAACCCGATGCGGCGAAGACGACCGGGACGACGCGACACCGCAGGCCGGGGCCTGATCCGCCACGGCAACGGATCACCCGCCACACCGACGCGCAGCCGGGCATTTTTCCGGCGGCAGCAAGGAAAACCGACAGTCCCGCACCCGCGCCGGGCACCGCAGCCGCAGCAGATCCGCGCGGCACACGCACATACCCGGGGCACCACGACCCCGAAGTCACCCGTACACAGGCACCGACCTCGCCAAAACCGCGAGCCGCTTCTCCCAGCGGGCGCGGGGCCAGGGTCCCGGCAAAGTTGGCCGAAGGGCCTGTGATCAGCAGAGAGCCGTGGCTGCCGCGTCATCATGGGCGGTGCCTGCCCTCTCGATCGATTGCGCCTGGCAGCGAGCGATGCGGTTGTGTTCGAGGTGCGCGTGTTCGAGATGCGCGACCACCTCGTGGTGTGCGCCGGACCTGTCTCAGGTCTGTGAAGGGGCCCTTCACGGACTCTGAGTCCGTGAAGGGCCCCTTCACAGCCCTCCGCAGGCTGCGCAGGGCCCCTCACGCCGACTTTGCCGGGCCCCAGCGGGCGCGGGGCGATCAGGCGCTCTTCGGCCGCCGCGTGCGGGACGCCGTCTTCTTCCGGGTCCTTTCGCCGCTCTCGCCGGAGGCTCCCGTCTTGCCCGATTTCGCCGGGCCACGGGACTTCTTCGCCGCCGAGACGCTCGCCTCCAGGGCCGCCATGAGGTCGACCACCTCGGCCTTCTCCCCCTGCGTCGCCGGGCGGGCCGTCTCCCCGCCGCCCGCCTTCGTCTCGATCATCGATTCCAGTGCCTCGCGGTAGCTGTCGGAGTACTTGTCCGGCTCGAACACCGGCTCGGACAGCGAATCGATCAGCGAGCCGGCCATGGTCAGCTCCTGCGGGCGCACCTGGGGCGGGTCCTCCCGCAGGAAGCCGAAGTCCGGCGTACGCACCTCGTCCGCCCACAGCATCGTGGTCATCACCAGCACGTCGTCCACCACGCGAAGCAGGGCGAGGCTCTCTCGCTGGCGTACGGCGACCTTCGCGATCGCCACGTGGCCCGCCTTGTGCAATGCGTCACGAAGCACCACGTACGGCTTCACTGCGTTCTTCTGCGGCTCCAGGTAGTACGTGCGGTCGAAGCGGATCGGGTCGATCGACTCCAGCGGCACGAACTCCAGCACGTCGATCGCGTGCTGGGTGGGCAGCGGCAGCTCGGCGAGGTCGGCGTCGGTGAGCACCACCATCTCGCCGTCCGGCAGCTCGTAGCCCTTGGCGATCTCGGCGTAGGGCACCTCCTCGCCGTCGACAGTGCAGAACCGCTTGTACTGGATCCGCCCGCCGTCGGCGACGTGCACCTGCCGCAGCGACACGTTCTTGTTCTCGGTGGCCGCGTACAGCTGGATCGGGATGTTGACCAGCCCGAACGAGACCGAGCCCTTCCACATCGACCGCATGCCGCGCACCTCCACCGGTCGCCGATACGTACTCACGCTCGGTAACAACCGTAGCCGGGATCGTCCCGGTGCGACAGTCCGCGCACCTCGCGAACCCACCCGGCGCACCGGAGAACCGCGCATCGGTGACCCTGAGTGAGCAGAATCGAGGACAAAGTTTCGCGGACCGCATAATTCTTCGCGCCCCGCAATTTTTCTTGCTACCCTCGCGGTCGTGTCCTCCCCTTCGCGACCCGGCCTGCGTGAACGCAAGAAGCAGGCGGCCCGCCGTGCGCTCGCCGAGGCGGCGCTGCGGCTCACCCTCGAACGCGGCGCCGACCAGGTGCGGGTGGAGGACATCGCGAGCGAGGTGGGCGTGTCCCCGCGGACGTTCAACAACTACTTCTCGAGCAAGGAGGAAGCGGTCTGCTCGTTCATCGTCGAGCAGCAGGAGCGCCTGCGAGAGGCACTCCTGGCCCGGCCGGCGCACGAGCCGCTGTGGGAGGCGGTGCTCACCGCGTTGGC